>DATCGU010000001.1:0-10999 GCA_036508735.1 Gemmatimonadaceae bacterium
CCGTCTTTCCCGCCGACGCCGGCCAGGCGCTGCAGGTGGTGCGCGCGCTCGCGCAGCATGGCACGCCGTTCGTGCCCCGGGGCGCCGGCACGGGCCTGAGCGGCGGCGCACTGGCCGACGGCACGGTGCTGCTCGGGCTTCAGCGGTTGAAGCGCATCCTCGAGATCGACCCGGTAAGGCGCATCGCACGCGTGGAACCCGGCGTGGTGAACGCGACGCTCACCAAGGCCGCCACGCCATTCGGGCTGCACTACGCCCCCGATCCTTCCAGCCAGACGGCATGCACGCTGGGTGGCAACCTCGCCGAAAACGCCGGTGGCCCACATTGCCTGAAGTACGGCGTCACGCTCAACCACGTGGTGGGCGCCGTCGTCGCGCTCCCCGACGGCGAGGTGGTGACGCTCGGCGATCCGCACGGCAAGGGGGAGGCCGGCGGCTATGACCTGATCGGCGCCTTCGTGGGCAGCGAAGGGTGCTTTGGCGTCGCCATCGAGCTCACGGTGAAGCTCACGCCGAACCCCGAGCGCATCGTCACGCTGCTGGCCGACTTCACGAGCATCAACGATGCCGCCATGTCGACGTCGGCGATCATCGCCGAGGGCATCCTGCCGGCAGCACTCGAGATGATGGACCAGGCGACCATCGGCGCGGTGGAGGCGAGCATCTACGCGGCGGGCTATCCCACGGACGCCGCCGCCGTCCTGCTCGTCGAGGTGGACGGCGCCGCGGCAGGGCTTGACGACGACGTGCAGGCGGTGGATCGCATCTGCCGCGCACATGGCGCACGCGACGTGCGGATCGCCACCGAACCGGCGGCGCGCGCCCGGCTGTGGCAGGGACGCAAGAAGGCCTTCGGCGCGATGGGACGCATCGCCCCGCACCTGGTGGTGCAGGACGCCGTGGTGCCGCGCACCAGGCTGCCGGCGTTGCTGGCGCAAATCGCGGTGATCGGTGAGAAGCACCGCGTGAAGGTGTGCAACGTCTTTCACGCTGGCGATGGCAACCTGCATCCCAACATTCCATACGATGCGGGGAACGCGGACGAGTCGGCGCGCGTGCACGCGGCCATGCAGGAGATCATGCTCGCGTGCATCGACGCGGGTGGTACCATCACCGGTGAGCACGGCGTAGGGCTCGACAAGCTGGCGTACATGGACCAGCTGTTCTCCCCCGACACGCTCGACGCGATGTGCCGCCTGCGCGACGTGTTCGATCCGGACCGCCGGGCGAACCCAGGGAAGGTCGTGCCCGTCCGCTACTGCCGCGAGTGGAAGGCGCCGAACCGTCGGCAGATGACGGACGGAGCAAAGCCGTGACGTTCCGGCCAAGCACGCTCGCGGAACTGTCCGAGCTCATCAGCGCGTCCGCAACTCGCGGCAAGTCCCTCCGAATTGTCGGCCGTGGCACCTGGCTCGACGGCGGCGAAGCGGTGCGCGCCAATGCAGAGCCGTTGCACCTCGACGCGTTCGGCGGCATCATCGAATACGAGCCTGGCGACCTCACCATCACCGTTGGCGCGGCGACGACCATCGCCGAACTCGACGCCGTGACCGCCGCGCACAACCAGTGGTGTCCGCTCTCGCCGTGGGGAGGCAACGCGGGCTCGGTGGGCGCGACCATCGCCACCGCGACCGCCGGCCCGTATGCGCAGGCGCTCGGCCTCCCGCGCGATCACGTGCTCGGCCTCGAGATCGTGGACGGCACGGGCAAGGTACTGCGCCCCGGGGGCAAGGTGGTGAAGAACGTCGCCGGCTTTGACCTCGTGCGGCTCATGACCGGCGCGTGGGGGACGCTCGGCGCGATCACGCGCGTGAGCCTGCGCCTTCGTGCGCGTCCGGCGGTGGACGAGACGTGGGTGGTCGAGGTGGATGCCATGCGCCCGATCGACGCTGGCGGCGCGTTCCGGCAATGCAGCACGCCGCCACTGGCGTGCGCGCTCGTTCCCGATGGACTGCGCGCGAGCTTCGGACTGGGAGAGCACGCGCACCTTGTCGTGCGCATTGCCGGAAACGCAGGGTATGTGTCGGCCGCCCGTGCCGCGGTGGCCGCGTTTGGTCGCGCCCACGCCATCGATGCGGGCATCTGGACGGCACTCCGCGAGGCACCGCCGGTCCCGGCCGTGCGAGTGCCGATGGCAGCCGGCGTGCGATCCCTCAATGCCCGCATCAAGTCCGCCTTCGATCCCGCCAATATCCTCAACCCGGGGATCATGGGATGAGCGCCGCACCGATTGCGCGCGCGCTCCCGTCCGAGTGCCCCACGCCGCTGGAGCACTCGCGCGCCGGCCTCGACAGTTGCGTGCATTGCGGTTTCTGCCTGCAGGCGTGCCCCACCTACCTCGCCTTCGCGGACGAGAATGACTCGCCGCGTGGCCGACTGGTGCTGATGCGCGCCGCCGTCGAGGGATCGATCCCCCTCGACGACCCCGACGTCGCCACGCACCTGTCGCGCTGCCTCGGCTGCCGCGCCTGCGAAACCGCGTGCCCCAGCGGCGTGCCCTACGGACATCTATTGGAGAAGGCCCGCGAGACGCTCGCCGCCTCGCGCCCGCTCCCGCGGCAGGCCCGACTCATCCTGTGGGTCTTCGCCCGATCCTCGGTGCTGCGCGTTGCGCTCTGGTTCGGCCGCATGGTACGCGACACGGGAATCGCCGAGCAGCTCGCCCGCCTGCCAGGGTCACTCGGATTCCCCTTTGCCATGCTCGCGTCCACCTCGCGTGATGACGTGCCTGCATGGACACCGCGCACCCCCGTCACGCGCTCGCTCGTGGCCACGCTCGACGGGTGCGTGATGGAGGGCCTATTTGCCGGCGTGAACCGCGCCACCGAGCGCGTGCTGGCGGCCAACGGTTACGCCGTCTGCGGCTCGCCGGGCCAGCAGTGCTGCGGCGCGCTGCACGTGCACGCGGGTGACGCCACCACGGCCCGCGCCCTCGCCAGGGCGAACATCGCCGCGTTCGAGGCGAGCGGCGCAGAATTCATCGCGGTGAACTCCGCCGGCTGTGGCGCCATGATGAAGGACTACGGGCAGTTGCTCGCTGGCGACCTCGCGTGGCGGGAGCGCGCCATCTCCTTGAGCGCGAGAGTGCGCGACATCAGCGAGCTGCTGGCCGACGCGGGGCCTCGCGCCGGCGCGCCACTCCCACTGCGCATCACGTACGACGCGCCGTGCCACCTGGAACACGCGCAGAAGGTCGTCACGCCACCCCTGCAGGTGCTGGCCGCCATTCCCTCACTGGAACATGTGCCGCTGAACGACCGCGAGCAGTGCTGCGGCAGCGCCGGCATCTTCAACCTCATCGAGCCCGAGGTCTCGCAGCGCGTGCTCGCCGCCAAGCTGGCGCAGATTGCGGCCACGGGAGCCCCGACGGTTGTCACGGGCAACCCGGGGTGCCTCATGCAGATCGGCGGCGGCCTTCTGCTCGAAGGGAACGGCGTGACGGCCAGGCACCCGGTAGAATTATTGGACGAGAGTTACGCGCGACTGGAGCGCTGAATGCAGGTCGTCCTCATGGAGTTCGAGGGAATTCTCGCCGACACTACGCCGCACCGGATAGCGGCGCTGCGCGAGGCGCTGTCCGTTGATGGGCTGTCGCTCGACGACGAGACCTGGACCGAGCACTGCCACGGCCTTGCCGTGGAAGGCGCGGTTCGCGCGGCGCGCCTCGCGCTGGGCGCCGGGGACGATCCCACTGCGGTGGAACTGGCGCGCCTGCGCGCCGAGCGCTCCTTCACGCTGCGCATCGGCCGCGGCCTGCTGATGCAGCCTGGCGGCCTCGCGCTCGTCCAGGCGCTGCGCACGCAGGCGCGCCTCGCCCTTGTCACGCGCGCCTCGCGGCGCGACGTCGATTTCGTGCTGACGCTGGCCAACGTGGCCGACGCGTTCACGTGCGTCGTGACGGCCGATGACAAGGTGGAGGGCAAGCCGTCGGGCGCACCATACCTCCTGGCGCTCGAAAGACTTTCACGCACGACGCCGGTGGCGCCCGGCGAGGCGCTGTCGTTCGAGGACTCTCGCCCAGGCATCCGGTCGGCGGTTGCGGCGGGAGTGCGGTCCGTTGCGGTGGGCCCGCTCCCGGTGCACCATCTCATGGAGGCCAACTCCTATTTCCCCACGCTCTCGGGCATGACGTTCGACCAGATGCGCGCGCTGGTGCGGGGTGGACGCCCGTGACGGCGCCGCTTGCACCGCCGTCCGTCACGACGCCCGATGCGGCCGCCTACGAGCGGCTGCGCACGGACGCCGGGTTCGTCGATCGCTCCGACCGGTTGCGCATGACCTTCGCCGGTGCCAAGGCCGCCGAGACGATCACCGGCCTGGTGACCAATGACGTGCTGGCGCTGCAGGCGGGGCATGGCCTGTACGCGGCGGCGCTCACGCCGAAGGGCAAGGTCATCGCCGATCTCCGGGTCTTTCGTCGTGATTCGGGCGACTTCCTGGTGGATGTAACGGCGGCGGCCGCCGCCGGCTTCGCGGCCATGATTCGCAAGTACGTGAACCCCCGCCTGGCGACGTATGCCGACGCCAGCGCCGCGCTGTCGTGCCTCGGCGTGGTCGGACCGCACGCGCGGCAAGTGGTTGCCCACACGCTCGACTGCTCGCCAAGCGCCTTCGACCTGCTGCCGCCCCTTGCCCACGCCACCGTGCCTCGTGGCGAAGGCACGGTGATGGTGGTGCGCTCCGTGGAGTACGGCGTCGACAGCTTCGACTGTATCGTGCGCGCCGAAGAAGCGCCGGCGCTGCGGGACGCGCTGATCGCGGCCGGCGCGGCGCCGTGTGACGCGGAGACGCTCGATGTGCTGCGCATCGAGGCCGGTCGTCCCGCGTGGGGCGCCGACATGAACGAGGAGACGCTGGCACAGGAGGCCTGCCTCGACACGCTGAACGCCATCTCGTTCACCAAGGGATGCTACACGGGTCAGGAGACCGTTGCCCGCGTGCACTTCCGCGGCCATGTCAACCGCGGCCTGCGCGGCCTGCGCGCAACGTCGATGCCGGCCGGCGCGGTGCTGGTCTTCGCGGACGACAAGGACGTTGGCGACGTGCGGTCGCGTGCCGTGTCACCGCGGCTGGGCGCGATCGCGCTGGCGATGCTGCGCCGCAAGGTGGAATCCGGCACCGTCGTGACGGTGCGATCGGCCGATGGCGAAGGGTCGGCCACGGTGATCGACCTGCCCTTTCCCGCGTGAACGTCGCCCTCATCACCGGGGCGGCGGGCCTGGTGGGCTCGCATCTCGTGGAACGGTTGCAGCGCGACGGATGGAAGGTGCGCGCCCTGGTGCGCGACCGGTCGCGCGCGGCGTGGTTGTCGTCGCGCGCGGTTGAGCTTCATGACGGCGACACGCAGGACGCGCCGTCGTACGCGCACGCGGCCGAGGGCGCGCAGTTCGTGTTTCACTGCGCGGCGGCCGTCACGCCGCGAGGCGGATGGGAAGCGTACCGCGCGCCAAACGTCGACGGCACGCAAAACGCCGTCGCCGCGGCAGCGGCGGCCGGCGCGCGACTGCTGCACCTCAGTTCGGTCGCCGTCTACGGACCCGAGGGGCGTCTTGCCCTTTCGCGCGGCACGGGGCTGCAGGAATTGCAGCCCCTGCGGCCCATTCCGGAGGGGGCCTGGTACGCGCGGTCCAAGCGTGAGTCGGAGGAGCTGGTGATGGCGGCGCATCGCGCCGGGCGCGTGTGGGCAACGGCGGTGCGGCCGTGCGTCATCTATGGGCCGCGCGATCGCCAATTCGTGCCGCGCGTGGCCACGCTCCTCCGCCTGCCGGTGACGCCAGCCATCGGTGATGGGCGCTCGGTCATGTCCATCGTGCACGCGCGGAGCGTGGCCGAAGTGGCGGTGCGTGCGGTGACCAGCGAGACCGGCGCGGGGCGGGCGTACAACGTGACCAACGATGCCCCGATCACGGTGGGCGAGTTCTACGAAGCGGCGCAGGCCGGCATGGGACGTCGCGTTCGATGGCTGCCGGTACCCGGCGCAGTGGCGCAGGGCGCGCTGGCAATCGCCGGTGCCGCGCTGCGCCTGCTTCGAGCGCCCGGCTCGGCGCTGCTGAACTCGACGTCGCTGGACTTCCTGCTGCGGGACAACCCGTTTTCGAGTGAACGGGCGCTGCTGGACCTGGGATGGACCAGCACGGTCGATCCGCGCGAAGCGGTGGCCGAGGCATTCCGGGACGCACTCGCGTCTTGAGCTGTTGGGGCAGTTAACAGAACACGGGCGCGACTTTCGTCGCGCCCGTGCTCATTACGACCGAGCAGCGAACTACGGCTTCTTGGCAGGAACCGGAGCGGGCGTCTTCGTGGTCGTCGTCGTGGTCGTCGTCGTCGTGTCCTTCTTGGTGGTGTCGACAACAGTCGTAACAGGAGCCGGTGCGGCGGCGGCGGTATCGGCGGCCGGAGCCTCTTCCTTCTTGGCGCAAGCGGAGAGAACGAGCACAGCGGCGACGAGGGCAATACGCTTCATTGAGATAATCTCCATGTGGAGGACGCGAAAGGCACAGCGCGAGACTGCGCCTTGGTACGCAGTGCTCGGACGCGCTGAAGATACGGATACAGAACGCAACGTCAAGACGTCTAGCATGCACCATCGGTAGGACGTGCATGCCTATGCGAAACGCGGACGCCTGATCCGCCTTCGGCGAGAAAACACGTGGTCCCGTCACGTGCCCACCCTTTCCGAAGTCCAGCAATGTAAAGTACGATGTAACTGCCACACACGCAACTAGTTGCGGGCGGGGCCCTGGGGGTCGCCCTGCCGGGGCCCTTCGGTACCCCCTATCTTGCCTCAGGCACCCTCCGCCCCGGGGGTGACTTGGCCTCCCTTCTTGGGTCGTGAACCCGTGCCCGACACCGCCGTCCACACCGTACGGGGCGCCTGCCCCCACGACTGCCCCGACACCTGCGCCATGATCACGACCGTCGAAGACGGGCGTGCCATCCGCGTGCAGGGCGACCCGGACCATCCGTTTACGGCCGGTTTCCTGTGCGCCAAGGTGAACCGCTATCTGGAGCGAACCTACCACCCCGAGCGACTGATGCACCCGCTCAAGCGGGTGGGGCGAAAAGGCCGGGGGGAGTTCGCCCGGGTCAGCTGGGACGAGGCGCTGCACGACATCGCGAACCGGCTGCGCGCCGTGGCCGACGGCCCGGAAGGACCGCAGGCCATACTTCCGTACTCGTACGCCGGCACGATGGGGATGCTGCAGGGGCAGTCGATGGACCGGCGGTTCTTTCACGCGCTGGGCGCCTCCAAGCTCGACCGGACCATCTGCAGCATGGCAGGCACCTGGGGGATGCGCATGACGGTTGGCGCCAATATCGGCGCCGACGCCGAGGGCATTCCCGAGAGCGACCTGGTGCTCCTGTGGGGGACGAACACGCTGACGGCGAACCCGCACCTGTGGCCATTCGTGCGGACGGCGCGCGACCGGGGGGCGCGCGTGCTTTGCATCGACCCGGTGCGCACGCGCACGGCAGACCAGTGCGACGAGTGGATCCCGATTCGCCCAGGCACGGATGGCGCGCTGGCGCTGGCGATGATGCACGTGATCTTTGCCGAAGGGCTGCAGGACGACGATTACCTGGCGAGACACACGCTTGGCGCCGACCAGCTGCGCGCGCGCGTCGCCGAGTACGCGCCAGCGATGGTGGCGCGCACCACTGGGCTGAGCGCGGAGCGCATCGTCGCGCTGGCCCGCGAGTACGGTCGCGCCAAGGCGGCCTTCGTGCGCATCAACTATGGGCTGCAGCGCCACGGCGGGGGCGCCATGGCGGTGCGCACGATCGCCTGCCTGCCAGCCGTCACCGGCCACTGGCGCCGCCCCGGCGGCGGCGTGCAGATGTCGACGAGCGCGAACTTCCGCTACAACACCGCGGCACTCGAGCGGCCCGACCTGTCGCCGGCCGTGCGCACGATCAACATGATCCGGCTGGGCAATGCGCTCACGCTTCCCGACGCCGGCGTGGGTGGCCCGCCGGTGCAGGCGCTCGTCGTCTACAACTCGAACCCGGCGGCGGTGGCGCCGGACCGCAACCGGGTGCTGACCGGGCTGCGACGCGAGGACCTCTTCACCGTGGTGCTCGAGCACTTCCAGACCGACACGGCCGACTTCGCGGACTATGTGCTGCCTGCCACCACGCAGCTGGAACACTGGGATGTGCACCTGGCATACGGGCACCACTACGCCACGCTCAACCGGCCGGCGATCACCCCGATGGGCGAGTGCAAGCCGAACACCCAGATATTCCGCGAACTCGCCGGGTGCATGGCGCTGGGCGACCCATGCTTCGCCGACGACGACGACGCGTTGATTCGGCAGGCGCTGGCGACGACCGACCCGAAGATGGCGACGGTCACGTATGACGGGCTGGTGGAGCACGGCTGGGTGCGACTCAACGTGCCGACTCCCTACCTGCCGTACGCCGACGGAGCCTTCTCCACGCCCAGCGGCAAGTGCGAGTTCCACTCGGAGCGGATGGCGCAACTCGGGCTAGACCCGGTGCCGACGTTCACGCCGCCGCATGAGTTTCCGGAGCGCGTTCCGGAGCTCGCCGCCAGGTTCCCGCTGACGCTCATCTCCTCGCCGCGCCACGAGTTTCTGAATTCGACCTTCGTGAACATTGCCTCGCTGCGGCGCGACGCCGAGCCGGAGGTGGCACTGCATCGGGTCGACGCGGAGTCCCGCGGGATTGCCGACGGCATGTCCGTGGTCGTATTCAACGATCGCGGCGCCTTCTCGGCCGTGGCCCGCGTCGGCGACGCGGTGCGCGAGGGCGTGGCGTGGGCTCCGAGCATCTGGTGGGCCAAGCTCACCGGCGACCACCACAACGCCAACGAAACCACGTCGCAACAGATCACCGACATGGGCGGTGGGCCGGTGTTCTACGACAACCTGGTGGAGGTAGCTCCGGCAGATTAGGCGCTCGCATTCCCCCGCAAGTACTACTGCGGAACTCCCGATGACACGGATAACAGCCGATTACTGGGATACCACACCCTGGCATTTGTCGTGCTGTAATCCCCTTTATCGGCTGTTATCCGTGTTGATCGGGAGTACCGCAGTTGCAGTTTCGAGCCAAACGACGCATCGGATCGATGACAGATCTACTGCGGAACTCCCGATTTTCGGATAACAGCCGATTCTCGGGATGCTGCGGGAGACCATATGGACGACGGCGAACTGCTGCACGGTGACATCACGCACCGGGTGATCGGGGCGTTCTATTACGTGTATAACGGGCTCAGGCACGGCTTTCTGGAATCGGTGTACAAGCAGGCGCTGGCGAATACGCTGGAACGAAGCGGCACTCGTGTGCTCCGCGAGGCGCCGATGACCGTGGAGTTCGAGGATGTCGCGGTCGGGGACTTCCGGGCGGACCTCGTGATCGAGGAGCGCGTGATAGTGGAGATCAAGGCGGTCGAGCAGCTAGGAAGCGTACACGAAGCCCAGCTCACGAATTACCTGCGCGCCTCCGGACTCGAGGTCGGCCTGCTGCTCAACTTCGGACCCAAGGCCACCTGTCGCCGGCTCGTGAACCCGCGTGCGAACCATCTGCTGTCCGCAGGCGTTCAGTCGGCAGCCTCAACCTGAGAACGAAATCGTGACCCAGCTCCCCCTGACACTCGGCGCGCTCAAGCAGTCGCCGTTCGGCGCCCCGGCCCGTGCTCGGCGCACGGTGAAGGACGAGATCCGCCAGAACCTGCTGGTGCGACTGTCGGCTGGCGGCCCTCTCTTTCCCGGTGTCGTGGGCTACGAGGACACGGTGCTGCCGCACCTGGTGAATGCACTGCTGTCGCGGCACCACTTCATCCTGCTGGGACTTCGCGGACAGGCCAAGTCGCGCATCCTGCGCGCGCTCACCTCTCTGCTCGACGATGCCATGCCGGTGGTCGCCGGCAGCGAGATCAACGACTCGCCATTCGCCCCGGTGTCGCGCTTCGCGCGCAACCTGCTGGCCGAGGCGGGTGACGACACGCCGATCGCCTGGGTGGGACGGGATCAGCGTTTCGTGGAGAAGCTGGCGACGCCCGACGTCACGATCGCCGACCTCATCGGCGACGTCGATCCCATCAAGGCCGCGCGCGGCGGGCACCTGCTGGCCGACGAACTGACCATGCACTACGGCATGCTGCCGCGCGCCAATCGCGGCATTTTCGCGCTGAACGAGCTTCCCGACCTCGCTGGCAAGGTGCAGGTGGGGCTGTTCAACGTGATGCAGGAAGGCGACGTCCAGATCAAGGGATACCCGGTGCGCCTGGCGCTCGACGTCTTGCTCTGCTTCACGGCCAACCCCGAGGACTACACGGCGCGCGGCAAGATCATCTCGCCGCTGAAGGACCGCATAGGAAGCGAGATCCTCACGCACTACCCTGAAGAGATCGAGCAAGGCATGACCATCACCAGGCAGGAGGCATGGGCGGTGCGCGACGGACGGCCACTCGACCTTGTCCCGCTGGTCGCCGAGGTCATTGAGCGCGTGGCGTTCGAGGCGCGGCACGACCGCCGCATCGACCAGCGTTCGGGCGTATCGCAGCGCCTGCCGATCACGGTGCTGGAAAACGTCGTGTCCAACGCAGAGCGCCGGGCGGTGCAGACCGGTGAGGCGCGCGTCACGCCGCGCCTGGCCGACCTGTACGCGGCGCTCCCGGCCATCACGGGAAAGCTCGAGCTGGAGTACGAGGGCGAGCTGGTGGGCGGCGCGGCCATTGCGCGCGAGCTGATCCGCCGCGCCGCCGATGCCGCGCTGCGCGACCGCGTGGGGCAGGCGGCCATGGACGACGTGGTGATGTGGTTCGACGCCGGCGCCGCACTGCAGGTGACCGACGAGGTGCCCACGGCCGCGTTGCGCGGCGCGTTCGACGCGGTGCCGGGATTGTCGGCGTTCGTGGAGCTGACGGGGCTCGCGCCAGCTGGTGACGCGGCGGCCTTCGCCGTGGGTTGTGAACTGGTGCTCGAGTCGCTGGTGGCGCGCCGCAAGTTGTCGCGCTCGGAGAGCGGGC
>DATCGU010000002.1:0-24857 GCA_036508735.1 Gemmatimonadaceae bacterium
TTGATTCCCTCCAATTGCTGGCCGGCAGCACGCGGTCGCAGGAAGAGGAACTCGCTGCGGCCGTGCGGATGCTCAAGGTGCTCGCCATCGAACTCGACCTCGCACTGGTGCTCACGTGCCAGTTGCCACACCTGGTGCCCGACCGGAGCGATCCGCGCCCGGTGCTCGACGACTTTGGGGTGCAGGGCTCGGTCAAGCAGCATGCGGACGTGGTGCTCGCCATTTTCCGCGAAGAGATGTACCGTCCCGGGTACGGAGTGGAGGGTGCCACGGAGTTGCTGGTCCGCAAGAACCGGAACGGCAACGTGGGCTATGTGGACCTGTTTTTCTACAAGCAGTGGATGCGGTTCGAGGACATGCTCGATCCCGACCGGTAGGAGGCCGGTATTATGCGACTTCTGAGACTCTTGGCCCTGATCCTGCTGGGTGGCGTCGCCATGCCGGTGGTGGCGCAACAGCGCGGCGACGATCCGGTCGCAAAGCTGGAACGCAACCGGACGGCCAACCCAGGTTCACTCGCCGCGCTGCGCGCGCTCGGCGTCGCCTACTACAAGCGGCAGCGATTCGCCGAGGCCGGTACGGTGCTCAACGCCGCGCGCCGGCTGGATCCCACGGACGGCGTGAGCGCCCTGTACGCCGGGCTGAGCGCCGAAGCGCTCAACGACTTGACGGGTGCCAAGGACGCGTACAACTCCTACCTGCAGGTGGGAAAGACAAAGAGTGTGCGCAACGACATCCGCGCACGCCTCGTGCTGTTGTCGCGCAAGGAACTCACCGCGGCCGCCAAGTCGGCCATCGCCAACGAGGCGCGCATCGCCCTGCAGCCGGGTGAGGCGCGCTCCGTGGCGGTGCTGCCCATGACCTTCAGCGGCACCGACCAGTCGTTCGCCCCGCTGGGGCGCGGCTTGACCGACCTGCTCATCAACGACCTCTCGCGCTCGTCCGAGTTGCAGCTGCTCGAGCGCGACCGCGTCCAGGCGATCGTCGACGAGATCGCGCTCAGCCAGTCGGGACTCACCGATGCCGGCTCGTCGGTGCGCGCGGGCAGGCTGGTCCGCGCTGGTCGCGTGGTGCAGGGCGCCATCACGCAGACGGAGGGGCGCAACCTGACGGTGAATGCGGCGGTGATGAACGTCGCCACGTCGCAGCAGCAGGGACGCGACGTGCAGAGCGCCGACGTTGTCGACCAGATCTTCGCCATCGAGAAGAACCTTGCCCTTGGCATCTTCGACCAGCTCGGCGTTCGGCTGTCGGCCGCCGACCGGGCCGCCATCGAACAGCGTCCCACCCGGTCGTTGCAGGCCTTCCTCGCCTACAGCAACGGCTTGGTGGCCGAAGACCAGGGGCGGTACGACGACGCCGCCCGGTTCTTCGACCAGGCCCGCAGCATCGACCCGGGCTTCGGCCAGGCGCTGCAGAAGGCGCAGAGCGCGCGTTCCGCCCAGCAGGGCGCCCTGGTCACCGCGGCGAAGGTCGAGTCCGGCCTGGCGAACTCGAGCGAAGGTGCGACGGTCAGCGCCGCCGAACGTGGCGTCGCCGCCAGCAACACCGGCATCGGCTCGACGCTCGCCAACGCCGTCGGCGACGTGAACCCGTCGGCGGCGAACAGCGTGAACAGCACCACCGGCGGCGGGCAGGGCACGACCCAGGGGCAGGCGCCGCCGTCGACGCGCGACGCCACCTCGGAAAAGACGGGCACTGACCAGCCGACCCAGAAGACCGGGACGGTCGGCATCATCCTCAAGAGGCCATGAGCATGCGACCGGTACGCTATTCCATTGGCTGCCTGCTGCTCGCCGCGACGCCGTGCGCCGCGCTGGCGCAGGGCCTCGGTGACGCCGCGCTGGCGGCGATCCCGCAGTATGTGTCCATGAAGATCGGCACCGGCGCGTCAGCCAAGACGGTGACGCAGTTCTCCATGCCGTTCGTCGTGGTGGTGCCCGTCACGTCCCGCTTCAACATCGACGTGGCCACGGCGTACGCGAGGTCGGAGGTGTCGAGCAACGGCGCCACCGTGAGTTCCATCAACGGCCTGACCGACACGCAGGTGCGCGCCAACCTGACGCTCGGCAACGACGCCGTGGTGTTCACCGTGGGCGCCAACATTCCCACGGGGCAGTACACCATTCCCGAGGGACAGGCCGAGGCGGCCGGGCAGATCGGCAACGACTTCCTGCTCTTCCCGGTCACGTCGTACGGCTCGGGACTCTCCGGCACTGGCGGCGTCGCCGCCGCCCGCACCCTTGGCGACTGGAACCTCGGCGTGGCCGCGTCGTTCCGCAAATCGACGGAATTCAACGCCTTCAACATTTCCAACAAGACCTTCACGTTCACGCCCGCCAATGAAATGCGCGCCCGCGTGGGACTCGACCGCATGATTGGCAACGGGCGCCTGACGTTCGGCGTCAGCTACTCGGCCTTTGGCAATGACATCGCCGACTCGACGTCCTACGCCACGGGCAACCGGTACATCGGGCAGGCTTCGCTGTTCATGCCCCTGGGCAGTACGGACCTGTACATCAGTGGCTGGAACCTCTACCGCGCCGCGGGGCAGCAGTTGGGCGGCAAGTCCAACCCCGAGAACATCGCCGACGGGTCCGTGGCCCTGGGCTTCCACATGGGCGAGCTGCTGATCGAGCCCAGCATTGAAGGACGCAGCTGGCTGGACGACGGCGTCAAGGCGGGGCGGCTGGCCAATGCCGGGGTGCGCCTTCGCTTCGGCGCCGGCCCATTCTCCGTCATGCCAAGCGCCACCTACCAGATGGGCAAGGTGTACTCGACCAGCGATGGCTCCGGGATGGACGTCACGGGGTGGAGGGCGTCGCTCATGATCAGGCTGCACTAGGAAGGTGCTAGGTGCTAGGTGCTAGAGGGGGCGGCCCGAGGGTCGCCCTCTCTGGTTTTCCGGGGGGCGGAACTGCGCTAGATTCCCTCCGCGGCCTGTGTCAGTTCCGGTTCCGAATCCGCATTCGGATTCCGCATTCCAATTCCGAAATCCTCACTCCGGTTCTGGGTCATGTCTGGTCATAGCAAGTGGAAGACAACCAAGCACTACAAGGCCGCGACCGACGCCAAGCGGGGCGCGCTCTTCACGAAGCTGATTCGCGAGATCACCATCTCCGCCAAGCAGGGCGGCGGCGACCCCGACGGCAATCCGCGTCTGCGCACGGCCATCGACAATGCCCGGTCGCTGTCGATGCCCAAGGAAAACATCGAGCGCGCCGTCAAGAAGGGGACGGGCGATTCCGACGGCGTCGACTATGTGGACGTGCTGTACGAGGCCTACGGTCCGGGCGGCGTCGCCCTCATGATCCAGGCGCTCACCGACAACGCCACGCGCACGGTGGCCGAGATTCGCGCCAAGCTGGTGCGCGGCGGCGGCAACCTTGGCACCAGCAACTCGGTGTCATTCATGTTCGACCGCAAGGGCCAGATTCTCGTGGAAGCCGGCGCACTATCGGAAGACGCGGCCATGGAGAAGGCGCTGGAGGCGGGCGCCGAGGACTTTGTCCACGAGGACGAGGCGTTCGTCATCACCACGGCCCCAGCCGACCTGCATGCAGTAAAGGCGGCGCTCGAGCGAGTGGGAATGAAGGCAACGCACGCCGAACTCGGGTGGATTCCCAAGAACACGGTGCCGGTCGCCGGCGACGCGGCGAGCCAGCTCCTGAAGCTCATCGAGTCCATCGAGGACCTGGAGGACGTGCAGAAGGTGGACGCGAACTTCGACATGGACGAGTCGGAGATGACGGACGCGTGATCGTCCTCGGCATTGACCCCGGCACCGCGGTGACGGGCTACGGCGTCGTTCGCGCACGCAGCGCGGGCGGCGCCGATTTGCTGGAGTGCGGGGTCATCCGCACGCGCGCCGGCGAGCCGCTGGCCGCGCGGCTGCACGACATCTATGAAGGGGTCCGCGAGCTGCTCGCGCGGCACAAACCGCAGGCGCTCGCCGTGGAAGACGTCTTCTACTCGAAGAACGTGCGCACGACCGTGGTATTGGGGCACGCGCGCGGCGTCGTGCTGCTCGCGGGACAGCAGGCAGGGGTCATCATCCACGAGTATTCGCCGGCCGAGATCAAGAAGGCAGTGGTCGGCAACGGCGCGGCCACCAAGGAGCAGGTGCAGTTCATGGTCACCAAGCTGCTGCGCCTCAAGCACGCCCCGCAGCCGGCCGACGCCTCGGACGGCGTGGCGGCCGCGCTCACCTGCGTGCTGAGCGCCGGCGTCGTGCGCGCACTGGCGGCGGTCCGATGATCGCGCGCGTGAGCGGTACGCTGCTCTCCTCGGACCTCGATCGCGTTGAGGTGATGACTGCCGGCGGTGTGGCCTACCTCGTGCACATTCCACTGTCGGTGGCGGAGTCGCTCCCCCGCCCGGGCGGCACCATCGAGCTGCACACGGCGCTCGTGGTGCGCGACGACGGCTGGACGCTCTACGGCTTTGCCGCCGCCGGTGACCGCACGCTCTTCCAGCGGCTCCTGGGGACCACCGGCGTGGGTCCGTCGCTCGCCATGAACCTGATGTCGGCGCTGGGCGGTGATCGCCTGGTGCGCGCCATCCAGGAGAAGGACCTCGTCGTGCTCACCCGCGTGCCCCGCGTGGGCAAGAAGCTCGCCGAACGGCTCGTGCTGGAGTTGCAGGACAAGCTGGTTGTCCCGGGGGGCGCGGCGTCCCGTGCCGCGGACAAACCGGCGCCCAGTGGACCGGGTGCCGATGCGGTGCGCGCGCTGGTGGCGCTCGGCTACCAGGCCACGGATGCGGAGAAGGCGGTGCTCGGGGTGCTGGAGGACGAGGGCCCGGCCGACACGGCGCAGCTGATCCGAAAGGCGCTCGCTCGCATCTCGAAGCGTGGCTAGCGGAGTAGATTCAGGAATGTCCCGCGCCGAAATCACCACCCCCGAGGTGCTCGCCGACGAGTCGGTGGTGGAGTTGTCGCTGCGTCCGCAGCGGCTCGCCGAATTCATCGGTCAGGGAAAGGTGAAGGACGCGCTGCGCATCTACATCGACGCGGCGCGTGCGCGCAAGGAACCGCTCGATCACGCGCTCTTCTTCGGCCCGCCGGGGCTGGGCAAAACGACGCTGGCCGAGCTGGTGGCACGCGAACTCGGGGTGAACATCCGCACCACGAGCGGCCCCGCCCTGGAGAAGCCCGGTGACCTGGTGGGCACGCTCACCAACCTGCGCGAAGGCGACATCCTGTTCATCGACGAGATCCACCGCCTGCGACCGATCATCGACGAGTTCCTCTATCCGGCGATGGAGGACTACAAGATCGACATCCGCCTGAGCGATGGCCCCAAGGCGCAGACGATCACCATGCCGGTGGAGCGCTTCACACTCATCGGGGCGACGACGCGCTTGGGCATGCTCACACCGCCGCTGCGCTCGCGCTTCGGCATCGAGCTGCGCCTCAATTACTACCCCGCCGAGGAGCTCGAGCTCATCGTGTACCGCACGGCCGAGGTGATGAAGGTGCAGATAGAGCCCAACGGCGCGCGCGAGCTCGCGCGGCGCGCGCGGGGCACGCCGCGCGTGGCCAACCGGCTGCTGCGCCGGGTGCGCGACTACGCGCAGGTGCGGGCCAACGGCATCGTTACCGAGGCCGTGGCGCGCGAGGCGCTGGAGATGCTCGACGTCGATCACTTCGGGCTCGACGAAATGGATGCGCGCCTGCTGCGCACCCTGATCGAGAAGTTCGAGGGCGGCCCGGTGGGCTTGCAGACCATTGCCGCCGCGGTGGGCGAGGACGCCGACACGATCGAGGAGGTCTACGAACCCTTCCTCGTGCAGAACGGGTTCCTCCAACGCACCTCGCGCGGCCGGGTGGCGACGGCGCTCGCCTTCAGGCACTTCGGCTACACCCCTCCCACGCAGAACAACGGCGCCCAGGCGTCGCTGCTCTAGCAGCATGCTGCCGGGGATGGCGCGCGAGCAGCGGACGCCATGAAGGGACTGCGCACCAGCGACTACGAGTTCCTGCTGCCCGAGGGGCGCATTGCGCAGGCGCCGACGGCGCGGCGCGACGAATCCCGACTCATGGTGGTACGTCGCGATACCGGCGCCATCGAGCACCGCCGCTTTTCCGACCTTGCGTCGCTCATCCCTTCGGGTGACGCGCTGGTGCTGAACACCACGCGGGTCTTCCGGGCGCGCCTGCTGGGCGCGCGCGACTCGGGCGCGTCGGCCGAAATCCTCCTGCTGCGGCACCACGGCGACGGCCGCTGGGAGGCGATGGTACATCCCGGCGGAAAGCTGAAGCCGGGGCGCGTCGTGCACATCGCGCCCGGCTTCGACGTCATCGTGGAGGACGTCACCGAACGGCGCACGCGGCTGGTGCGCCTGGTGTTGAAGGGCGACGAGATGAAGATGATCGAGGCGCATGGCCACGTGCCGCTTCCGCCATACATCGCCCGCGCCGATGCCGCCGACGACGCGGAGCGGTACCAGACGGTGTATGCGCGGCAGTCCGGCTCGGTGGCCGCCCCCACGGCGGGCCTTCACTTCACGCCCGGGTTGCTCGAGACGCTCGAGGCCGGCGGAGTGGAGCGCGCCGAGGTGCTGCTGCATGTGGGCGCCGGCACGTTCAAGCCGGTGGAGGCGGAACACCTGGCCGAGCATGTGATGCACGAAGAGTGGTTCCGCGTGACGCCCGATACCGCGGACCAGCTCAACGCCGTGCGCGAACTCGGCGGCAAGGTGTGGTGCGTAGGCACGACGTCGTTGCGCACGCTCGAGAGCGTGGTGGACGACCATGGACTGTTCCACGCTTTCGACGGCGAGACGAAGATCTTCATTCACCCGCCGTATCGAGTGCGCGGCGCCGACAGGCTGATCACCAACTTTCATCTTCCCCGCTCCACCCTGCTGATGCTGGTGGCGGCGATGACGGGCTACGACCTCGCCATGGAGGCGTACCGGGTGGCGATTGGTGAGGGGTACAGGTTCTACTCTTACGGCGACGCAATGGTGATCATCTGAGGGGTGTAGCTTAGTACCATGTTCAGCTACGAAATCCATGCCACGGAAGGCCGCGCCCGCGCGGGCAGCTTTCGCACGCCACGCGGCGTGGTGGAGACGCCGCTCTTCATGCCGGTGGGCACGCTCGCCACCGTCAAGGCGCTCGATCCCGACGAGCTGCTGGGCATGAACGCGCAGATGATCCTGGCCAACGCCTACCACCTGCACCTTCGGCCCGGCGACGAGCTCGTGCGCTCGCTGGGCGGGGTGCACCGGTTCATGGGCTGGCACGGCCCGGTGCTCACCGACTCGGGCGGCTTCCAGGTGTTCTCCCTGGCGTCACTGAACAAGGTGAACGAGGATGGCGTCACGTTCCGCTCACACATCGACGGCTCGGAGCGCCATTTCACGCCCGAGAGCGTCATGCGCATCGAGACCAACCTGGGCGCCGACGTGATCATGCAGTTCGACCACGTCATTCCCGGGCAGAGCGACGAGGCGGCCGCCCGTGACGCCAGCGAACGCTCCATCCGGTGGCTCACGCGCTGCCGCGCCGAGTTCGACGTGCTGCACGCCGCTGCCGACGCGCCGCGCCAGACCCTGTTCCCCATCCTCCAGGGCGGCATCCATCCCGGACTACGGCACGAAGCCGCGCTCAGGATTGCGGCGATGCACCGCTGGGACGGCTTCGCCATCGGCGGCCTCTCGGTGGGCGAGGCCAAGCCCGACATGTACGCCATGATCGAGGTGTGCGACGCGGTCATTCCCGCCGACCGCCCGCGCTACCTCATGGGCGTCGGCTACCCCGAAGACCTGCTGGAGGGTGTCGCCCGCGGCATTGACATGTTCGACTGCGTGGCCCCCACCCGCATGGGACGCAACGCCGCGGCCCTGACGAGCGACGGCCGGGTGAACATGCGCCGCGCCGAGTTCCGCGCCGACGACCGCCCCGTGGTGGAAGGGTGCGGCTGCGCCTGCTGCCGGCGCTTCTCGCGCGCGTACGTGCGGCACCTCGTCCAGGCCGACGAGATGCTGGGCGCGCGCCTGCTGTCGCTGCATAATGTACATTTCCTGATCGCGCTCATGCGCGAGGCCCGCAGCCGGATCATCGCCGGCGAGTTTGCTTCCTGGAGCCGTGACTGGCTCGCACGCTACCTCTCGAAATCGACCAGCCAATGAACAGCGTCCTTCCGATCTTCGCGCAGGCCCAGGCCGCCACTCCCGGCGGCAGTTCGCTCATGCCGTTCCTGTTCCAGCTGGCCGCCATCATGGCCATCTTCTACTTCCTGATGATCCGCCCGCAACAGAAGCAGCGGAAGGCTCTCGAGGCCGCGATCCTCAGCCTGAGGAAGGGCGACAGCGTCGTCACCACCGGCGGCGTGGTGGGCGAGGTGGTGCACATCAAGGAGACAATCGACGAAGGGAAGCCCAGCAAGGGCATGGACGACCTGGTGACCATTCGCACGGGTGAGGTGAAGATCGTCGTGGAACGGCGCGGCATTGCGCGCGTGGCGTCCAGCGGGAGCGCGGCGGCGGCGTGAGCGTCCTGCCCATCCGGGTACTCGGCGACCCGGTCCTTCGCGAGGAAACGCGACCCGTCGTCGAGGTCACCGACGAGTTGCGCCGGCTGATCGACGACATGTTCGAGACGATGTACGCCGCCAACGGCATCGGACTGGCCGCGCCGCAGGTGGGGCGCATCGAGCGCATCTTCGTCGCATCGGTGGAAGACGCGGCCTATGCGATGGTGAACCCCGAGATCGTCACAGCCGACGGGCCGAAGGACAAGACCGAGGAAGGCTGCCTGTCGATTCCCGACATCTACGGCGACGTCACGCGCGCCTTGCACGTGATCGTCCGGGCGCTCGACCGTGACGGGAAGCCCATCGAGGTGGAGGCCGACGGATTGCTGGGGCGGTGCTTCCAGCACGAGATCGACCACCTGCACGGCAAGCTGTTCATCGACCACCTGAGCTTGCTCAAGCGACGCGCCGCGCTGGCCCAGTGGGAGGAGGAGAAGGACCAGTACCCCGGCTTCATTCGCATCCTGAAGGCCGGCAAGAGCAGGAGCAAGCACCCCGAGGAAGAGCTGTAGTGCGCATCCTGTTCTGGGGCACGCCCGACTTCGCCACGCCGCCGCTGCGCGCGCTGATCGGCGAAGGTTTTGATGTGGTCGGCGTGGTCACCCAGCCCGACCGGCCGCGCGGCCGCTCGCGTTCGCAGCTCGAAGCGTCGCCGGTGAAGCTGGTGGCGCTGGAAGAGGAGATTCCGGTGCTTCAGCCCGAGCGCCCCCGTGGCGAGGCGTTCGTGCAGTCCCTTCGCGATCTCAAGCCCGACCTCTCGGTGGTGGTGGCGTACGGTCATATCCTGCCCAGGGAGGTCATCGACCTCCCCACGCGCGGCACGCTGAACATCCACGCGTCGCTGCTCCCGAAGCTCCGCGGCGCCGCGCCCATTCAGGCGGCCATCAGCGAAGGCCTCGAGGAGACCGGCGTGACCATCATGCGCATGGTACCCGCGCTCGATGCCGGGCCGGTGATCCACACGCTCACCACGCCGATCGAGCCCGACGAGACGGGCGGCGAGTTGACGCTGCGTCTGTCGGAACTGGGCGCCACGGCGCTCATCGAGGCGCTGGCCTTGATGGAGTTCGGCGAGGCCGCCGAGCGTCCGCAGGACGACGCGCAGGCCACCTACGCCGGCAAGATCGAGCGCGACGATGCACGCATCGACTGGACGGCGCCTGCGGCGGTCGTGGCGCTCCGCATTCGGGCCTACGACCCCAAGCCGGGGGCGTGGAGCGACCTCAAGGGCACCGAGGTGCGCCTGTTCGGCGCGCGTCCGATCACCGACCGCAAGGGAGCCTGCGGCGAGGTGCTCGAGACCGACGAACTGGGCCTGATCGTCGCCTGCGGCACGGGCGGCGTGGCGATCAAGGAAGTGCACCCCGCGGGCAAGCGGCGCATGGCGGCGATGGACTGGGCGCAGGGACGGGGGTGCAAGGTGGGGGATCGCTTCGCGTAGGAGCGCCCACGACGACCTGGTGCAGTAACTGAACGGGCGGCCCACCGAAGTGGACCGCCCGTTCAGTTGCAGAGAATCAAATGTTCCAGGCTCAGTTCCCTGTTCTCGAGATCGACATCGCCACGCCGCCGGCGGTGATCGTTAAAGTGTTCGGGACAGCGACATTGCCGAGTGTCCAGACAACGCTGACTGAACCATCGGTGCCGGTCGTACCCACAGGGCTCGACACCGAGCTCGGAATAACGCCGGGCGCCCCCGCGACCCCACCGCCAGACGCTGCGAAATTCACGACCTGGGTGGGCACCCTATTACCATAGCGGTCCCTGACGACGACGATGACTGTATAGAAGGAACTGACGGGCAAGAGGCTGCCGTTAGAGCCAGGTACTCCATTCACCTCGAGGGGCTCCAGCGGCAAAGGTCGCGCCGCCGGCGCACCGGCCACCACCGTCTCAACTCGCGAAGCCGAAGCACTCTTGATGGGATCGACGCCGAACACGAGGTATGGAGAGGTCTGGCCGGTGGCCGTCGCGCTCAAGGACCGCACGCCTGGAACCGTATCCATCGTCCACGTGGTGAGTACCTGGCCGTTCGAATTCGTGATCGCGGAAGTTGGAGCGACGATTCCCGGAAGGGCAGTCGAGAGCGTGATGGTCACGCCCGGAATCGCGAAGCCGCTACAGTCTCGAACAGTAGTAGTGTCGGAGATGCTCGTTCCAACAACTGGGGGGGTCGCGCTCGAGCCCCGGCTGACGCTGCAGATGGCTCCCGGGAAGACCCGCATCCGGAACTCGACCTCGCCGATGCTCGCCACCGACGCGATCATTCGCTTCGCAATGTTGCTTGGCGGGATTGCACGCCCATTGTTATCTCGCAACAGCCAGACGTTCTTCGCAAAGCCAAAGTTGTCGGTGGTCAGGACTGAGTTGACTGGCCGCCCGTCTGTGCCATCCCCAGCCTGGACCGCCCAGTTCACAGAGACTCCCTGGACGCCCGTGCTGTCCGTCGGGTCGTACACCTGCACGACAAGAGTGTCCGTCCGCAGGTCACCCACATACTGTGGCTCCACCGTGGCGCCCGTGGTGTCGATCTGCAGGCCAGCCGCACATGCCGCCCCGAGCGCTGCAATGCAGTGCGCCGAGCCGCTGGTTCCGCGAACGAAGCGCATGCGGAACTGCGGACGCGCCGCGGCCGTGAAGCTCACCGGCGTCACCGACCCGAACAGTGGCAGGCTAGCCGTCACTGTGTTGGTCTTCACCGCATTCGACACGTTGCTTCCCAGCGTCCACTGCACCGACACCTGACCGCTCGCATTGGTCGTGGTTGGCGACGGAGCCACAAAGCCGTCGAGATTCGAGGCACCCTGGGTAAAGAGCACCTGCACCCCAGCCAACGGTGTTCCACGG
This sequence comes from Gemmatimonadaceae bacterium, assembly GCA_036508735.1. Taxonomy (GTDB): domain Bacteria; phylum Gemmatimonadota; class Gemmatimonadetes; order Gemmatimonadales; family Gemmatimonadaceae; genus PNKL01. Next base: position 11,391 of record DATCGU010000002.1, read on the forward strand.
ACATCGCGCACCTCGACAATTAGCGGCGACGCCAGCGCCGTCGCGGAGCGCCCTGTCTGGCCATCACCGTTCACCTTCACGATGGTCCACGGCACACCACCACTGCTCGTAAGGCCTGTCGCGGTGAAACTCACCGACCCGAGGCCCGCCACCGTCGCCGTCACCGTGTTCGTCCCGCCCACGGCCCCGAGCGTGAACTGCACTGCGTCATTCCCGGCCACGTCCGTCACGCCCTGCGCTTTCGACAGCATGCCGCCGCCAGCAGTGACAAGCCAGTTCACCGTAATGCCCGGAATCGGTAAGCCCGTCGGACCCATCGTCATCACAACCAGTGACTGTGCCAGCGTGCTGCTCACGCTTCCCGTTTGGTTGTTCCCGCTGAAGACGACCAGCGACCCGCCGGCTGTCGCGGTGAACGTCACCGAGCCCACTCCGGTCACGCCCGCCGTCACCGTCTGGGTGCCGGCCGTCGCGCCGAGCGTCCACGTCAGCGAGTCGAGCCCAAAGGCATTCGTTGTTCCCGTGACCTTCGAAATCGAGCCGGTACCCGTGGCTATGGCCCAGTTTACCGTCGCCCCGTTCACCGGATTGCCCGTCTGGTCCACCACCAGCACATACAGCTTGCTGCCGAGCGGTGCGCCCTGCGCTCCCGCCTGGTTATTGCCGCTTTGCATGACGATCGCCCCGGTGGCCGCAACCGTCGCCGTCGCCGTGAGGTTCAGCGCGGTCAGTCCGGTCGCTGTCGCCCTGATCCGCTGCGTCCCCAAACTGTTGCCGAGCGTCCAGAGCGTCTGTGCCTGCCCGGCACCATCCGTCCGTGATGTGACGGACGAAGACGTACCGCCACCACTCACGATGGCCCACGACACATCGATCCCGGGAACAGAGTACCCACTGGCATCCACCACCTTCACAATCACCGGACTCGCCAGCAACTGCCCCACGCCTCCACTCTGTGCGTTCCCGCTCACCAGCACCAGCTGTGCCGGCGTTGCGCCAGTCGACGCAGTCGCGGTGAACGTCACCGGCGTCACGCCGGTTACCGTTGCCGAGACCGTCTGAGCACCGGACGTGGCCCCCAACGTCCAAGCGACCGAGTCGTATCCTGCGGCATTCGTCAGGCCCCACGACTTCGCCAGGCTACCGAGGCCTGTGACAACGGCCCAGGTCACCCGCGCGCCAACGACAGCCGTACCCGATTGGTCTACCACCAACACACGCAGATACGTCGCCAACAGTGCCCCAGCGCTACTGACCTGGCCGTTCCCATTGTCCATGATCACCGCGCCGGAACTCCCGACCTGCACTGTGGCCTGCAACGTGAGTGATGGAACACCGGTTGCGCTGGCAGTGATCTGCTGCAACCCAACCTTGCTGCCCAGCGTCCAGAGCATGCTGGCCTGGCCACTACCGTCAGTACTGGAGACCGACGGCGAGGCAAAGCCGCCGCTGTTCCCGGCCGGCAGCGTCCACGTGACGTTGACACCAGTCACGGGAACACCGCTCGCATCGATCACACGCACAATCATTGGCGCAGTGAGTGACTGGCTCACGTTCCCAGTCTGCCCATTGCCGCTCACCAGCACCAGCTGCGTCGGCGACCCTCCGCCACCACCTCCGCCTCCCGACGCGGAACCGGTCGCCGTGAACGTCACCGACTTCGCGCCGACCGTCGCCGTCGCGGTCTGCGCGCCGGAGAACGAGCCGAGCGTCCAGATGGCCTGCGCGCGGCCGTTGGCATCGGTCACCGCCACCGACGGTGCCACCGAACCGCCGCCCGAGGCGACGGCGAAGACCACGGATGTCCCCACCACCGGGTTGCCCGAGGTGTCACGCACGCGAATGATCAATGGTGTCCCGAGCGCGCTGCCTACCCTCCCGGCCTGGTTGTTTCCTGCTTCGATGACGACGGAGTCACCGGCGGCCGCAACTGCCGTCGCGCTGTACACGGTCAGCGGGAGTCCGGTCACCGCGAGCGTGGCCAACTGCGATCCAGCCGCTGAGCCGAGGGTCCAGATTGCCGTAGAACGACCGGTATTGTCGCTCGTCGCAAGCGTAGCCAGCAGCGAGCCCCCACCGGACGCCGCATTCCACGTGACGGGGAATCCGGCGATGCCGTTGCCAAACTGGTCGACGATCTTCGCCACAAGTGGCAGCGGCAGCGTCTGACCAACGGTCTGCGTCTGCTTGTCGCCGGTTTCCAAAGTGACCTGGAAAGGCACCGCGGCCTGCGCGATGGCGACGACATTCACTGGGGAAAGTCCCGTAACCGACACCGACGCGCTCTGCGTGCCGGCACGGTTGCCGAGCACCCATCGTCCTTGCGAGCGCCCAAGAGTATCGGTTGTCGCCGAGTTGGCACTGATGGTCCCATCGTCCGCCGTCCAGCTCACCGACACGCCGCGCACGTTGTTTCCGTAGCCATCCACCACGCGGACAGACACTGGGGCGGCGAGTGCACGTCCAACTGTGCCCGTCTGGCCCGACCCCGACTCCTGAATGATCTGCACCGGCAAGCCGGCATCCGCGACCGCGCGATAAGAAATGCTCGCGCCGTTCGCCAGCGATGCCGTGGCGGTCTGCAGCCCGGCCGTCGTACTGAGCGTCCAATTGGCCGAGATCTTTCCGTTGGCGTCACTCGTCGTCCGCACGAGATCGATGCGACTTCCGCCACCCGTCACGGCATAGGTCACTGCTGCGCCGGGCACCGGGTTGCCGTAATTATCCGTGACCAGCGTTGAAACGGCGGCGGGAAGCACGGTGCCGATGGGCGCGTGCTGGTTGTCGCCGGCATCAATGGCGAGCTTGGCAGCAGGGCCGTTTGTGCCCGTCGCCGTCAAGGTTGCGCTATCGACGACGAATGCCCCGCTCAGGATCGCGACCACCTTGTTCTCGCCCAAGGCCGTGCCAAGCGTCCACACCGTGCTCACGGAGCCATCAGCCGCGCTGGTCGCGCTTAATGGACTCAGGGTGCCGCCCCCTGAACGCAACGAAAAGGCGACAGACGCCCCTGCGACAGGGCTACCATTGATGTCGGTGACACGCAACTTGACGGGGGTCGGCAGGGCGCTGTTCACCGCGCCGGACTGCATATTGCCGCCCAGGACGACCAGTCGCGCGGCAAAGTTCACCCCGTTCGCGCGGTCAGGTCCCGTGACGGCGTGATCGAGGCACCCCGCGACGATGGCGCCGAACAGTACGACCACCAGTGCGCGAATGGACCAAGTCCGAGAGAACCCTGTCGACATGGCTCTAAACCTCTATCTGAGTAGACGACGCAAAACCGATCAGCTCACCGGCCCGGCGCCCGGAACCCCGGATCCCGACCTGGCAAGGCTGACTGCAGCTAACCCTTGAATAAAGGACGCTGGAGCAGACCACAGGTCACACTGCGCTTGGAGGCGCGGTTACGTTATTCTTGGAGTTATAGTAGACATCCCGACAATCCCCTCGTCAACCCGGCCTTGCAGCTGACCGTCCTCCTTCCGTGAAGGGATCCCGCCTGACGACCACCCCCTCCCCGGGTTCGGCCCTCCAGCGGGTCACCGACGCCCGCCGGGCTGCCGCCGATATCTGTGCCGACCTGCGCTCGGGGAGCCTGCTGGATGTTGCCTTTGACCGCCGCTGCGCGCAACTGGACGGGCGCGACCGCCGGTGGACCCAGGAGTTGGTGTACGGCATGCTCCGGCGCCGTGGCTGGATTGACCACGCCCTGGCGAGCCGCGTGCGCGGCGGCATCGCCCGACTCGACGCTGACCTCATCGACCTGATCCGCCTGGGCGCCCAGCAGCTGCTGGAAATGGGAAGCGTGCCGGCCTACGCCGCCATTGCCCAGACGGTCGAACTGGCAAAGCAGCGCCACGGCATGGGTGCAAGCAAACTGGTCAACGCCGTGCTTCGCCGTCTCGATCGCGAACGGTCGTCGCTCGGTGCGGACCTCCCCACCGACCCCATTGACGCGCTGGCCACCGAGTTCTCGCATCCGCGCTGGCTGGTGGCCCGTTGGGTGACCCGGTGGGGAGCTGACGAAGCCCGGTCGCTGCTCGAAGCCAATAACCGGGAGGCGCCGGTGATCGTGCGCCCCTGGGGCGTGGTGCGCGAACAGCTCGAGGCCATGCTGGAGTCGGCCGGGGTACGCGTGGAAGACGCGCCGCTCGTGCGCGACTCCATCAGAATCGTCGGTCCGGTGTACCTCTTCGACCTGGTTCCGTTTACCCAGGGCCATTGCTTCGTGCAGGATCCGGCGGCGACGCTGGTCACCCAGTACGCGGCCATCCCGGCCGGTGCGACGGTGGCCGACCTGTGCAGCGCGCCCGGCGGAAAGTCCTTCGAGCTCTCTCGCCAGGCAAGGCTCGTCGTCAGCGCCGACCTGTCCACGAAACGCCTGGAACGTCTGACTGCCACCAAGGCGCGCCTCGACTTGGTCAACGTGGCCCCCGTGGTCTTCGATGCGCGCCATCCGGCCATTGCGCCGGTCGATGCGGTGCTCGTCGATGCACCCTGCACCGGCACGGGCACCTTTCGGCGGCACCCGGACGCCCGCTGGCGCCTGCGAGTCAGCGACCTGGCGGTCACCGCCATGAGTCAGCGCGCCATCCTGCGAGCGGCTGCCGGCATCGTGAAGCCCGGCGGCCTGCTCATCTACTCCACCTGCTCGCTGGAGCCCGAGGAGAACGAAGTGCAGGTCGCTGCCTTCCTCGTCGAACATCCAGGGTGGACGCTCGAACCACCCCCCGCAGGCTCAGTCCCTCCGGAAACGATTTACCAGGGTTTCCTGCGCGTTCTACCGCAGTCGCACGGCGCCGATGGCGCCTTTGCCGCACGCCTCAGGAGTCCCGCATGACCGGCAACACCGTGCGCATGGTGCCCTCGCTGCTCAGCGCCGACTTCGGCCGGCTGGCCGACCAGGTCGCGATGGTCGAGGCCGGCGGTGCCGACTGGCTGCACGTGGACGTCATGGATGGCTGCTTCGTGCCGAACCTGACGTACGGCGCGAAGATCATCGAGACCTGCCGCCGCCTCACCCAACTGCCGCTCGACGTGCACCTGATGGTGCTGGAACCCGAGAAGTACTTCGAGAGCTTCGCCAAGTCGGGCGCGTCGGTGCTGACCATCCACACCGAAACGGCACCGCACCTGAACCGGCAGGTGATGTACATCAAGGAACTGGGCTGCCTGGCGGGTGTCACGATGAACCCGGCCACGCCGCTTGCCAGCGTGAGCGAGGTCGCCGGCGATATCGACCTGTTGCTCATCATGACGGTCAACCCCGGCTTCGGCGGCCAGGCGTTCATTCCGGAGTCCATCGACAAGATCCGGCGCGCACGCCGGATGCTCGACGAGGCCGGCAGCGGCGCGTTGCTCGAGGTGGACGGCGGCATCGGGCGCGAGACGATCACCGCCTGCTGGCGTGCCGGCGCCGACACCTTCGTGGCCGGCCACGCGATCTTCGGCGCGGCCGACCCGCAGGCCGAGATCGCCGCGCTGCGTGCACTCTGCGCGGAGTCGGCGTGAGCACGCGCAAGCAGTGGATCATCCTCGGCAGTGTCGTCGCCGTGCTCGGCATCGGGCTGTTCGCGGCAACCCGCTTCTTCGGCGCCGATCTCTACCCGATAGCGCCGGGCTCTCGCGCTCCCGCGTTCAAGGCAACCACCATGGTGCCTGGCTCCAGGCAACTGAAGGACATCTCGGATTACCATGGCCAGGTGGTGCTGCTGAACATGTGGGCCACGTGGTGTGGCCCGTGCAAGCAGGAGATGCCCGGCATCCAGGCGCTGTACGACTCGCTCGGGCGGAGCGGCCTCCGCGTGGTGGGGTTGAGCGTTGACGAGCCCGACATGGACAACGCCATTCGCGAGTTCGTGACCGAGCACAAGCTGACGTTCGAGATCCTGCACGAAGGGAGCGGGACCATAGAACAGGCGTATCAGACGAGTGGCATTCCCGAGACCTTCCTCATCGACAAGGCGGGCGTCATCCGCAAGCGCGTCATCGGCGCTGCGCAGTGGGACTCCGACGGCAACGTCCGCATCATCCGCGGGCTCCTCGCCGAGGACGCCCCCTGAGATGACGGCGCGCACGCCGTAGCCATGCGCGTTCTCGGCATCGAGAGCTCCTGCGACGAAACCTCGGCGGCCGTGGTCAGCGGCGCGGGCGATCGCGTGCGGATCGAGTCCCTGGTGATCCTCTCGCAGGACGTCCATCGCATCTTCGGCGGCGTCGTGCCCGAGATCGCGTCGCGCGCGCATCTCACGGCCATCGTCCCCGTCACCCGGGAGGCACTCACCGATGCCGGGCTGCCGTCGTCGGGTGCGGGGATCGACGCCATCAGCGTAACGCACGCGCCCGGGCTGGTGGGCGCGCTGCTGGTGGGCGTCGCCTACGCCAAGGCACTGGGTGCTACCCTGCAGGTGCCGGTGATCGGTGCGCACCACATGGAGGGGCACTTGTTTGCCACGTCGCTCGATCACGCCGACGCCGTGCCCCCATTCACGGCCCTGCTCGTGAGCGGCGGGCACTCGCTGCTGCTCGACGTGGCCGCGTGGGGAGACTACCGGCTGCTCGGCAGCACGCGTGACGACGCCGCCGGCGAGGCGTTCGACAAGGTGGCCAAGCTGCTGGGCCTGCCCTACCCCGGCGGCCGGCACATCGAAGCATTGGCACGCGAGGGCGACCCGTCGCGATGCCGCTTTGCGCCGCCCATGCTGCACGGCGGGCAGAAGCCGGGCGACGACGACTATTACGACCTGTCATTTTCGGGACTCAAGACGGCGGTGCTGCGCGCGGTGCGTGCTGCTGAATCGCGCAGCGCGCTCGCTGATGAACTGCCGCACCTTGCCCGGGGATTCCAGGACGCGCTGGTGGCCACGCTTGCCGAGAAGACGGCGCGCGCCGCGCGCGCCTACGGGCGCAAGCGGGTGGTGCTTGGCGGCGGCGTGGCGTGCAACCGTGCATTGCAGGAGGGCGTGCAGCGCGCGGTGTCTTCGTACGGCGGCACCGTGTTCGCACCATCGCCGAAGCTCGCCACGGACAACGCCGCGATGATCGCGCGTGCCGGGCTCTGGCGGCTGGAGCAGGGTGAGCGCAGCGGCCCCGAGTTGAATGCATATGCATCGCTGCCGATCCCGGGATTGCGCGCGTAGCCCGCTCGCCACGAGCGCATGCACCTGCGCACGAACTCCCCTACGGCAATTCCCCACGGCTACACGGGGGAATAACCTGACGCCGAGGCTCCCACCCGACAGCTACGTTGGGCATGTCGGTGGCCATCCGGCCGCTGCGTCCAAGAAGTGGAGGTTCTCATGAACGGCACGTGTACGACGCTGCCGCGCCCCGACATGCCGCAACCGGCGCCGGGGCTCGGTGTCCCCTGCCGCGAGGCGCAGTGTGACGGCGTACCGTGTCCGTACTGTGGGAGTGACTGCACGGACTGCGATAAGGCCCGGCAAGCGGCCGCGCCGGGTTCCCCCCAGCGAACTGGAGAAGCTGATGCGTGAAATTCGTTTCCACGGTCGCGGCGGCCAAGGCACCGTCATCGCCTCCAAGCTGCTGGCCGTCGCACTCTTTCTCGAAGGGCGCCAGGTACAGTCGTTCCCCATGTTCGGCGTCGAGCGCCGAGGGGCACCGGTGACCGCGTTTCTCAGGATCGACGACGCGCCCATTCTCCTGCGATGCGAGATCCAGAATCCCGACGATCTCATCATCCTCGACCCCACGCTTGTGGGGGCCATTGACGTGACGGCCGGGCTCAAGCCGGGGGGGAACATCCTCATCAACTCGGACCGCCCGCCCGAGGATTTCGCCCAGTTGCTCGAGCATTTTCGCGTGACCACCATCGACGCCACCGGCATCGCCATCCGTCACGGTCTCGGTGCCCGAACCCAGCCTATCGTGAACACCGCGATTCTTGGCGCTTTCGCCACCGACTCCGGCCTGGTGCACCTGGCCACGGTGTGCGACGCGATTCGCGAGGAAGTGCCGATGCAGTTCGAGGAGAACATCGCCGCCGCCACCGAAGCGGCACATGCCGTGCGGCGCATGAGCGCACGGGAGGTTTCCCGTGCCTGACCGCATCATGGAAACCACCGGCGAGCGGCACATCCCCTCGGTGGCGATGAGCCTTACGTCGACGCTCGTCACGCATACCGGCTCGTGGAAGTTCAGCCGTCCGGTGTACCACGACCGGGTGGCGCCGTGCAACCAGGGGTGCCCGGTCGGCATCGACATCGAAGGTTACATGAACCTGCTTCGCGAAGACCGCGTGGCGGAGGCGCGCGACCTGCTGCTCGCGGAAAACCCGATGCCGGCGGTGACCGGGCGTGTGTGCCACCATCCGTGCGAGCGCGCGTGCAACAGGCGGCTGTTCGATGGGGCCGTCGCCATCCACGCCGTGGAACGCGTGCTGGGCGACATGTCGCACGGCGAAGCATCGCCCGCGGCGAGCGCCGCACGGCACCACGAACGCATCGCCGTCGTCGGCTCGGGTCCGGCGGGACTCGCCTGCGCATACCACCTCGCGCGCTTCGGCTACCAGGTGACCGTGTTCGAGGCGGCACCGCAGGCCGGCGGCATGCTGCGCCTGGGCATTCCGGAATACCGCCTGCCCCGCGCGGTTCTTGACCGTGACATCGAACGCATCGCCGCACAGGGAGTCACGATTGCCTGTGGAACGCGGGTGGACAGCAATGCGGCCTGGAACAAGCTGCTCTCCACGTTCAGCGCCGTGTGCGTCGCCACCGGCGCCCACGCGAGCCGCACGCTCGGCGTCGCGGGAGAAGACCTGCCCGGCGTGAGGACAGGCCTTGAATTCCTCAGGGAAATTAACGGGGGTGGCCGCCCGGATCTCGGACGCAACGTGGTCGTCGTGGGAGGGGGCAACACGGCGATGGACTGCGCGCGCGCGGCGCTGCGCCTGGGCGCTTCCGTCAGGGTTGCCTATCGCCGCACGCGCGACGAGATGCCCGCCATTGGCGACGAGGTGGAGGAGGCACTGGGCGAAGGGGCTCACATCAGCTTCCTCGCGAATCCGGTGGAGTTCGTGGCCACGGGCGGTCGAGTGAGCGGCGTCGTGTGCGAACGGATGGAACTGGGTGAGCCCGACGCGAGCGGGCGGCGGCGTCCGATGCCCACCGGGGAACGCTTCACTATCCCCGCCGACACCGTGCTCACTGCCATCGGCGAATCGGCGACGCTCGACGGACTTCCTGCGGATGTCAGCCGGAGCGGATCGGGCGTGCCTGTCGACGCAGTTGGCCGGACGAGTCGCGCATCGCTCTTTGCCGGCGGCGACGTGACCGACCTGGAACGGACGGTCGCCGATGCGCTGGGCGCGGGCAAGCGGGCGGCCATCGGCATCGACCGGCATCTTCGCGCCATCGCGCCGGACCATCAACACGGCGCCGTTCCAGACAGCCTGCGTTTCGGCGGCGGCAACGTCAGCGCCGCGCGGTGGAGGGGGCGCGACCCGGTCAATCGTGTCGCACCGGTGAATGAGGTGGTCGGATTCGACGACCTGAACCTCCATCACTTTGCCGCCGTGCCGGGACAGGCCGAAGGGCACTTGGCCAGTGCACTCGGGCGCGCCCGCTTCGACGAAGTGAACCTCGGGTTCACGCCGGCCCAGGCAATGGCCGAGGCGCATCGCTGCCTCAACTGCGGTACCTGCACGCAGTGTGACGTCTGCCTCATCTTCTGCCCCGATGCGGCCATCACGCACGGCGCCGACGGGGCATACGAGATCGCGGTCGACTACTGCAAGGGTTGCGGCATCTGCGTGGCTGAATGCCCGCGGGGAGCCATCACGATGACGCGGGACAAGACATGAAGAAGGTGATCGTGGGCAACCATGCTGTCGCATGGGGCGCGCGGCTGGCGCGCGTCGAGGTGATTTCCGCGTATCCGATCACGCCCCAGACGCAGGTGGTGGAAAAGCTCTCGGAGATGTGCGCCGATGGCACGCTCCCCGCCCGCTTCATCAAGGTGGAGTCGGAACACTCGGCGATGGCGGCGGTCATCGGCGCGTCGGCGACTGGCGCGCGGACCTTCACGGCGTCGTCGTCGCACGGGCTGCTGTACATGCACGAAATGCTGCACTGGGCCGCCGGCGGACGGCACCCCATCGTGATGGCCGACGTCAACCGGTCGATCGGGCCCGGCTGGAACATCTGGACCGACCAGAACGACAGCCTCTCACAGCGCGACACGGGCTGGGTGCAGCTGTACTGCGAGACGAACCAGGAAGTGATCGATACGACGATCCAGGCGTTCAAGCTCGCCGAGGCGCTCGACGTCCCCGTGATGCTGATGCTCGACGGCTTCTACCTGTCACATACCGCCGAGCCGGTGGACGTTCCCGACCAGGAAATGGTGGATCGCTTCCTGCCGTCTCGCGTGGCGCCGCGGAAGCTCGACGTGGATGACCCGCACGCGTTCGGCGCGCTCGTCCGCCCCGACAGCTACATGGAAATGCGGTGGCTGCAGCAGGAGGCGCTGCGCCAGGTGCCGGCCGTGTTGGAGACCATCGAGGCGGACTGGATGCGGATGTTCGGCCGCCATTACGGTGCGGTGGAGTCGTATCGTGCCGAGGACGCCGAGTTGCTGCTGGTGACCTCGGGCACCGTGACGTCCACGGCGCGCTACGTGGTAAACCAGCGGAGGGCGGCCGGCGAAGCGATCGGGCTGGTGAAGGTGAAGATGTTTCGCCCGTTCCCGACGGAGCTCCTGCGCGACGCGCTCGCCGGGGTGGCGCGGGTGGCGGTGCTCGACCGCAACTTCTCCCCGGGCCACGGCGGGATCTTCGCCGAGGAGCTGCGCGCGGCGCTGTACGACCTCCCTTCCGAGGTGCGCCCCGCCATCTACGGGTACGTCCTCGGGCTGGGAGGACGCGACATCACACCGACCGTGATCGACGAAGTGATCGACCGCACGCGGCAGAGCACGACCAGCGAGCGTGCAGACCTTTGGGTGGGAGTGAATCCGTGAGCCAGGTAAGAATCGACCAGGCGATCCCGCAGGGCGAGTTCATGACCTCGGGACATCTTGCCTGCCCCGGGTGCGCGGCGCCGCTGGCCATGCGTCTCGTGCTCAAGGCACTCGGCCCCAAGACGATCATCGTCATGCCGGCGAGCTGCTTCACGATCATCGCCGGGCCTTGGCCGCAGTCGTCACTGCAGGTGCCGGTGTACCATACGGCGTTCGCCACCGGCCCCGCCGTGGCGTCGGGCGTGCGCGCGGCGCTCGACATGCGCGGGGAGACCGACACCACGGTGCTCGTGTGGGTGGGCGACGGCGGCACGTTCGACATCGGCCTGCAGTCGTTGTCGGGCGCGGCGGAGCGCAACGAGAACATCATGTACTGCTGCTACGACAACGAAGCGTACATGAACACCGGCATCCAGCGATCATCGGCGACTCCCTGGGGGGCATGGACCACGACCACGCCGGCGCAGCACCCCGAGGCGACGAACAAGAAGGACATTCTGGGGATTCTCGCGGCGCACCGTATTCCGTACGCGGCCACCGCCACGCCCGCGTACCCGGTGGACCTGGTGGAGAAAGCCACGCGCGCCAAGGGGATGCAGGGCACGCGGTTTCTCCACATCCTCTCGCCCTGTCCGCCCGGGTGGAAGTGCGGTGACGACGAGGGCCTCGAGCTGGCGCGGATGGCGGTGCAGAACCGCGTTTTCCCGATGCTCGAGGTGGAGGACGGCGAGCGCTGGCGGTTCACCATGGACCACGCGGGCGACCCGGTGGAACCGTACCTGCGGCGCCAGGGCCGGTTCCGCCACCTGAACGCAGAACAGGTGGCGCACATCCAGGCGGAGGTCAACGCGCGCTGGGCGTCGCTGCAGCGCCGCGTCCGGGCCAGCGCTGATGAGGTATCCGTCGTGCTGCCGGGAATGGCACTCGCGTAGGCCGGTCGCCAACGACTACTACAAGGGAAGCTGTAAGCTGTCAGGAACGACAAGGGAAGCTGTAAGCTGTACGTTGTACGCTTTACGCTGTCCGTTCAACGACAGAGACACTGAGGGCTGCGGAGTCGCCGGACGGAGGGCGCACGCACCCTCGAGCGTCGCCGCGCGTGGGCGCGGATGCGTCGGCGATACCCTGGCGACCCGTCTTGCCCGCGGCATCAGTCCATGGGCTGGTGCAGTGATACTCAGCACCGGCCGAGGATATTCCTGCAGAGAAGCCGCGCGTGCTGGCCCACGTGAAAGGCTGCGGGCGCGCGCGACACCTGAGCCCGCGTGCAGCGCAAGGATACATGGATTGGAGCAGCTGGGATCTCTGATAACCTGAAGAGCAGTCCGAGAGGGAGGTTGAGTTCGGCAACGGGACAACCGGCTGAGCACCGCAGAGTGGATATTGCGTCGTGGCTTGCTGCGTTGGCGGAGTTGGGCGTAGAATCTTCTGCAGGTGAATAGAGAGTTAGACGTACCGGAGAAACGTCATTGTCGAATCATACACATCCGCGCGCACTCTCCATCGTCGCTTGGCTCACGATCGCGAGCGGCGTTGGTTCGGTATTTGACATGCTCGTCGCCCCACTGCTCGGGCATTCCCCGACGCTCGCTCTTGGCGTGCTGGACATCTGGCTCGGGCGTGGGCTGCTCGCGCATCGACGCTGGGCATACGACTGGTCACGGTTCTTGACCGCGGTCGGCGTCGTCCTATGCGCCGTGGTGCTGTTCGTGGTGCTAGTCTTCCGGGACACTGTGACCGCGACCGTCTTCGGGATGTGGACCGGCCCGGTGAATCACTTCTTGGGCGCAGTTCCAATCATCGTCGCTCTCGTATTAACCGCCTGGGAATACCGCGTGCTCGGCCGCGCCGACGTGCGGTCTTTGTTCCATCCAGTTCCGCGCGGCGGCACCGACGATGGTTCATCCGCTACACCGCTCTTAGTTGGCAACCAACTTGTCGTCGACGGCTCCCCCTATCATTCAGGAGCGGAGAGCTGAGGGCGGTGCAGTCTAACCAGCGCTTGCTGCTGGCGAGCGCAAATGAATGTGGTAGCGCGCGCTTCGCGCGCAGTCTATTGGAGCGCTCGCAGCAGAAGCGCATGTCGTTATGCCGATACAAGTGGCCTCAGCCATGGCGCTGGCTTGTGGGACGTAGAAGTTGTACATTATTCAGTACACTTCGAAGGAGTCCATTGTGCCCCCACTACGACCGACCAAGGATATTCGCCCGCTCGCGGACTTCCGCGCCAACCTTGCGGCGGTTGTCCGGCAAGTGCAGCGTACCAAGCGATCCGTGATCTTGACGCAGCATGGACGGAGTGCCGCCGTCCTGGTTGATCCGGGAGAATACGAGGCGCTGCTCGACCGCGCCGAGTTGCTCGAGGACATCCGCATTGCGGAGGCAGAGGTTGCTGGCGGTCGAGGGATTGCTCACTCGAAGGCGAAGGCCGCGGTGTTGGGACGATTGGGCGCGTGAGAGTCATTTGGGCGCCCCGGGCGATCGCAC
>DATCGU010000003.1:0-5423 GCA_036508735.1 Gemmatimonadaceae bacterium
ACGCGAGCGCCGCGCGCACGTACGGCTCGCTCGGGATCCGCATTGGTCTCTGATGCGAGCGGCAGCGCGAGCGACGCGGTGTTCATGCGTCGCGCGCTCGAGCTGGCGCGGAAAGGTTGGGGGCAGACGGCGCCGAACCCACTGGTCGGCGCCGTCGTCGTCCGTGACGGCGTGGTGGTGGGTACCGGCTATCACGCACGCTTCGGGGAGTTGCACGCCGAGGCGGCCGCGCTCGTCGCGGCGGGCGACCTCGCCCGCGGGGCCGATGTGTATTGCACACTCGAGCCCTGCAACGCGCACGGCAAGCAACCGCCGTGCGCCGACGCGCTGGTCGCGGCCGGGGTGCGTCGCGTCGTTGCCGCCATTCGTGACCCGAACCCGGCCCAGGCGCGCGGCGCCGACACGCTGCGCGCCGCGGGCATCACCGTGGAGTTCGGGCTCGAGGCGGACGCCGCGCACGAGCTGAACGCCCCGTTTCTCCACTGGGCCGGCGGTGCGTCGCGTCCGTGGATCACACTCAAGCTGGCCGTGTCGCTCGACGGCGCCATCGCCTTTGCCGATCGCGCACCCGGGTGGCTCACCGGCGAACTGGCGCGCAAGCAGGTGCACCGGCTGCGCACCGGTGCGGACGCCATCGCCGTCGGCATCGGCACCGCTCTGGCCGACGATCCCGCGCTCACCGTGCGCGGGGTTCGCAAGCCGCGCGTCGCTCCGTTGCGCGTGGTGTTCGACCGCCAGGCACGGCTGCCGGTCGGCAGCCAGCTCGTCCGTACCGCCCGACGGGTCCCGACGGTTATCGTCACGCCCTCGGCAACGGCGCCTGCCGTGGCACTGGCCGTGGCGAGCCTCGCCGCCAAGGGGGTGGAGGCCATTTCCGCCCCCGATCTGGACGCCGCGCTGCGGGCCCTGCATGGGCGTGGCGTGCATCACCTGCTGGTCGAGGGCGGTGCCGGGCTGGCGGGGGCCTTGCTGGGCAACAATCTGGTGGATCGCCTGGTTATCTTTCAGGCACCGGTGCTGCTCGGCGCCGGGGCGCTGGGCGCCTTCTCGGCGGTGCCGGCCGCGGCCGCGGATTTGCTGCCACGCTGGCGGGTTGTCGAACGACGTGAGCTCGGCGATGACCTGATGACCGTACTGGCTCCTCCGCCTGCTTGAGTTCCATCGGACTATCGTCTATCCACTATCGTCTATCGTCTCTGAGATGTTCACCGGACTCATCACCGACGCGGGAACCATCGAGCGCGTGCAGCACACGCCTGCCGGCCGCGAGTTTGTGGTGCGGTCCGCGTACGACGGCATCCGCGACGGCGAGAGCATTGCGTGCGATGGCGTCTGCCTGACCGTGCGTGAACATGCCGCCGGGACATTCACCGTCGCCGCCGTGGTCACGACGCTCGGCCGCACGACGCTCGGCGACTGGCAGGAGGGACGCCGGGTGAACCTCGAGCGTTCGCTCGAGGCAGGCGACCGGATGGGCGGACACATCGTGGCGGGGCACGTCGACACCGTCGCCGAAGTGCGGCAGGTGGCGACGCGCGACGACGCCGTGCTGGTCGACCTCGCGCTCGCCGACGAGTGGATGCCCCTGATGGTGCCGCACGGCTCGATCGCGGTGAACGGCGTAAGCCTCACCGTGAATGAACGACTCGCCGGCGGGGTGCAGGTGTCCCTGATCGAGTACACACTGCGGCACACTGCGCTGGGCGATCTGCGTGCTGGCGACCGCGTCAACGTGGAAGCGGATGTGGTGGGCAAATTCGTGCAGCAGCTTGTCATGCCGCATCTATCGACTCTCGACTCTCGACCATCGACTTGACCATGCCCTTCGCAACCGTAGAGCAGGCCATCCACGACCTTCGGGCCGGAAAGTTCATCGTCGTAGCCGATGATGAGGACCGTGAGAACGAAGGCGACCTCATCCTTGCCGCCGAGTTCGTCACGCCGGAGAAGGTGAACTTCCTCATGCAGGCCAAGGGGATGATCTGCGTCGCCCTGAGCCAGGCGAAGGTCGCCCAGCTCGACCTTCCCCTCATGGGAAGCGAGAACACCGACGCGCTGCGCACGGCGTACACCGTAACCATCGATGCGGCGCCGCGGTTCGGCGTGACCACCGGCATCAGCGCGAGCGACCAGGCGGCGACGATTCTCCGTTGTGCCGACCCGCTGGCGGTGCCGGCCGACTTCCGCCGTCCGGGCCACGTGCATCCGCTGCGCGCCCGTGAGGGCGGCGTGCTGCAGCGCGTCGGCCACACGGAAACCGCCGTCGACCTCATGCGCGCGGCCGGCCTGCAGCCGGCGGGTGTGATCTGCGAGATTCTCACCGACGACGGTTCCACGGCCAAGCGCCCGGAACTCGTGGCGTTTTGCCGGAAGCACGAGCTCACGTTCATCACGGTGGCCCAGGTGGTGGCGCACCGGCTGCAGAATGAGCGCCTGGTGCACCGAGTGGCCGAGGCGCGACTCCCCACCGAGTTCGGCGAGTTTCGCGTCATCGGGTACCGCAACGATGTCGACGCGCACGAGCACGTGGCGCTCGTCATGAGTGACGTCACGCTCGGCGAGGACGTGCTGGTGCGCATGCACTCCAAGTGTCTCACTGGCGACACCTTCCATTCGCTGCGCTGCGATTGCCACTGGCAGCTGCACGAGGCCATGCGCCTCATCGCCGAGGCCGGGCGGGGCGTCATCGTCTACCTCGACCAGGAAGGGCGGGGCATCGGGCTGCTCAACAAGATCAAGGCGTACGAATTGCAGGATGGGGGTGCCGACACGGTGGAAGCCAACGAGCGGCTTGGCTTTGCGCCGGACCTGCGGAACTACGGCATCGGGGCGCAGATTCTCCTCGACCTCGGGCTGCGGTCCATTCGCCCGATCACCAACAATCCCAAGAAGCTCGTGGGCCTCGAGGGCTACGGCCTTCGCCTCGGCGAGCGCGTGCCGATCATCTCGCCGTCCACCGACGAGAACGCGAACTACCTCGAGACCAAGGTGCGAAAGCTCGGGCACCTGCGGGCACTGTAATGGCTGAATTCGAAGGAACCGCCAGTGGTGCCGGACGCCGGTTCGTCGTCATCGGCAGCCGATTCAACGGCGTCGTCACGCAGGCCCTGGTGGACGGTGCGCTCGAGTGCCTCGTGCGCCATGGCGCGCGGTCCGACGACATCGACGTCCTCTGGGTTCCCGGTGCGTGGGAACTGCCGGCGGCGGTGGCGCGCGTGCTCCAGAGCGAGCGCTACGAGGCCGTCGTCGTGTGCGGCGCCGTCATTCGCGGCGAGACACCCCACTTCGATTTCGTGGCCGGCGAGGCCGCGCGTGGGCTCGCCGCGCTGCAGGGCGAGTTTGGCGTGCCCATCGGCTTCGGGCTGCTCACCACCAACACGCTGGAGCAGGCGCTCCAGCGGGCCGGCGGCGATCACGGCAACAAGGGGTGGGACGCGGCGCTGGCTGCCATGCAGATGGCCGATCTCTTCGCGCAACTCGATGCCAGCGACGACACCGAGGCCGAGGGCTGATGGCGCGACTCGAAACGCGAGGGCGCGCCCGTGCGTTGCAGGCGCTCTTCGCGTGGGATGTCCGCGAGGGAACGCCGCTGGACCGCGTGGCGTCGCTCGTCTGGGACGACCTCCAGGTCGCGCCCGATGAGCGGGTCTTCGCCGATGCGCTGCTGGGAATCCTGACGGCGCAGGGGGCGGAGATCGACACCGAGTTGCGCGAAGTGACGACCAACTGGCGGCTCGAGCGACTGGGCGCGATCGAGCGCTGCGTGCTGCGCCTGGGCGCCGCCGAGCTTTCGCAGGGCACGACCCCGCCGCGCGTGATCATCCAGGAAGCCGTGCGACTGGCCGAACGGTTCGGCAGCGCGCAGAGCGCGCGCTTCGTCAATGGTGTGCTCGACGCCCTCGCGCGGCGCATGGGGCAGATCTAGTGCGCCTGTTGGTGGTTAATTGGCAGGATCGCGAGAATCCGCTGGCCGGCGGCGCCGAGATCCATCTGCACGAGATCTTCGAGCGGCTCGCCACGCGTGGACACGCGGTGACGATGCTCTGTGGCGGCTGGCCCGGCTGCCCACCCCGCGCCGAACTCGGTGGCATCGACGTGCACCGCACCGGCGTGCGACAGACGTTCGCGTTGCAGGCGTGGGGCTATTATCGCCGGCACTTCGCGGCGCTCCCCTTCGACGTGCTGGTGGAAGACATCAACAAGATGCCGCTGTTCACGCCACTGTGGGGCGCACGCCACGTCGTCGCGTGCGTGCCGCACCTCTTCGGCGGCACTGCCTTCCAGGAATTGTCGGCACCGCTGGCCGCCGCGGTCTGGCTGTCCGAGCGTCCCATTCCGTTCGTGTATCGCGATACCCCGTTCGAGGCGATCAGCGAGAGCACGGCCGGCGATCTCGTGGCCCGCGGCATCGCGCGCGACCACGTGCGCGTCATCTATCCGGGCGCGTCGTGCGAGTACTACACGCCCGACCCGGCCCAACGATCGTCCACGCCGGTCTTCGCCTACCTCGGCCGCCTGAAGAAGTACAAGGGAGTCGATCTCGTCATCCGCGCCTTCGCGCGCGTCGACGATCCGCGGGCCGTCCTCGAGATCGCCGGGGAGGGGGACTTCCGGGGGGCGCTCGAACAACTGGTGGCATCGCTTGACCTCGCCGCGCGCGTGCGGTTTCTTGGCTATGTGAGCGAGTCCGAGAAGCTGGCGTTGTTGCGGCGCGCATGGGCGACCGTCTTTGCATCGCCCAAGGAAGGGTGGGGGCTCACCAATATCGAGGCCTCCGCCTGCGGCACTCCCGTGGTGGCGTCGAACTCGCCCGGTATCCGCGAGTCGGTGCGCGAAGGGGAAACCGGCTTCCTCGTGCCACATGGCGACCTCGACGCCATGGCCGCGGCCCTGGGACGCCTCGGCAATTCCCCCGAACTGGTGGCCTCGCTTGGCGCCAGCGGGCGCCGCTTTGCCGCCTCGTTCACGTGGGACCGCGCCGCCGGCGACACCGCGGCGCATCTTCAACAAGTGATCCAACCCGGAGGATAACCCCATGGAGATTGTCTTTTCCCATCGCGGTATTGCGCTGACCGAGTCGATGCTGAAGAAGGCCGAGCGCGCCATCCTCAAGGCGGCGGAGCGCGTGCCGCGCGCCACGGCGGCCATCGTGCGGTTCGACGAGCACGGTCCCGAGCGCCGCGTCGAGATCGTCTTTACCGCGCCGCAGGGCCTGCGGCTCGTCGCCTCCACGGCCGGCCGCTTCTGGGGTCCGGCCCTCGACGCCGCGCTGGGCAAGCTCGTGCGCCAGGCCTCCAAGGAGCATCGCACGCCGTCGCGGCGCCCATCTGCCAAGGACTGATCTGACCATGGCACTGACCGTTCGCGGCCTCGTCGAGCGCATGGGCGATGCGCTGCGCCTCACCGTTCTCGGCAGCCCCGAC
>DATCGU010000004.1:0-3928 GCA_036508735.1 Gemmatimonadaceae bacterium
CCGATGAGCCGGAACTGCAGCACCTGGCCGGCCGTGACGAGCACCGTATAGCTGCCGCCCGCGTTGGACTGGGTTCCCAGGCTGGTTCCCTTGATGACCACTGATGCAGCGGCCAAGGGAGCGCCGGTTTCATCGGTCACCTTGCCGGTCACGGTCTTCTGCTGCGCAAACGCCTGGGCAGCAAAGAGGAATGTTCCCATCAGGGCTATGAGTACTCTTTTCTTCATATAGATGTCTACCGGGTTTTGGTGGACAGTGAACCGAACTCCGCCCGTCCGCTCGAGGGCAATCGGGACAAATAGTGTGGGTCGGTTCGGTCCGTCGCTATGGGGGTTTGCGGAGTGCAATGGTAGTGGAATCCCTTATGCCCTTTCCACTCTGCGCTCGGCGCCTCGCGTCTCCTGCTCATCAGGCAAAGTCGTACGAACCTGCCGCGGCCGGCCGCGGCCTGACGGGGCTTCGGTGATCTGGTCTCTCACGAAGACCTCTGCCCGCTATTCCCGCCGCCGCACCAGCGTGAGAATTGTGTATACAACCACCGGCTCCCCAGCCTGGTTTCGCACCTCCACGTCCCACGCCACCACGCCCTGAGGAATGCCGTCGGGCGGCGTCTCCCTGGCGGTCTTCTGCTTGCACGTGAGGCGCACGTGGATGGCGTCGCCCGGATACACCGGCTTCACGAAGCGCAGCCCTTCGAGGCCATAGTTCGCCAGCACCGGGCCCGGCGCCGGGTCCACGAACAGGCCGGCCGACGCGGACAGGATGAAGTAGCCGTGCGCCACCTTCTTCTCGAAGACGCCCTGGCGCGCCATCGCGTCGCTCTGGTGCGCGTAGAAGTGGTCGCCCGACAGGTCGGAGAAGCGGTCGACGTCCTCGTGCGTGATCGTGCGCGACGCCGTCATCAGCGTCTCGCCGATCTCGAGTTCCTCGAAGAACTTCCGGAACGGGTGCACCGCATCGCCCGTCGTCGCCGCGCCGGGCATGTACTCCCGCACCACGCGTGAAAGCGTCGTCGGCGATCCCTGCAGCGCCGTGCGCTGCATGTAGTGCAGCACCCCTCGCGCGCCACCCAGCTCTTCGCCTCCGCCGGCGCGCCCCGGGCCTCCATGCACCAGGTTGGGCAGTGGCGAGCCGTGTCCGGTGCTCTCCTTTGCCGTGTGGCGATTGGCCAGCAGCAGGCGTCCGTGATGCGCCGCGGTGCCGAGCACGACGGTGCGGGCCACGGCATCGTCGTTGGTGAACACCGACCCCACCAGCGAACCGCGACCGCGGCGAGCGAGCGCGATGGCGTCGTCTACGGTCTTGTAGGGCATGAGCGTGTTCACGGGGCCGAACGCCTCCACGTCGTGCGGCGTCGTGCGGTGGAACGGGTCGTGCGACGCGAACAGCAGGATGGGAAAGAACGCCCCCTTCTGCGCGTCCGCGCCGGTGACCTGCAGCGCGTCGAGGGCGCCGAACACCAGTTCGGCGTCCTTCGCGATCGCCTCTACCGCCTTGCGCACCTCGCCCACCTGTGCGCGGCCGGCGAGCGGCCCCATGCGCACCCCCTCCACCGCGGGGTCGCCGATTACCGTGCCGGCGAGGCGCTTCGCCAGCGCGGCGCGCACGTCATCCACCATCGACTCGGGCACGATCGTGCGGCGAATGGCCGTGCACTTCTGCCCGGCCTTCGTCGTCATCTCGTTTGCCACTTCCCTGATGAAGAGGTCGAACTCCTCGGTGCCCGGCGCCGCGTCGGGGCCCAGCATTGAGAAGTTCAGCGAGTCGGCCTCCACGTTGAAGCGCACGTTCTGGTTCACGATGGCCGGCAACTGCTTCAGCATGCGCCCGGTCGCCGCGCTCCCGGTGAAGGCCACCGCGCACTGCTCGTCGAGGTGCTCCAGCAGGCTCCCCGCGCTGCCGCACAGCAACTGCACCGCGCCCGCAGGCAGCAGCCCGCTGCCGACGATGTCGGCAAAGACGGCCTCCGTGAGGAAGCTCGTGACCGTCGCCGGCTTCACGATGGCCGGCATGCCGGCGAGCAGCGTCGGCGCCAGCTTCTCAAGCATGCCCCACACGGGGAAGTTGAAGGCGTTGATGTGCACGGCCACGCCCTCGAGCGGCACGCAGATATGCCGGCCCACGAACGTGCCCCCCTTGGACAGCGGCTCGGTGGGGCCCTCCACGTGGAACGTCTCGTCGGGGAACTCGCGCCGGGCGCGCGACGAAAACGCGAAGAGCGTGCCGATGCCGCCCTCGATGTCCACCCATCCGTCCTTCCGCGTCGCGCCGGTGCCCGCCGACACGGCGTAGTACGCGTCCGTGCGCGCCATCAGGTACTGCGCCAGCGCCTTGAGCATGCGCGCGCGCTGGTGAAACGTCATGGCGCGGAGCGCCGGGCCGCCCACCGTGCGCGCGTGCGCCACCATCGCCTTGAAGTCGATGCCGCCGGTGCCCGTCTCGGCGATCACCGCGCCGGTCACCGCGTGGTGCAGCGGCGTGGCCGCGCCGGTGCCGCGCACCCACGTGCCGCACACATGGCTGAACAGCGCGCGCGGGGCGTCACCTGAAAGGTCGAGCGGGGTGGGGAAGGCGGAGGGGGCAATCATCGGTGTCTGGTTCTCCTGTTCGGACTCGCCTCGCACGTCACGCGCGCTGCGTCTGTTTCCAGCTCCCGTACGTGGACACCTGCTGTGCCCGGCCAGCCGGAACCTCGCGCAGGGGCTCGCATGCCTGCAATGAGGCACGCAGCCGGGACGGAAGCGCCTGGTACAGCGCCGTCCCTTCGGTCTTCCACTCCAGCATCTCGTCGCTCACCTGCTTGACGATCTTCGCCGGGTTGCCCACCACCACGGACCTGGCCGGCACCCGCATCTCGCTGGGGACAAAACAGAGCGCCCCCACGATGCTCTCGTCGCCGATGTCGGCGTGGTCCATCACCACCGCGTTCATGCCGATGAGCACGTTGCGCCCGATGTGGGCGCCGTGCACCACCGCGCCGTGCCCGATGTGCGCGCTCTCCTCGAGTCGCACTGTCACGCCCGGGAACATGTGGATGACGCACCCTTCCTGCACGTTGCAGCCATCGGCGATCTCCACGCCCCCCCAGTCACCGCGAATCACGGCGCCGGGGCCGATGTAGACATCGCGCCCGATGATCACGTTGCCGACGACGGTGGCATTGGGGTGCACGAAGGCGCTCTCGTGCACCACCGGCACGAAGCTGTCAAAGGAAAAGATGTTGGCCATGGCTACACCCTCTCGATCACGGCGGCCATCCCCTGGCCGACACCGATGCACATGGTGCACAACGCGTATCGTCCGCCACCGCGCCGCAGTTGCATGGCGGCGGTCAGCGCCAGGCGCGCCCCCGACATCCCGAGCGGATGCCCCAGGGCGATGGCGCCGCCATTGGGGTTCACGCGCGAATCGTCGTCCTTCACGCCAAGCGCGCGCAGCGAGGCCAGCACCTGGGCGGCAAAGGCCTCGTTGATCTCGATGACGTCCATTTCGCCGATGGTCAGCCCGGCCCGGGCCAGCGCCTTCTGCGTGGCCGGCACCGGACCCATGCCCATCAGGCGCGGTTCCACGCCGGCCACCGCGGTGGCGACGATGCGCGCCATCGGCGTCAGCCCGTGCCTCCGGGCTCCTTCTTCCGAGCAGACGAACAGCGCCGCGGCGCCGTCGTTCAGCCCCGACGAGTTGCCCGCGGTTACCGAACCCTTGCCGTCGATGCGGAACGCGGGCTTGAGCCTGGCCAGCCCCTCGGTGGTGGAGTCGGCGCGAATGAACTCGTCGGTGGTCACCAGCCGGGGCTCGCCCTTCCTCTGCGGGATCGCCACCGGCACGATCTCGTCGCCCAGCCGCCCTGCGTCGCGCGCCGCCGCCGCCTTCTGCTGCGACCACAGCGCGAACGCATCCTGGTCGGCTCGGCTGATGCCGCGCAGCT
>DATCGU010000005.1:0-3228 GCA_036508735.1 Gemmatimonadaceae bacterium
ATGGATCGAGAGCGGGATCCGCTGCCTCAACGCCTCCTGCGGCCTGACCTCGTTGAGCGCCATGAGGAAGGTCTCTACCTCCTCGGCCAGCTCCGCCGCCTGCCCGATCTCGCGTTGGCCGGGTGTTCGTCAACCCAATAGTTGACCATCGCGATAGCCCAAGAGTTGACCACCTCTAGCTTGTCTGGCGGCGCGGCGGCGTGGTGTCGGCAGAGGGGTGAGAAGGCCAGCAAACGGACCGATTCCGAGAGTCAGACACGTCATAGAGACCTGTGCCGCGCCGTTGACCGAGAGCGCTTCGACAGGGAGGCGTGGCAGACCGAGCAAGCCGCTGCTTGGACTTTGTCGGAGGCTGGTCTGCGGAGAGAGGCTCGCGAGCGTCGAAGCACATGAGCCGGTCTCAGACTACCCCGCAGAAGCGCATCGCCGCGAGGGCGATCACGGCGCAGTGATCCACGAGATCGTCAACCGGCATGCACTCGTCTATGGCGTGAGCAGTCATCAAGCCGCCGCCGCCGTATGAGAAGCTGGGAACGCCCCCGAAGAGCGTGAAGAAGGCAGCATCATGCCACGAGTTGAGGCCACCCACGACCCCACGACGGCCCACCGCGGACCCGGCGCCGAGAACGATGCTCACCAACGGGCTGTCGGCCGGAATCTCCGCCGGTGGCACGTCCCACTCCCAGGCGAAGCTCGGCGGATGCTCGGCGAGCCAGGGGTCGGCCGCCGCCGCGGTGGTGAGCTTCTCCACGATCTCGCGCTTCACGGCCGCCGCTCCCGAGTTCTTGCTGAAGTGCCTCGGCAGGTAGTGCACGTCACAGGTGAGGGTGCACGACGCCGGGTAGGTGACATCCCAGGTGCCGCCGCTGACGAGAACGGGGACGATGTCGCCTGGAGCCAGGTAGGGATGCTGATGGTCGGGCCGGGTGCGCCACTCGGCACGCAGCTCAGCGATGGCGGCCAAGATGGGGGCCTGCTTCTCGATGGCGTTCACGGCGCCGCCCTGCCGCCAGTCCGGCTGCGGCATCTGCGAGTGGCCGGCGCGACCCTCGAGCGTGATGTGCGGCTTGAGAATGCCGCGGCAGGCTACCCAGGCGTCGAGGCCGGTGGGCTCACCCACCACGCCGGCATCGGCCTTGAGGCCGCGCTCGATGGTGGTCCAGGCACCGGCGCCCGAGCTCTCTTCGTCGGTGACCGTGCTGAAGAGCACGTCTCCAGCCAGCCGCACGCCGGCGCGACGCAGGCACTCCAGAGCCACGAGCTGTGCGGCAATGCCGCCCTTCATGTCGGCGGCTCCGCGCCCGTAGAGGTGGTTTCCGCGGACTGTGGGGGTGAACGGATCGCTGGACCACTGCGCTCGCGGCTCTGCGTCGACGGCGTCTATGTGGCCGTTGAGCAGCAGGGTCGGGCCGCCGCCACGACCGGACAATCGCGCCAGTAGCTGCGGCCGGCCGCGGAAGTCGAGATGATCGGGGATGAAGCGATTGTCGCTCCCCGTTTCGGGCGGCTCCCACAAGTCCACGTCCGCACCGAGGGCGATGAGGCGCGCGGCGAGCAGACGCTGAAGCTTGTCCTCGTCGCGCGCCTCATCGCCAACGTCGCGGGCCGTCGTGTCGCAGCGGATCAGCTCGCAGGCGAGTCCTACGATCTCATCGCGAGCATCGCGCACGGTTTCCAAGACGCGGTGTTCGAGCGTCTCTAGGGCAGGCATGCTCATGACGCACCGTGTCCCGGCCGAGTACGCGAACCCGCCTCGTGGCTGGATGCCGCCGGCCTCAATGGTGATCGATCCTGGGCCTGATCTCGCGCCGCTTCAGTTCGCAGGCCACCATGAGTAGCTCATCCGCAGCGGCGTCGAGGATCGCTTCACCCTTCTGCGCCGTGGCCAGCGTGGGATCGCCCATCACGCCGTTCTTGGTGAGCGTGGACCAGTACTCCAGCATGGTGCTGGGGGTGTCGAACCAGTCGTAGTAGAAGTAGTCGGATTGCGGGAAGCTGATGTCTTTGGCGGCCTTGTCCATCTGCACCAGGTCGGGAGCGATGGCCAGATAGGCCGACGTCTCCATCTCACAGGCGTGCGAGATGCCGCCGGGGAACTCGGACTCACGTACCGCGCTCAGCGCCTCGCGCCCCTTGGCGGTCATCAGGTAGAAGTAGTCGCAACAGATGGCCTCAGGGTGGTTCACGATGGTCATGCGCGCGGCGATGTTGGTGAGCGGTCGGTTGGAGCCGTGCCCGTTGGCCAGGATGATGCGCCTGAACCCGTGTGCGATGAGGCTGGCGGTGATGTCGAGCAGGTACTCGACGAACACGTTCCAGCGGATGGTGATGGGTCCGGGAAAGTCCATGTGATGAGGCGAGTAGCCGTGCGTAATCACGGGCAGGAGGATGGTGTCGGTCGGCCGCTGCCGACACGCGCGCTCCGTGATGGCGTCGATGATCCGCACGTCGCAGTCCACGGGAAGGTGCGGGCCGTGATCCTCGATGGTCCCCACGGGTACTACTACCACGCGATCTTCCGCCGCCACGTCGCGAATCTCGGGCCACGTCATATCGGCGTACCGGTACTTGTCCACCGTCATGATTGCTCACGCCTCCACGGTCAGAGCTGAATACACTGGTAGGGACCCTCGCACGGGCTGCCCGAGCGCACGTACACGCGGCGTTCGTCCAGATCGCAGATCATGCTGTGCACGGTCATGATGCGCTCGGCCGCGGGCAGCGAGTCCTGCGGATGCCCGCAGATGGATTCCGGCGCGTGCGCGTGATCGCGAAGCACGCGCGCCACCAGGTCGATCGCGTCCTCGCCGGTCGCAGGGCCCTCCGCCAGCAGTCGTTCGGCGCGGGCCAGCCGGTCGAGTGACTCCTGCGCCGGAGCAGCGCCGTACTTGTGCATCTTCGCGGCCACATAATGATTGGTGTGGGCCAGATGACCCTGGCCGTGGATGACGGCGTCGGCAGTCGCCGACGTCTCGAGTGTGAGCAGCGTTCCGTCCGCGTGACCGAGGAAGTGGTTCGAGCCACGCGCACGGGCAGTGAAGCAGGCCCGTTCCTGCGCCTCTGCCAGGGAGCGGGCCTCGAGCACCCAGCGCCGCACGAACATGTTCGGTACACCCACCTGGTTGTCGGTGCTGGGCACCGAGTTGCCGACGTAGGCGAACCCGTGCGAACTCACGCCCAGGATGGGCAGGTAGGGGGCGCCGTGCACGGTGACGATGCGCGTGCCGT
>DATCGU010000006.1:0-10183 GCA_036508735.1 Gemmatimonadaceae bacterium
GCGGAAGAGTCGGGGCTGCCGCTCGAGTTCGCGCTCATCCGCAACCACTACGTCGGACGCACGTTCATCCAGCCCACCCAGGCCGGGCGCGACGCCAAGGTGAAGGTGAAGTACAATGCCGTGCGCGAGGTGCTGGAGGGCAAGAGCGTGGTGATGGTGGACGACTCGATCGTCCGCGGCACGACCACGCGCGGCCTCGTGGCCATGCTGCGCACGGCCGGCGCGAGGGAGGTGCACATGAGGGTGTCCTCGCCCCCGATCACCGGACCGTGCTACTACGGTATCGACACGCCCGAACGGGAGCATCTCATCGCCGCCAACATGTCGATTGCCGAGGTCGGCGACGCCATCGGTGTCGACTCGCTAGGTTACCTGACGCTCCAGGGAATGCTTGGCGCCGTACCCGGCGGCCCCGACGGATTCTGCCACGCCTGTTTTTCCGGGCAGTACCCCACGCAGCCCCCCATTGATATCAAGCGGTACCGGTCCGGCGTGTAGCACGCCGGAACGATTACTCGAGGCGCTGTGGCCGTGACACAATCCGTCTTCTTCTTCGGCAATGGCAGCGCGGAAGGCACGCGTGAATGGAAGGATCTCCTCGGCGGAAAGGGCGCCAACCTGGCGGAGATGACGAACCTCGGGATTCCGGTTCCTCCCGGGTTCACCATATCGTGCCCGAT
The DNA here is from genome assembly GCA_036508735.1 of Gemmatimonadaceae bacterium. Classification (GTDB taxonomy): domain Bacteria; phylum Gemmatimonadota; class Gemmatimonadetes; order Gemmatimonadales; family Gemmatimonadaceae; genus PNKL01. Next base: position 681 of record DATCGU010000006.1, read on the forward strand.
GTGCGACGCCTACCTCAAGGACGGCGAGGTGCCGGACGGGCTGCGCGAGGAGGTCGATCGCGCCATCGCGCGGCTGGAGGAGGTGACCGGTCGCGGATTCGGCGACCCCGAGCAGCCCCTGCTCGTCTCGGTGCGCAGCGGCGCGCGCGTGTCGATGCCAGGGATGATGGAGACCATCCTCAACCTCGGCCTCAACGACCGCACGGTGGAGGGGCTCGCCCGGCAGAGCGGCGATCCGCGGTTTGCCTGGGACTCGTATCGCCGCTTCCTGCAGATGTACGGCGACGTGGTGCTCAACGCCTCCACGCATCACTTCGAGGCGCTCCTCGCAACCAAGCGCATGGTGAGCGGCGTCAAGACTGACGCCGAAGTGCCGGTCGAACTGCTGCAGGCGCTCGTCGTGGAGTACAAGGCGCTGGTGCGCTCCAGCGTGGGCCACGAGTTGCCCATGGACCCGCACGAACAGTTGTGGGGCGCCATCAAGGCGGTGTGGCGCTCGTGGATGATCAAGCGCGCCGTCGACTACCGGCGCCAGTACGGCATTCCCGAGGCGCCGGGCACGGCCATCAACATCGTCTCGATGGTGTTCGGCAACCTCGGCACCGACTCGGGCACGGGCGTGGCCTTCACCCGCGATCCGTCCACCGGCGAGCGGCGCTTCTACGGCGAGTTCCTGGTCAACGCGCAGGGCGAGGACGTGGTGGCGGGCACCCGCACGCCACTCCCCATCGACCAGATGGCCGCGGCATTCCCGGGCGCGCACGCCGAGCTCATGCGGGTGCAGGACAAGCTCGAGACGACATTCCGCGACATGCAGGACCTCGAGTTTACCATTGAACGTGGCAGGCTGTACCTGCTCCAGACGCGCAACGGCAAGCGCACGGTGGGTGCGGCGGTGCGCATCGCCCGCGACATGGTGAAGGAAGGGCTCATCACCGAGCACGAGGCCGTGCGCCGCGTGCAGCCGGAGCAACTCGACCAGTTGCTGCACCCAGTCATCAGCAACGGGGGGCACAGGCCGCTTGCCACCGGGTTGCCGGCCAGTCCGGGTGCGGCGAGCGGCATCGCGGTGTTCGACGCCGACGTGGCCGAGACGCGCAGCAAGGCTGGCGAGAAGGTGATCCTCGTGCGCGACGAGACGACGCCCGACGACTTCCATGGGATCCTGGCGGCGCGCGCCGTGCTGACCGGGCGCGGCGGCATGACGAGCCACGCGGCGGTGGTGGCGCGCGGCATGGGCAAGTGCGCGGTGGTCGGCTGCACCGCGCTGGCGGTGGACTCCAGTCATCGCCTGTTCACGGTGGGGGACGTCGAGGTGCACGAGGGGGACTGGATCACGCTCGACGGGGCCAGCGGCCACGTGTACGTGGGGGACATTCCCACGCAGCCCAGCGAAGTGATGCGGGTGATGCTCGGCGAACTGCCGCCCGAGGACGCTCCCGTGTTCCAGGCATACAACGAGATCCTTTCGTGCGCCGACAGCGTGCGCCGCCTGAAGGTGCGCGCCAACGCCGACACGCCGCACGATGCCCGACAGGCGCGCCGCTTTGGCGCCGAGGGCATAGGCCTGTGCCGCACGGAGCACATGTTCTTCGAGGGCGAGCGCATCACGTCGATGCGCGAGATGATCGTGGCCCACGACGAAGAGGGCCGCCGCCGCGCGCTCGCCAAGCTGCTCCCCATGCAACGCGCCGACTTCGAGGGGATCTTCGAGGCCATGGACGGCCTGCCGGTGACCATCCGCCTGCTCGACCCGCCGCTGCACGAGTTCCTGCCGCATGGCGGCGAGGAGGCCAAGCTGCTGGCGCGGACGCTGGGCATCAGCCGCCAGGAGCTGACGCATATCGTGGAAGCACTGCGCGAGACCAACCCGATGCTCGGGCATCGCGGCTGCCGCCTGGGGATCACCTACCCCGAGATCACGGAGATGCAGGCACGGGCGATCTTCGAGGCGGCGGCCAACGTCACCAAGCGCGGCGTGAAGGTGCTGCCCGAGGTGATGGTGCCGCTGGTGGCCGTGTACCAGGAGTTCGCCAACCAGCGTGCGGTCATCCAGCGCGTGGCGGCCGAGGTCGCGAGCGAGTCGGGAGTGGACGTGAAGTACCTGGTGGGCACGATGATCGAGTTGCCGCGCGCCGCCCTCACCGCCGCCGAGATTGTCGGCGTCGGGGCCCAGTTCTTCTCATTTGGCACCAACGACCTCACCCAGACAACCTTGGGCCTCAGCCGTGATGACGCAGGACGGTTCGTCCCGTTCTACGTCGAGAACGGGATCCTCGCCAACGACCCGTTCCAGGTGCTCGACACGGGCGGTGTGGGCAAGTTGATCACCCTGGCCGTGCGCGATGGCCGGGCCGCCAAGCCCGGCCTGAAGGTGGGCATCTGCGGCGAGCACGGCGGCGAGCCGCGCTCCATTGCGTTCTGTCACGAGCAGGGGCTCGACTACGTGAGCTGTTCGCCCTTCCGCGTACCGATCGCGCGTCTGGCGGCGGCGCACGCCGCGCTCGCCGCAGAGTAGGCGCACCGCCGGCTGTCTCATCCGTCATCTGTCATCCGGCAGCCGCCATCACTTCGCACATCATCGCCACGAAAGGAGAGCACATGGATCGCAAGGCAGAAGCACAGTGGCACGGAGACCTCAAGTCGGGACGCGGTTCGCTGTCCGTGGGCAGCAAGGCGTTCTCCGGTCCGTATTCGTTCATCAGCCGCTTCGAGGGGAGCGGTGACACCAATCCCGAGGAACTGCTGGGCGCGGCGCATGCGGGCTGCTACTCGATGGCGCTCTCGCACGCGCTGGCCCTGGCCGGTCACACGCCAACCAGCGTGACGACGACGGCCACCGTGCACCTCAACAAGGTCGAGTCCGGCTTCAAGATCACCGGAATCTCGCTGGCGGTGCGCGGCGTGGTGCCGGGACTGTCGGCCGCGGAGTTCCAGAAGTTCGCGGAGGACACCAAGACCGGGTGCATCATCTCGCAGGCGCTGTCAGCGGTGCCGATGACACTGGACGCGAAGCTCGTCGGCTAGCGTCCGCCGCCATACGGGCCCGCCACGCGATGCCGTGACGGGCCCGTATTGTCGTCCTGTCGTGCGGTCGTCGCGCCCTAAGGTTGTACCTCGCACCCTTCCGGCTTGGCGCACTTCGGGTTCACCAACGGCAGCTTCAGTCGCGCCGCCTCCCGGTTGAAGTCGGCCAGGTCGGACTTCCAGATGGCGTCGAGCTTCGCGGTCTGCACCTTCAACTGCGCCACCTGGATGTTGAAGATCTCCGGAATGTTCGACGTCGGGCGCCCGTCACCCCGGCTGACCACGCCCAGCAGCGACGCCAGCCGGTTGTTGATCTTGATCGGGAAGTTGAGCGGGTCCTGTCCGCTCTGGTTCTGCACCTGGTAAACGTCGTCCTCCACGTCCGCGGCGTTCAGGGTGAGCTTGTCGCCCGTTTCCTTGAGCCTCGCGTCCGCTGACTTCTTGAGGCGGTCGGCCACCTGCGCCTTGACGTTGCGAATGTCGATGACTGCCTGATTGGCTTCGCTGACCTTGTCGCGAATCCTGATGGCCATGTCGAACTGCGCCTGCAGGTCGAGGTCGGTCACCTCCCGGTTCAGCGGATTGCGTTTCACCGTCACCGGCTGGAGCTGTGTCTTGCCGTCGACGTTGAGGCGCACCTTGTACGTCCCCGGTGGGGCGGCGGGTCCGGCGGTTGCCGCTCCCCACAGGATCATCCCGGGAAACGTCGTGGCGCTCGCATAGTTGAGGTCCCACGTAAAGCGGTTCATGCCGACCGCCGACGGCGGTGGCGGCTGGAATCCGCCCAGGCGTCCGCCGCCACCAGCACCGGCCGCCGGTCGCGGTGGGCCGGTGTCCGGCACGAACGAACGAATGACGTTCGCCTTCGCGTCCAGGATGTCGATGCTCACCTTCTTCGCCGGCTGCTTGAGCCAGTAATTGATGGTTGCACCCATTCCCGAGCGATACGCCACCGGCGGGGTGAACAACCACGGGTCGGCGGACGCCGCAACCGCCGGCGTCACCTGGCGAAACGCTTCGGCGTTGTCGAGCACCCAGAAGCCGCGTCCGTGCGTCGCAATCACCAGCTCGTTGTCCTTCACCACCAGGTCCGACACCGGCACGTCCGGCAGGTTGAGCGACAGCGACTCCCACTGGTCGCCGTCGTCGTACGAGATGTAGACGCCGTGCTGGGCCGCGGCATACAGCAGCCCCTTGCGCGACGGATCTTCGCGCACGGCGTGCACGTAGTCATCGGCGCGAATGCCGTCGACGATCTTCGTCCATGTCTTGCCGAAATCGGCCGTCCTGAAGATGTACGGTGCCTTGTCGTCCATCAGGGGGCGGCGCACCGAGACATAGGCCGCGCCCGGGTTGAAGGCCGACGCGTCGATCTGGCTGACGCGACCGAAATCCGGCATTCCCTTTGGCGTGACGTTCGCCCACGTCTTGCCGCCGTCGCGCGTGACGTGCACGAGGCCGTCGTCCGATCCGGTCCAGATGATGTTGACGTCCTTCTTGCCCGGTGCCACGGCGAAGATCACCGCGTACACCTCCGGTCCGTTCATGTCACCCGTGATCGGCCCGCCGGAGTGCCCCATCGTCTTCGGGTCGTGACGCGTGAGGTCTCCGCTGAGCGCCACCCACGTCCTGCCGCCGTCGGGTGTCTTCCACAGCCGCTGCGACGACGCATACATGATTCGTGGATCAGCCGGCGAGAAGATGATCGGGTACGTCCACTGCCAGCGCTCGCGAATCTCGCTGGACGGTTCGCCGGAGTACATCCACGGATACGGATTCACCTCGAGGCTCTGTCCCGTGCGACGGTTGTACTTGTCCAGGAAACCGCCGTTGTTGGTGCCGGCAAAGTAGACGTCGGGGTCCTTGGGATCGGGCGCCATGTATCCGGGCTCGCCGCCGCCGGCGACGTACCACACAGGCGCCGCCGGCGCGCCACCGCCGCCACCACCGCCGCGACCGGTGCGGGCGACACTGAGGTTCCAGTTGAACGGGACGCAGAGCGTGGAGTTGTCCTGCTGCGATCCGCACAGGTGATACGGGATATGGGCCGTCGTCGCCACGTGGTAGAACTGTTCCGTCGGGAAGTCCTCGTCGGTCCAGCGCGCTCCGCCGTTCATCGACACCGCACCGCCGCCGTCATTGCCGATGACGAGGTGTTGCGGATCATCGGGATCGACCCAGAGGTCGTGAAAGTCGCCGTGCGTGCCGTTGCCGACCGACGTCATCGTCTTGCCGGCGTCGCTGGACCGGAAGGCGCTGGTGTTGAGCATGTACACCATGTCGGCGTTCTTGCTGTCGGCGATGGCGTGGGTGTAGTAGAACGCGCGCTGGCGCACGTTCCGGCTGTCGGTCATCAGTGTCCAGGTGGCGCCGGCGTCGTCCGACTTGAACAAGCCGCCCTTGGCGTTCTCCACCAGCGCGAACACCCGGTTGCCGTTGGCCGGCGACACCGTCACGCCGATGCGCCCCACCAGTCCGCTCGGCAGGCCCGGGTTGCGCGTGATCTCCGTCCACGTCTCGCCGCCGTCGGTGCTCTTGAAGAGGCCACTGCCCGCACCGCCCGACGACATGGTGTACTCCTTGCGGTACGCTTCCCACATTGCCGCGTACATCACGTCGGGATTGGTGCGGTCGATGCTGATGTCGATGGCGGCCGTCGAGTCGTTGCGGAACAGCACCCGGCGCCAGTTCTTGCCGCCATCGGTGCTCTTGTACACGCCACGCTCGGCGTTCGGCGCCGAGTGCTTGCCGAAGGCCGCGACGAAGATGATGTCCGGGTTCGTCGGGTGGATGCGAATCTTCGAGATGTTCTCCGACTTCTCGAATCCGACGTGCGTCCAGGTCTTTCCGGCGTCGGTGGACCGGTACACGCCGTCGCCCGACATGATGTTGCCGCGAATGCAGGTCTCGCCCATGCCGATGTAGACGATATCGGGATTGCTCTCCGACACCGCCACGGCGCCCACCGAGGCCGACCTCACTTGTCCGTCCGTCACCGGCGCCCACGTCTCGCCGCCGTCGGTGGTCTTCCACAATCCGCCACCGACCGCGCCGAAGTACGCCTCCTTCGGGCGCCCCTTCACCCCGCTCACGGCGATGGACCGGCCTCCTCGAGCCGGGCCGACGTTTCGCCACTTGTACGATTTCAGTAGCACCGAGTCGGCGCGCGCCAAAGGCGACGGCTCGCGCGCGACGGGGCCGCGCTGTCCGAGGCTGGCACCAGTGAGCATTACGAGCGAAGCGAACAGGCCCGGCAGGGCCAGCGACCGGCGAACACGATGCATGCCTGGTTCCTCTGGAGGAGTCAAAGCCGAAGACGACATATGCAAAACGCTTTCGGCACATCAACGTTGCCGGTTGGCCCGCACCGAGGCAACCACCGCGGCACGTGCCATGGCGGCCGCCCCATTTCGCTGTCGGGCGCTGGCGTGTAATATCGTCCCGGCGACCGACTGACACTTCTTTACCGGAGCTGCAGTGCAACTCGATATCATTGCGGCGTGATGCAGCTCATGCCGTCGACTTTTCAGATGATCCAGACGCGGCGCCCGGAGTTCCAGTCGATCGACGATCCCGAGTGGAACATCGCTGCCGGCATCATGCACGACCGCTACCTCTGGAAGCTGTGGACATCGTCCATCACCGAGCCGGAGCGCCCCGCGTTCATGTTCGGCAGCTACAATGCCGGCGAGGGGACCATTGCCCGCGCGCGGAGCGTAGCCCGCGCGCAATCGGGCGACTCGGTGCGGTGGTCGCATATCGAGCAGGTGGCCCCCACCGTACCGCGCTGGCGCTACCGTGAGACGCTTGGCTACGTGCGCAAGATCGAGGGCAACTACAACACCCTGCGACATCCGCGCTGACGAAGCGCCGGGCCGTCCTGACGAGAACCTGATGGGTGGAGCAGATTGTACCCAACTCTCACACGGGGATTCCTGCGGTGTGGTTGCGTGCCTGGCTGGTCCTGACTCTGGGGTTCGTGATGTCATGCAGCGGGGGCGGCAAGGTGACCGCGCCAGTGCCGGTGCTGACGACCATCAATGTCTCGTTGTCCGCGATGTCGCTTCAGGTAGGCCAGACCGCGACCGCCAGCGCGACCGGTGAAGATCAGAACGGCGCTTCAATCGCGACCGGGGCCGTGACCTGGTCATCATCAGCGACCGCGGTCGCCACCATCTCGGCGGGCGGCGCCATTACCGTTGTCGGCGCTGGACAGACACAGATCACCGCCACCGTGGGGAGCCTCTCCGGGCATGCCACCTTGTCCGTCATCAACCGCCAGCCCGGTATCCATGCGCTTCGGGCTGGCACGGAATGAAACGCATCGCGCGGTTATGGGTGCTCGCCGTCATCGTCTTCGCGGGCGCGTTGTCGGCGCAGGCGACACGGCGGCTCCCGGTCATCGGCGCGTATGAACTCGACCACGACCATCGTGCAGTTGGCCGACGGCACGTTGCGTGGATGGGGAATGGGCTACTATGGCGCGCTTGGGCATTCCCACCATCAGTGCCTTGACGGCGTTGGTGAGCGCGTCGCGCGACGCCTGGCCCAGCGGCGTCGACGTATTGCCGCCGGCGCTCCACGTCTTGTCATCGCTGGCCAGGTCGGTCGCGACGCCCGTCTGGCTCGCCTTCCCCTCCCCCTTGGCCGAGTACACCAGTTCGCTGGTGGACGGATCCACGAGTCGCAGGTCGATGATGACTTCCGCGGTCAGCCGTTCGGACGAGACCGTGACCCCTTGAGTATGTTGGCCATCTTCCCGCCCATGCTCGACTTGGCGTACGAGAAGCCAGTGATGTCGCCGGTGATCATCAGCTGCGCACCGAGGATGGCGCCGGGAGGGCGACGGTGGTCGTCGTCTGCACCCCCGGCATGCCGCCACCCAGCCCAGTCGTGGCCTGCTGCATCTTGAGCGCCGAGCCCGAGAGGTCCATCACCGCGACGCGGAGTTTTTGCGTGGCGGGCTGCTGGGCCACGGCCGGCGCCGAGCCAACGGCGAGGGCCAGCGCGAGCACGAATCGCAACGGTCTCATGAGAGGCAACTCCTCGGATGCGCGACGATGATCGGAATTCTCCGCCGACGCTCGGCAGAGGTGCCGGGAAGTGACGGACGCCAACCCTGTGACTGCAACCTGCGGGAAGATCGATCAAGCGCGGTTCGTTCGCAATGGGACCGGAACCACGCAGTGCCGTCCACGGTCGTGAGCATCGCCGGGAACATCTTGTCCTGCGGTCTCAGGCTCTTTCCGGGATGCTGACGATATCCCCGTTCGCCTCCACAACTCCGGCACCTCGACTCATTTTGACGCGCAAATGGAGTCGAAACGGGGGTAAGTCCCGCAACCGGCGATGCGTGTGACGCAGGGCAATCCCTGGCACCATGACAGTTTCACGTCGCCGCCGGATTGAGACCGCGAGCTGTGACGCTTGTGTGACGCGCCTGGCCTAGGTTGGCGGGTGATTCAGATCGAGTGTCGTGACTGTGGTTCCCAACTCGGCAGCCCCGAGGAGTCAACGCCCGTCGTAGAGCACGTCATCCGGCGGATACAGAACCGGACGTCGCTCCTGGACTTCAACGCGAACTTCCGCGAGGCTATCGAACGATTCCTGCTGGACGGGCTGACCGCTTGGCTCTGGGCGTGATCGAAGACTTCCACCTCCAAGTCGATGTTCATGCTGGGCACACAAGAAGACAGCGGCGCCCATGCGGACGTCGCTGTTTCTTGTTGAGCTTCCACTAGGTGGAGGCGGAGGCAATCGTACTCATCGGCGCTATCACGTTACGGGGCAGTGGCTTAGGGTTGTGCGTGGTGGCGTTGGATTCGCTCGATACCCCCGTTGATACCCCTTTCCGTGCCGCCAGTCCGTTCAGGTCGCACCGAAGGGCATTGACGGGCACGTTCACGACCCGCATGCTGCTGGCATCCCTTTGACGCCCGTCTGACGGCGCAGGGCTAGTGTTTGCGCGTTCAGAGAGTTGCCGTTCACAGCCCCCCACGTTCTTCCTGGCCGCCAACACGTCGGTCGGGTTCACTTTTTGAGTGGAGAAGATCATGAAACGACTTCTGCTTGTGCTTCCGTTCGTACTGGCGGCGTGTGACAGTGGCGTGACGACTGCGCCCAGTGAGAGTGCTGCGATGGCTGCCTCCAGCATGAGTGCCAATGCCGATGCTGGGATGTGCTGGGCTCCGATTGGTAGCCAGAGCGTCATGACTCTAGTCAGCCGGGGGTTTGACGAGTTCGGCTACAATCGCTGCGCCCGCATCTTTGTCGGTAAGGCGGACGGGGTCGACAATGTGCTTGACGGCAAGGTCTGGGGAGACCCCACCTACGCAAATGATCACCTCACGATGAAGTGGAACGCCGCATGGGATGCGTGCAATGCGGTCGGGGTTGCTGACCCACTGCGCAAAGCCGCATGCACCGGTGCGTGGACCAATAATGAGTGGAATGGCAAGGTACCGGGCGGTTCGGGC
>DATCGU010000007.1:0-5581 GCA_036508735.1 Gemmatimonadaceae bacterium
TGGCGGCGAGTTCGTCGCCCATGGTGGCGTCGCGCACCGCCACGGCTCCTGCGCAGAGCGCCTCCACGTCGACGCCGCAGAGCGCCGCGGGCAGCGTGCCCACCGGCGAAAGCACGCTGAAGCGTCCACCCACGTTGGCCGGCACGTCGAACACCGGAATGCCGTCGCGGCGGGCGATGGCGCGCAGCGCTCCCCTGGCCGGATCGGTGACGAACACGAGGTGGCGCTCCGCGGCGAGTCCCGCCTGTGCCAGCCGTTCGCGCACCACGAGGTACTGGGCGAGCGTCTCGATGGTGCCCCCGGACTTGGAGATCACCACGAAGAGCGTGCGCGGCAGCGCGACCACCGACAGCACGCCGGCGATGGTCCGCGGATCCACGTTGTCGAGCACGTGCAGCCGCGGCCTGCCGCCGCGCTGCTCGCTGCTGCGGGCATTCCACGCCGCGGGCAACAGCGCCGTCCGCAGCGCCATGGCGCCCAGCGACGAGCCGCCGATGCCGAGGACGACCACCTCGTCGTACTGTCCCTGCACGCGGCGCGCAAAGTCGACCAGCCGCGCCCGCTCGGTGCGCTGCGCTTCGAGCTCGCGATAGCCGTACGCCCCGGTGGCCGCCATGGCCTCCACACTCGCGTGGGCCTGCCGGAATCGCGCGTCCAGCGCACCCCACTCGGCATCGCCCACCCCGGCAGGCACCACCGGCGCGGTCATCGAAGTCACGTCAAGCGTGAAGGCCATCAGCACTCCACCACGAGGCCATCGAAGGCTGGTTGAATGTCGGCCGGCAGTTCCGCCGCGAGGGCGGCATGAAAGCTGTCGTGCGTGAGGTGCGTCAGCCACGTCCGTCGCGCCCCGACGCGACGGGCGACGTCCACCGCCTCGCCGAGGCTCAGGTGCGTGGGATGCGGCGTGCGGAACAGCGCATTGATCACCAGCACCTCGGCGCCGCGCGCGGACGCGAGTGCCGCGTCGGGAATGGTCTTGGCATCGGTGATGTACGCCAGGGAGCCAATGCGATACCCAAACACGCGCCAGCGCCCGTGCGGCACCTCGATGGGGGTCACCGTCGCGTCGCCGATGCGCACGGGTACGCCGGGTTCGAGCGCGATCGCCGCGCCTTCCGGCTTGTACGTCCCGGGCAGCGCGCGGACGCTCTCGTCGAAGATGTAGGGGAACCGGCGTGCGAGCGCCTGCAGCGTCTCGGCGGGACCGTAGATGGGGAGCGCCCCCTCTCGGCGCACCGAGATGGCGCGGATGTCATCCAGGCCCTGCGTGTGGTCGGCATGATCATGCGTGAAGAGCACGGCATCCACGTCGTCGATGCCGGCGGCGATCAGCTGCAGCCGCAGTTCCGTCGGCGTGTCGATGAGCAGCCGCGTCTGTTGCACCTCCACCACGACGCCCACCCGGGTCCGCTTGTCGCGGGGATCCTCGGACCGGCACACGGCACAGCCGCAGCCAATGACCGGAACGCCAAAGCTCGTACCGGTGCCGAGAAAGGTGAGCTTCACACCGTCTCCACCTTCAGCATGTTCGTCGTGCCCGGCACGTCGAAGGGGACGCCGGCGGTCATGACCACGCGGTCGCCGGGCCTGGCGATGCCCATCTCGACGATGATGCGGCGCGCCGAGGCGGCCATCTCGTCGTACGTGTCGGCGTGCGGCACGAGCAACGGCACCACGCCCCAGACGAGCGCCAGTTGGCGGTACGTCCTCGCCTGGTCGGTGAGCACGACCACGGGGACGTCGGGGCGGCGGGCCGCCACGATGCGCGCGCTGAAGCCCGACTTGGTGAAGACGATGACCGCGACGGCGCCCAGCATGCGCACGGCGGTGACCGTCGCACCGGCGATGGTTTCCTCGACTCCGGCGTGCCCCGGCTCCACGCGGTCGGCGCCGAGACCTCGCGGCACGGGGTGCCGTTCGGCTTCTGTGGCGATGCGCACCATCGCCTCGACGGCGAGGCGCGGATACGCGCCGGCGGCCGTCTCGGCAGACAGCATCACCGCATCGGTGCCGTCGAAGATGGCGTTGGCCACATCGCTCGCCTCGGCGCGCGTGGGACGCGGGTGCGTGATCATCGACTCGAGCATCTGCGTCGCCGTGATGACTGGGCGGCCGTAGCGGTTGGCGAGCGCGATGATGCGCTTCTGCGCAATGGGGACTTCCTCGAACGGAAGCTCCACGCCGAGGTCGCCGCGGGCCACCATCACCGCGTCGGAGGCCTTGAGGATCTCCTCGATATTCTCGAGCGCCGAGTCCTTCTCGATCTTGGCGACGAGCAACATTCCCTTGGGTACCAGCGCGCGCAGCGTGTCCATGTCCGCCGGACGTCGCACGAACGACAGTGCCAGGTAGTCGAGATCCTGGGCGACGGCAAACGCGATGTCGACGCGGTCCTTTTCGGTGAGGGCCGGCGCCGACACGTGCACGCCTGGGAGATTCATCCCCTTGTGCGACTTCAGCTGGCCGCCGTGCACGACCCTCGTGCGCACGCGGTCCCCGTCGACGGCGAGCACCTCGAGCTCCAGCAGGCCGTCGTCGAGCAGGATGCGCGCGCCGGCCGTGACGTCACGGGAGAGGTCGGCGTACGTCACCGGCAGCTCCCCGGCGCGCGCCCCGCTCTCGTAGGCGAGCACCAGTTCGGCGCCGTCGGTGAGTTCCACGGAAGCGTCGAGGTGTCCCACGCGGATGCGCGGACCCTGCAGGTCGCCCATGATGGCGACCGGACGGCCCAGTTCAGCGGCGATGCGCCGGATCTCGGCAATGCGCGCGGCCTGCTCGTCGTGCGTGCCGTGCGAAAAGTTGATGCGGGCGACGTCGAGTCCGTCGGCCATCAGCGCGCGCATCATCTCGGGAGAGGACGACGCCGGGCCGATGGTGCAGACCACCTTGGTTCGCGTGTGCTTCAGTGGCACGGAATGGTCTCCGGTCAGCGCCCGGCCGCTACGGGGCGACCGAGCGACGCGGCCTTCTGCTCCAGGCCGGCGAGCAGGGTGTCGAAGGCCGTCTGGAACGAGGAGAGGCCCTCACCGAGCAACTGGTCGGTGACGTTGCGCACCGAGATACCGGCCGACTCGATGGCCGAGAGCACCCCCTCGGCGGCAACGAGGTCGGCGTCGACGGTGCGGCGCGTCTCGCCGTGGTCGCGGAACGCCTCAAGCGTGGCCAGTGGCAGCGTGTTCACCGTCTGGGGACCCACGAGTTCCTCGACGTAGAGCACGTCGCGGTACGACGGGTTCTTGGTGGACGTGCTGGCCCACAGCGGCCGCTGCACATGTGCCCCCTTGGCGGTGAGCGCCGCCCATCGCGGCCCGCTGAAGCACTCGGTGAAGAGGCGATAAGCCAACTTGGCGTTGGCCACGGCCGCCTTTCCCTTCAATGCCCCGGCGGCAGATGCGGCGAGCTTGCGGGCCGACACCTGCGCGTCGAGTCGCTTGTCGATTTCGCTGTCCACGCGGCTCACGAAGAACGACGCCACGCTGGCGATGCGCGCGAGTGGCGCGCCGGCGGCCGCACGGGCTTCGAGCCCTGAGAGGTACGACTCGATGACGCGGGCATGGGCCTCCACGGCGAACAGCAGCGTCACGTTGATGTTGATCCCTTCGGCGGTCAGCTGACGCAGGGCCATGCAGCCCGCATCGGTGCCCGGCACCTTGATCATCACGTTGGGACGGTCGACCATCTGCCACAGGTGTCGGGCCTCGCGCAGGGTGCCGGGGACATCATTGGCGACGTTCGGCGAGACCTCCAGCGACACGTAGCCGTCCACGCCCTGCGTGCGGTCGTAGACCTCGCGGAAGAGGTCGCACGCCGTCCGCACGTCCTCGGTGGCCAGTTCCTCGAACAACTGCCAGGCGGAGCGCTCCCCGCCAATGCCCCCCACCTGTGCATCGTAGGCCGTGCCCAAGGCCAGCGCCTTCTCGAAAATGGAGGGATTGGAGGTCATCCCCGTGAGTACGTCGTCGTGAATGCGCCGGGACAGCTCCCCGTTGTGGAGCATGGGGCGGTCAATGTAGTCGAGCCAGAGCGACTGGCCGGCGTCGTGCAGGGCCTGAAGGCGCGGAGCGGACATGGCAACGAAAGGGCTGGAAATGTGAAGGGGGCGACATCCGCCGCCCCCTGCAATCTACCTACTTGGCCGCCCAGCTGGTGGAGAGTTCCAGCTTCCCCCACGCGATGGTCAGCATGCCCTTGGGCGACTGGTCGCCTGCGGGCACGAGGGCGATCTGCAACGACTCCCGCGTCTCGGTCAGCGTCCGCGCCGCCAGCGGCACGCGCGCCAGGTCGTGCGTCTGGTCGTACTCGGTGCCCCACTGCCCCGTATTCGTGTTGATGATCAGCAGGTAGCCGTCGGCCGCGCGGATGGTGTAGAGCGAGTACGAACCCTTGGGCACCGACGCGTTGCCGACCATCAGGTCCACGTCGGTCGTGAACGTGGTGGACGAGTTGGCGCCAGTTCGCCAGACCGTCCCGACTTTCGCCAGTTCCACCGGGACGTCACGGCCACGGACATGCGGCTGGCCGTAATCGATCTTGACCACCAGCGCCTTGGGCGCCGGCTTGCCAGTTTCACGCGGGCCGCTGAGCGCGACCTCGGTGGTGGCGCGACCACTGAGGGCAACCTTCAGGGGAGCCTGGGCACAGAGGGCTGCTGGCGACAGCACGGCAAGAGCCAGCAGGATGGGACGTTTCATATGGGACTCCGGGAATTGTGAAAGACAAAGGAAGCTGTACGCTTTACGCCGTACGTTGTACCCCGTCCGTTCTTTCGGGCGGGCCGTGCCTGCCCTGCAACTCCATCACCATCAGATGATCGTCTTCGGGCGTACCGGCGAATAAATAGATGTGCCGGCCGGCGATGCGGAAACCCTGCTTTTCATAGAACCGGACCGCCCGGGGGTTCTCTTCCCACACCGCGAGCCAGGCCACGTCGTGCCCCATTTCGCGAGCGGCGTCGAGCGTGGTCGCCATGAGCGGCGCGGCAAGGCCCCGTCCGTGCCACGCATGCGCCACATAGAACCGTTCGATCTCAACGGGTCGCACGGCGGACAGTCCGGGTGGGCTGTCGCCGCCGCGCAGCTGGGCGTAGCCTGCCCAATCGCCGTCGTGCGTGAGCACGAGCACGGTGCGCGCGGGATCGGCCAACTCCTTCGCCAGCAGCCGGTCGTTCATTCGCTCATCGAGGTGCCGCGCCATTCGCTCGGGCGTCTGGAACGGCCCGTACGTGGCCCGGAACGTCCGGCGGCTGAACTCGCCGAATGGTACGAGGTCGGCGGGAGTGGCGCGTCGCAGGGTGAAGCCGGGCGGAAATTCATTCACGCCCGAATGCTCTCCCGGCAGTCGCGGCCGCGCAACCCGTTCGTCAAATTGAATCGTGCGCCACCAGATGCCAGACCTGATCCACTTCGGCGGGGACACGTGAGCCTCGAACTCCTGCGCGACCCGTCGGCGCTGGAGGCGTACGCGCGCGACGTCTCGGGGCTGCGCAACGTTCCCGACGCCGTGGCGCGCCCCGAGGGGCGCGGCGAGGTGGTGGAACTGCTCCGGCAGGCCGCGGCAGACAAACGGTGTGTCACGGCGG
>DATCGU010000008.1:0-4012 GCA_036508735.1 Gemmatimonadaceae bacterium
TTGTCCAGTCGTTTTGGAAGGCGCATCTGCAAGCGGATGACATGTTGCCCGGCCAAGGAGCGCAGCACTTGCGCCACCGTCGTGGGCACCACCGGTCCCGGCACCTCGAGCTTCTCCTACCGCAAGCTGCTCGGCCCGAACGCGGGCGTGGCCGTGCAGGCCATCGGCGCAGACGGTACGGAGTCGGCGCAGGTGCGCGCGACCTACCGGGCCGCGGCCGCGGTCAGGATCGGCGCCGTCACATTCAAGTCCAACTCATCGAGGTTGACCGTCTCCGGCAAGGCGACGCTGCGCAGGCTCGCTGCGCTCATCAAAGCTCAGGGGTTCAAGGCACTGACGATCAACGGCGTCACCGGCAAGGGGATCGGCGGCTCGGCGGCCTTGGCGCAAGCGGCTCGCGACCGCCCGCGCCAAGGCCGTGAGGTCATACCTGCTCGGCAGGTTCAAGCTGCTGCACTGGTCCGTGAAGGTATCGGTCGTCACGAGCAGCGGCGGTGCCATCGCATCCAAGTACCGGCGCGCGGAGATCGCCGTGCGGTAGAGGAACCCGCGCCAGTATCGTCCCGGGTTGCCACGCGCCGCCCCGCACGACTGACCCGACCACCGAGAGAAGGCGGGGGACCAGCATCCCCGCCTTCTTGCGTTGCCCGGGCACTCGAGCGTGGCTCCCGTATACTTGGCCCTGATCCCGGCGGGCGCTTGCGCACATCGCGCAGGCGGCGCCTCACCGTCACGCCGCGCCAGAAGGGTGTCGAGGATGCCAGAGTCCGCACGAGTGACCACCGCGCGATGGTTCGCCGTTGCGGCGTTGATGGCCGTGATCTTCGGACTCAGCTCGATGCCGGGATCGGCCATCCCGGGCACCGTGGCCGACTACTCATTGGTCGCGCACTTCACCGAGTACGCGCTTCTGGGCGCTCTCGCAATCGGGGCCGCAGGCGCCGGGAAGACGGGGGCGCGGCTGGCGGTCATCGCCCTGCTCGCGTGCTCGCTGTACGGGGCGAGCGACGAGTTCCATCAGTCCTTCACGCCCGGCCGGACGCCTGACCCGGTCGATTGGGCTACTGACACAGTAGGGGCCGCTGCTGGCATAGCAGCGATCCTCATAGTCCGCAGACGCCGTTCGTAGGTGCTTTCGCGGGGATTCCTGCCATACTGTGGCGTTGGGCAGGTAATGGGCCGCGGGGGTCGGGGGCGTTCATGAGCGCACGCGCACGCACGGTGTCACTGGTCGCGGCCTTGGCCGTCGTCGCCGGGTTCGTGCTGCTGCCCTCGATTCCGGGGACGCAGACCCGTCTGGACGAACCTTCACGGGTCTTCGCGGAAGCTCCCCTCGCCGAGACGCCACCCTCCACGGACATGACGCCTTCCACCGACACGACACCTTCCGTCGACGCCACCGTCACCCTGCTGGCCGTCGGTGATCTGATGTGCCATTCGCAGCAGTTCACGGCGGCACGCTACGGTTCGGGCTACGACTTCTACCCGGCCTTCAGCCCCGTCAAGGCCGACATCTCCGCCGCGGATATCGCGCTCGGCAACCTTGAGACGATCCTGCGGTCCTTTGGGCCGTACTCCGGCTATCCGGCCTTCCATACGCCCCGGTCGTACGCCGACGCCCTGAAGAAGGTGGGCTTCGACGTCCTGACCACTGCCAACAATCATGCGCTCGACGGCGGCGCGACGGGGGTCCGGGCGACCGCCGCCTACCTTGGCAAGCTCGGTCTCGCGCACGCGGGCACCGACCGGTCGTCCCTGGTCATCGTCAAGCACGACGGCGTGAAGATCGCGTTTCTCGCCTACACGTACGGCACGAACGGGATCCGAAGCCCGTTCGACTGGGCCGTGAGCCGAATCGATCTCGCTTCGATGAAGCGGCAGATCGCATCGACACGCCCGAATGTCGACCTCATCGTCGTGGTCCCCCACTGGGGGAGCGAGTACTCGTCGGTGCCCGAGTCACGCACGCGGACGATGGCCAGGGCGCTCATCGATGCGGGCGCCGACATCATCCTCGGGTCGCATCCGCATGTGGTCCGGCCCGTCGAGAAGTACAAGGGCCACTACATCGTCTACTCCATGGGCAACTTCATAAGTGGCATGTCGGCGACGCGTACCGACCTGGGGATCATGGTGAAGGCGACCATCGTCCGCCGGAAGAGCGGGACGAGGGTGACGGCGCTGAAGGTCGTACCCGTGTACCGCGACCGCACCCGTGGCGCGGGAAGGTCCAGCTATCGGGTCGTCAACATCGCGCGGACGCTCGCACATCCTGACTCGCGCACGAACTCGTACGACAAGTCGCGCATGCGCGCATATGACCGCTACTGCCGCGCGATGTTCGGGACGCTGATGTAGCGTCGTCCGGGCCGGCACGCGGGAGCGAAGGTCCTATTCGCCTGCCACTTGGGTGACGGCTGTCGCCTCCGGCACGGGTACCTCGGTCCTGCGCGACAGGCTCAGTGCGCGCGTGAGGTCGTACCGCGCGCGCTCGATCTGTCCGTCGATCGCGGCGGCCGTCCGGGCACTTGCGAAGTCCTGCTTGGGCATGAGCGCCATCCGGTACGATCCCGCGTCCCCGGACAGCTGCCTGCCGACCCTGCGGCCGATGACCCACATCAGCAACCGCTTGTCCCAGCGGTTCACGAAGTCGTAGGGCGGCGGATGCTCGACCTCGTCGAAGCCGACCTTGAACAGGAGCGTGGTGAGGCTCGACCGCGCGCTGACGTAGGAGACCTCCGAGTAGGCCGCATCTCCCATGTCGTCGATGAGCGCGCGCATCCCTTCGAGGGTCTCCAGCACGATGCGCAAGCGGCCCGCGAGGCCCTGCCGGTTCAACTCCGACATCCGTTTGAGGTTCTTGATCGCGTGCAGCTCGCAGACCTCGTCGACGCCGCGGCGCACGAGGACGCGACCCGAGCCATCGACCACGTCTGCGCTCGCGACGGCGATCGAGGCGCTGAAGAAGTCGCCATACGGTCTTTCGTAGCGCAGCTTGCGCAGCGCCTCGTAGGTGGAGACGCCGGCGATGACGGCGGTGGCGCCGGCGAATGGCACGTAAGCCGCGGGCGGCCATCCGGCAGACGCCATCGCGGCCGTGCCCAGCCCGCCCCCGATCGCGGACACGACTTGGAACCCGATGGCGTCGGTCTGCACCTCGCTCGACGGCTTCTCGAGCTGCCTGAGCAGCCGTTGCGCGCGACCCGAGCGCCTGGGCGCCCTGTGCCCGCGCCCACGGCCTTCCGGCGCGTCGTCCTCGCCGAACTCCCCGAACCTGTACTCGAACGGCGTGCTGCGGATCGGCTTGCCGGCCAGCGTGTTCCACTCGGTGTAGACCAGGATGCCGAAGAGCCGCCACCTGCCCTCGTGCGCCGCGCGCCGCATCGAAGCGGGGACGCGTACGGTCCGGAGCAGACCGTACTGCCCTACGCCAGCGGCGCGCCGGGCGTAGTCGTGGTCCTCCGCCAGCACGATCGTCTCGTCGAAACCCCCGATGCGCTCGTGCAGCTCGCGCGTGACCAGGATGCAGACGCCGGCGGCGTGGGGGACGATGTGCTCCATCAAGCGCAGGTAGGCCTCGGCAACGCCGCACCAGAAGTGCAGCGAGGGATCGGTCTCCACCGGCCATGGTGCCGCCGATGCGACCTCCAGCCCGCGCGCCTCGAACTCCGCGAGCGCGCGCTCGATGAAGTCGGGCCCGGGCTCGGAATCGGCGTCCGTGAACAGGAGCAGGTCGCCGCCGTCGACGACCTTGGCGCCGGCAGCGATCGCGATCGCGCGCGTGTCGTCGGACGAACGGGCGTCGGCGACGATGATCTCGTCGGGCGTGCGGGTCTGCGCGGAGAGACACGCGAGCAGCCGAGGCAACCGGACGCCCTCGTTCAGCGTGGGAACGACGACCGACAGGCGCTTCGGCGCGGGGCCGCCTCCAGACGGACGCACGCTCTCGCCCGCCACGCGCGCAGCACTATCCGGAACCGCTTCGGCCATTCGCGTCCCCCCGGCGAGACCA
>DATCGU010000009.1:0-7131 GCA_036508735.1 Gemmatimonadaceae bacterium
CTCCCGGCGGCTCTGCAACGTCCACATGAGCCCGATGGCCAGGAGACCGACGGCTACCCCGCCGACGGCCGAGATCATCCACGGATCGCGAATGCGCGCGCTGAGATCCCGGAACGCCTCGCCGAAGTTCAGCGACGGTCCACGACTCCGCGACTTTTTTCGCGCGCCGGGAAGGAGATTGATTTCAATCATGATGCTTATGGATCCTGGGCGATCAGGCGGGCTGGCGCAGCGCCAGGCCGATGGGAAGCATCAGCAGTGGCGCCACCTCGTCCGTGACGAGCGAATCGAAAGCCCCGTCACGAACCCGCAGGTTGGCCAGCGGATTCGCGTGTTCCACCTGCACGCGCAGGCGCGCGGCGAGCACGTCGGAAAGCCCGGGAATGCGCGAACCGCCGCCGCACACGTAGACCGCGCGCATCTGCGCCGCGCTGCGCGACGACGACGCCAAATAGGCCGCGGCGCGTTCGATGCCGACGGCGATCTCCTCGCCCTTCCCTTCGATCACCGCGTCGAGGTGAGGCGACCGGTCGTAGCCCTGGAGCAGCTGGGACGCCTCGTCGGCGCCAAGGCCGCGCTCGCGCTGCAGGTCTTCGCGGAACTTCCGCGTCCCCACCATGATGTCCCGGGTGAGGATCGGTACGCCTTCGTCGAGGATATTGATGTTCGTGACTTCGTGCCCGATGTTGACCAGCCCCACCACGCCCTGCATGGCGTCGGGATAGCTCAGCTCGAAGGCGTTGTGCAGCGCGAAGGCGTCGACGTCGACGACGGCCGGATTGAGGCCGGCGTCGGACAGCAGTCGCAGCTTGGCCTCGATCAGTTCGCGCTTGGCCGCCACCAGCAGGACGCTCATCTCCACGCCGTCGCCGCCGGGATCGAGGATCTGGAAGTCGAGTTCCACCGACTCCATGTCGAACGGCACATGCTGCTCCGCTTCCCAGCGCATCAGCTCGCGCGCCTGCTGTTCCTTTACACGCTCAATCTGGATCTTCTTGATGATCACGTCGCGGCCGCCCACGGCCGTGATGACGTCCTTGGATGTCACCCCGGCCGCGCGCATGGTGGCCAGCACGGCGTCGGCAACGATCTGCGGGTCCATGACTTCCCCCTCGACGATCGCGTCGGCGAGCAGGGGGGTGATGGCCACCTTTGTCAGTTCGGGCTCGCCCTTGGCGTGATCGATCACGGCCACCTTGACGAGGCCGGACCCGATGTCGAGCCCCACTGAAGTCTTCTTGCGACCGAAGAGCGCCATCTGCGAGCCGGCCCTCGAGCGAGGAGTACAGTCGAGCGTCCGCACCACGCGCGGCCTCCCGACAGTGAACATCGTGTGCGCGTGCCGGGCCCGCTAACTTGCAGACGGCGACCGTACGCGGTCAATAGTAGTCAATGATGCAAATTGCTGGTTTGGCTTGCAGTTACGCCACCTCAGCAGCCTGACGCATCCCCCTGACCGCCGGCCGGGGCCGACAGCTGGGTGAGCGCTGTCCCATTATCACGAGCGGAGGGGGACAGAGGTAACAGCCGACCGGTCAGGAAGAGGGAATCCGACCCCACCCACCGCCGCCGGTTGGCACCCACCAGGCCTCCCCTGCCGAATCGCGGCGAACCCCCACGATCATGCGACGGAACTCGCGCGCCGACCCCCCGATCACCGGACGGCGCAAGTCGATTTCAATCACGGCGTAGGGGGCGATGGCACCGGTGAGCGTCCAGGCGGCCCGGGCCGGCCCGAAGGAAGCGGAACCGCTATCGAGCAGCGCACCGGGTACGATGTCCGCAAGGCGCGCCGTATCGGCAGGTACCGCAATCACGGCGGCCAAGGCGCCGGTGGCGGCCCCTGACATTTCGGCGCGCGCCAGGGCCAGTGTGCTCTCGCGCGCTCCGACCAGCGCCCGCTGAGCGCCCACCGCCACGACCATCGCCATGATGACGAGGGCCGCGAGCACCGCGGCGAGCGCGAAACCGCGGCGTGGCGTCACGGAACGACGGCCAGCGGGAGGCGGGCCGACATCGCCGACGACCGCCCACCGATGACGGCCCGCGCCGAGACGTCGAGCGCCACCGGGCGCCCGTCCGCACCTGGGACAAGGGCGAGGTGAAAACCTCCCTGGTTCGGGGGCAGCAGGGGTCCGGCGATGGGCTGGGCCGCAGCGCAGCCGGTGGTGCAGGATCGCTCTCCCAGCCACCAGGCACCGTCGCTGGCCCGATACGTCACGTAGCGCACCATATGCCAGACGCGTGCCGGGAGCAGGAGCGACGGCACCGACGGCGGTGTCGGGGCGGCGAGAGTGAGCCGGGTGCCGCCCGCCGGACAGCGCGCGTTGGCGCGCTGCGATCCGGTGGCAGTCACGGCCGTGCGCCATTCCGCACCGGTGAGCGTATCGATAAGGGCCAGCGAGTCGCCGGCACGTGGAGCGCTCCATGAGGGCACCGACGAGGGCAGCGTCAGGCGGGGCGCAACCAGTTCGCAGGCCACGGCGGCAACGCGCGTGGACGCAAGCTCCACGGCGGTGTCGCCCAATAGGCGGGGGACGGGCGCCGAGTGACCGAGTTCGGCTCGCATGACGTCGCGCACCACCTGCACGATCTCGTCGGCGCGCGCCTGGTCATCACGTTCGCGGCGCAGCCGCAGGTGCTGGGAAAGTCCTCGCCCGACGGAGGCCATCACGACGCCGGCGAGCACGAGTACCACCAGCGACTCGGCGAGTCCGATACCCGGGCGGGACCTCAGGGCCGGCATGCGAGGGCGGCCGTGTAGTCGCGCCCGAGGGAGGGCCGCGCACGCACCACGAGGGTATCGCGCAGCAGCCAGCGGCGCCCGTCGCTGACGGCGCTCCAGTGCTCGTCGATCCCCGCGAAGAACGCCTGCCCGGAATGCGCGGGTCCGCATGGCCGCGCCGCGAGCGAATCGAGCCGGGCCTGCATCACCACGGCGAGCGCACGGCGCAGACGCGCGTCATTCTCGAGACGGGCGACGGCCCCGGCCGCCCGCACGAAGGCAGCGAGCCCGACGGCCAGCAGGACGAGGGCCGTCAGCAGTTCGACGAGCGAGAAGGCGACGCGACGCTTCATGACGCGAGCATAGCCGTGCCACGCCCGCGGGCATCACCGATCCAGTGCTATCGCCATCGAAATCGGACGCCGGATTCCTCAGTCGATTCCGCATCCGGAGTCGGATATCCATGCACGATGGGCCGGGATCGCTCCCGGCCCATCGTGTACTGCGTGCAGCGTCAGGTTACTGGCAAACCGGCTCGCCTTCGTTGGTTGCCGTGCCGCCCACCGAGATGGCGCAGGTGCGGGTCGTCGTGGTGTGGTAGGCCGAAGCCGACCAGCCCGTGTTGCCCGACGAGTTGAGCGTAACCGTGACGCCGCTCGAGGAGCGGTACGACGTGGCCATGTCCGTCGCGATGGTGCTCGCGTAGGTGCTGTTGTGGTCCGAGAAATACGCTTCCTGGGCGGTCACGAGGTTGCGCAGGTCCGACTTCATCGAGGCCACATAGGCCTTTTCCTTCGTGTTGGCGAACTTCGGAATTGCGATGGCGGCCAAAATGCCGATGATCACAACGACGATCAGAAGCTCGATCAGCGTAAAGCCCTTGCGGTTCGACATTTTGCGCGTCTCCTGAATAAGTGGACATCACGGGTAGTATTGCTTCCAACAACGCTGTTGGCACATGCAGACGTTCGTGCCTTATCCTGTGCAATTGGCTTGCCACACGCTAATGTCGTGCCTAACACGCTACTGTACAATAACTTACAAATTGAGCCGATCGGAGTTGTCTGGAGCGGATCACGGCGAATTGCCGCGCAATCCGCATATCGCGGTCGGCCGCGAGAGACGCCGAGTGTTACAGCATCGTATAGTTGTCATGTTCTTGGTCAACAACAGTCTTGGCGAATTCAGTCGGCCACCATTACAGCTTGGGCTGTGTGTGCCGACGCAATAACCACTTGGCGCCGATCGTCGGGTCGATTGAGTCCTGCGCCACCAGTGCGCTGTCGGCACGGTCAATCATGTACACGAAGGCCCGCCGGTAGAAGCCGTCGGCAATGGCAATGCGCGACGTCGTACGCGCCCACCGCCACTGCGCCAGCTCCAGTTGGCAAGCGGCGATGGACACCTGCGCCAAGGGCAGGGCGGGCTCCAGGCTCAGCGCCTTGCGGTAGAGCGAAATGGCGGCCGGGCAGTGATGCATCTCGCGATATTTGTGCGCGAGGTCCACGTAAACGCCGTAATAATTGGGTTCCAACTTGATGGCGAGGAGCCATTCGAGCTCGGCGTCCATCGACCTGTGCCGCTGATAGAGCTGGCCACCCCGGGCATAGTGTGCCTTGAAACTGAGCGGCTCGTCCTCGACCATCGTGGCGAACGCCAAATCGGTGTCGTGCCAGAACGGGTTGCGCGCCGAGCTGCGCGCGATGCCGAGCGCCAGCGCACCGGCGCAGAGCAGAGGGACGGCCCGTTGCAGCGCCGAGCCGTCGGTGCGCAGCCGCTCGTACAACAGGTTGACCCCGAACGCCAGCACAAGCAGCGCACCGACGCTGGGCAGGTACAGCGTGCGTTCGGCCAGCAGGATGCCGGTGGGCAGCAGAATATTGCTCACCGGGGCAATGAACAGCGCAAACCACGCTAGCCCGAACGCCACCACCGGCGCGCGCCGGAGGGAAAGCACGAAGAGGACTGCCGTACACACGACCAGCAGGACGCCGGAGAGCTGCGAAACGTCCGGCGCCGCGTGAACAATGAGATGTTGCGGCGAGTAATCGGCAAAGAGGTGCGCTGGCCACAGCAGCAGGCGGCCATACTCGGGGAAGACGTCGAGCATGATGAACACCCGCTCGGCCAGGGTGCGATGAAGCAGTGACGGATGCTCGGTGTCGCCACCGATGCCGCCAATGATGCGCACGCGTATCATGAGATATGCGACGACGACCACCAGCATCGGCCAGAGCAGGAGCCGCAACCGGTCCAGCCGGCGCCAACGCGACTCATCGCGATAGAGCAGCAGCTCCGCGGCCACCAGGAGCACCGGGAGCACGATGACGTGTTCCTTGATGAACATGCCGACGACGAACAGGAACCAGATGACCACGCCTGTCTCGCGGCGCAGCGGGCCCTCAAGCCGGTCGCGGGCGTACAACCCGAACGCCAGCAGGACGACAAGCGCCGCCCATAACTCGGCCTGGCCCACCACGTTCGCGATGGCCTCCACATGGACGGGATGCACGGCGAACAACGCCGCGGCAAGCCACGCGACCCGCGGCGCCACCAGGAACCCGGCCACCCAGAACACCGCCACCGCGCACGCGGCGGCCAGCAGGACGTTGACGAGATGAAACAGCAGAGGCGACCCGCTGCCCACGACCCATTGCACCGAGTAGGCGAAGATCATGAACGGCCGGTAGAGCGCCGCTCCTCTCGACATTGGCCAGTACGACTCGGCGAAATAGTGCCAGAGCGCGCGGATGGAGTGCACGCGACCGTTGTCGACAATGATCCAGCGATCGTCGTAGGTGAATCCATTGCGCAAGCTGGTCGCCGAGGCGGCCACGGCGAGCAGTGCGATGACGAGCGCGAGCGCCCACCAGCGCGGATCAGGCAGGCGCGCCGCGCCGGCGGGGGAGGACGCGGGCGGACCGCCGCGGGTGCCGGCGGCGGCGCGCGGCGCCACTTCGACAGACGTCACGCGAAGAAGTTGAAGCGCACGATGTGCCAGAACGCCGCGACGCCGTCGCGCCAGTTTATCTTCTTGCCCTCGGCGTAGGTCCGCCCCGAATAGCTGATGGGCACCTCGAAAATGCGCACGCCGGCCCTGGCCAGGCGCGCCGTCACCTCGGGTTCGAATCCGAACCGGTCGCTCGTCAGGTGCAGCGAGCGGGCCAGGTCGCCACGGATGGCCTTGTAGCAGGTCTCCATGTCGGTGAGGTTGAGGTTGGTGGCCATGTTGCTGAGGATGGTCAGCGCCCAGTTGCCCACCGAGTGCCAGTAGTAGAGCACGCGATGCGGACCGCTGAGGAAGCGCGACCCGAAGACGGCGTCGGCGCGCCCGTCCACGATGGGTTCGAGCAGCGCGGGCCAATCGGCCGGGTCGTACTCCAGGTCGGCATCCTGGACGATCACCACGTTGCCCGTGCTCGCCGCCAGCGCCGTGCGGATGGCCGCCCCCTTGCCGCGGTTGACCTCGTGTCGAACCAGGACGTCGATGCGCCCCTGCGCCTTGAGCTTCTCCAAGATCTCGAAGGTGCCGTCCGTGGACCGGTCGTCGACGCAGATGACCTGCTTGCGCACGCCTACCGTATGGATCTGGTCGATGATCACACCGATCGTCGAGCGCTCGTTGTACACGGGCACGAGGACGGACAGCAGGAGGTCATCGGGGCGGATGGGCGTTCGGCCGCGCAGGCGGGGAACCGCGTGTATCTGGTTCGGAGTGCCGGACATTGAGACGGTAGACGGTAGACGGCAGACGGTAGAGGACGGACAGGAGCAGGGAAACTACCGAACACATCGAAGACTAGCACGCCCGGCGGTTCAAGGCACCAGCGACATCTCCCGGCGGACCAGATGATGCGCCCTGAGGGCGTGCCCCCGGGCATGGACGGTGACGATGCGGTCCTCTCGGTAGAGGCGGTCGAGCGGTCGCATGGGGTCGCCGGTGTCGAGATGGTTGGAGAATTCCAGGAACCAGAGTTCCGGGATGCTCGCCGCGTCGGAGGCGACCTCCGCCTCATCCGCATAACGCGGCAGGAGGACGTTCTCCCCGGCCATCGTGCGCCGATAGCTGCCAGGGTCGAGCGGACTCCAGATATTCCAGTTCACCGACTGCGACGCGGCGATCACCGTCTGCGCCGTCGGCTTGATCACGCGGAACAGCCGGTTCTGCACGTGGTGGTAGCCGGTGAACTCCAGGTTGTAGACGAGCTCGTCGCGCCCCGGACCACCGTACTCGCCGGTGATCGAGGCCATCCGGTACATCTGCCGCTCACCGATGGAGAAGGTACCGTAAACGGCCCTCGACACGGGATCCACCGAGCGGTACGCGGCGAGCAGGAACAATCCGGCAATCACCCCGACGACGGCGCCGCGCAGGCGCCCCGTCATCCCCAGCCGCAGCAAGGCCG
>DATCGU010000010.1:0-11223 GCA_036508735.1 Gemmatimonadaceae bacterium
GTTCAGTCCGATCTGCAAGCCGATGAACGCCGCGGCGACGGCGGCGGTGAGCAATGCGACCTTGTGATGCCTGGTCATGGTTGGCTCCGTGCGTCGGGGTCTGCCAGGGTGCAGGCGCACGACTGGCACCGGTGAAATATACCACGCCAGATCCAGAGGACGGACACGGGCTGCCGGGAAGGCAGTCAGTGGCTCAGGTGGACTGGTCGCGCCGCTCCTGGATCAGCTCCACAAAACGGGGATCGTCACGAAGAGACTCGAGATCGGGATCATGCTCGATCCAGTCACGGCGGGCAAAACCTACCCGTGTCGCACGTTGGAGGTGCTCGATCGCGTCGTCCTTTTCGCCTTCCAGCGCCAGCAGGCAGGCGACGTTGTAGCAGACACCGGCGTCTTCAGGGTCGACTGCCGTGGCTTGTCGAGCCCACTCGAGCCCTCGGGTCCGTTCACCCAGCCGGCTGCAGCAGACCGCAGCCATGGTATAAGCCCGGGCGTCGTCAGGATTGAGCTCCAGATGCCGTTCGATCACCGGCAGCGCCCGGCGGTATGCAGCCGCTGCCTCGGCGGATCGTTCCAGCGCCGAGAGCGTCTGGGCGGCAAAGTACAATGCCTCGTGATCCTCGCGCACGCGGCTGGCTTCCTCGAACAGATCCAGGGCGTGCGTCATCTCGCCCCGCTGGAAACAGGTTCTGGCGTAGAAGTACCTCGCCTCGAACTGGTTGGGATCCAGCGCCATCGCCCGGAGAAACTCCTGCTCGGCTTCGGGAAACTGCCCGAGCTGGGCCAGCGCGAACCCACGGGCGGCGTGTGCCTCCGGAAGGTCAGGCTCTATCTCCAGCGCCCTTCGGCTCGCTCTGTCGGCCTGCTCGATGTTTGCGGCCGCATGTTCATCCTGATAGTGGTGGGCCACAAACGAGCAGGCGTCCGCCAGTCCGGCATAGGCACGCGCATACTCCGGATCCCGTTGGATGGCACGCTCGAACATCTGCCGCGCGAACAGGACGCTTTTCTTGCGATGCTCGTGAAAGAACTGCCGCCCGCGGAGGTAGTAGTCATACGCCTCCGGATCCGTGGTGGGCGCCTTCGTGATGGCGCGGCGTTCATCCTCCTGCAGGACGACCCGGAGGGCCCGGGTGATGTTCGCCGCGATGTCGTCGTAGATCGCGAACACGTCCTTCAGATCGCGATCGAAATTATGGGACCAGAGGTGGTAACCGTCGGTCGCATTCACGAGCTGTGCCGTGACGCGGAGTGTGTTCCCTGCTCGTCGCACGCTGCCTTCCAGCACCACCTGGACGTTCAGCTGCTCGCCGATGGCACGGATGTCGAGGTGCTTGCCCTTGAGGGCAAATGCCGAGGTGCGCGATGCGACGCGTAGCCCGTCTACCCTGGAAAGCGCCGTGATGATTTCTTCCGCCATGCCGTCGCCGAAATAATCATCCTCCGGATTCCCGCTCATGTTGACGAACGGAAGCACGGCGATGGACGAGCTGGACTCGGCATCGGAGTCCGCGGCCACCAGGGCGTCGGCGAAGTCGCGGACAGACGCGAACCGGTCGGCCGGCACCTTGGCCAGCGCGCGGGTCAATGCCTGGCGTACCGGACGGGGAACTCCCGAACGCACGGTGGCAAGCGGCGGGGGCGGATCCGACAGGTGGCGCGCCATGATCGCCCTGACGGTACCTCCGGAGAACGGGGGGTGCCCAGCGAGCATCTCGTACAGCACGCAGGCCAGGGCATACTGATCGGTCCTGTGATCCACCGTATTGTCGGCGCTGGCCTGCTCCGGACTCATGTAGGACGGCGTTCCCACCGCCATGCCAGCCCCGGTCGAGTACTCGTCACGCATGACCGACAGCACACGCGCCACTCCGAAATCCACCACCACCGGAAGCCCGTGCTCCATGAGGATGTTCTCGGGCTTGATGTCCCGGTGAACCACGCCGTGCTCGTGCGCACAGGCCAGCGCGTCGGCCACCGCCCGCGCAATCTGCACCGCCTCGGCCACGGGAAGCTGTCTCTCCCGGTTGAGGCGTTGCCGCAACGATCCGCCGTCCACCCATGGCATGACGTAGTACAGGTGCCCATCCTCGTTGCCCGAATCGTGCAGCGGAAGGATGTTGGGATGGACAAGCGAGGCGGCGATCTCGATTTCGCGCAGGAAGCGCGCTGCTTCGATGGAGGCGGCGAGTTCCGGCTTCAGCAGCTTCAGCGCCACGGAGCGGTGGTGCTTGAGGTCTTGCGCCAGGTACACCGTCGCCATCGCACCCCGGCCAAGCTCCCGGCCGATCATATAGCCGGCAATCATTGTCCCATCGTGCAGCGACTTGCTGGACATCTTGAACGCTCCCATCCGCCAGCCCCTGGCTGGGGCCCTGCGGCGGTGTCCTCTAAATAGACGCGGCCGGAAGCCCCGCGCCAGTCAGGCACCTCTTGACGAACCCGTCAGGACGGGTCCCGCCTGCTTCTGGTAAGGAGATGGCGTACCAGGCCAAGCGGCTACGCGTTCGACTTGCCACGTCGTTTCAGGTCGAGATACATCGCCTCTACCTTGGCGCGTGCCCACGGTGTGCGACGCAGGAATTTGAGGCTCGATGCGATGCTCGGGTCGCTGGTGAAACAGGCAATGCGCACGCGCCGTCCCATGCGTACCCAGCCGAATTGCTCAACCAGTTCGTTGAGCATGCGCTCGAGCGTGATGCCGTGCAGTGGGTTGCTGGAATGGTCGTGCGGCGTGGTCATGGTGGGAACGATTGCCTTTTGGGGAACGGTGCGCCAGCACGGGCGACGGAATTCCCGGTTCGTGACGTTAGCTTCCCTCGTGCGCCACCGTTGCCGGATCTCCCCTCCCTGCCCGACGCCCGCTCTTGATGAAGCTCTGGATCGACGCCGACGCTGCCCCGCTGCCCGTGAAGGAAGTCTGCTACCGCGCCTCCGATCGCCTCAAGATCGAGACCGTACTGGTGGCAAACCAGCGCGTCCAGCTTCCGCCGGGGTACTCGCACCTTTCCGCCGTGCGGGTGGACGCTGGTCCCGACGTCGCCGATGCCTACATCGCCGAGCACGCCGTGGCCGGTGACGTGGCGGTCCCCGCCGACATCCCGCTTGCCGCCCTGCTCGTGCCGAAGGGGGTTGCCGTCATCGACCCACGAGGCGAGTCCTACACGACCGAGAGCATCGGCGAGCGCCTCTCGGTACGGAACTTTATGGACGGCCTGCGTGGTGCCGGCGTCGAGACGGGCGGCCATGCCGCGTACGGACCCCGCGAGAAGCAGGCGTTTGCCAATGCGCTCGACCGGGCGCTCACGCGGGCACTCCGCGCCCGCTGACCATGCCGTCCACGGATGCTAACGGCTACATTTCCCGATGATCGGTAGGCCATTGCCGGCAGGTGGCACGATCATCGTGGTGCCAGTCCAATTCGAGGAGGCCAAGTGAAGAAGAACGTCATTCCCGACTTTTCCCACAAGCGCCCGGGCGTCGTAAGGCCGCTCGTCGACGGAGAAAAGGCACCGACGCCCCATCCGCGTCAGCCGATGAAGCCTCCGACAAAGCCCAAGAGCAGCGGACACCGGGGCGCGTAGTCGGCGCGTACCTCACTTGGCCCGTGAGCTAGAGTCTCGCGACTCGGGGGCCTAGTGCGAACGCTGGTATCCTATGCGCCACGCGACCAGCCCGGACACGGCGCCGCGTATCGTGACACGTACCGATCCGTTTCGGCGCTCGCCCAGCGCGGCGCTGGCAGCGGGCGCCTCGGCGGATTTCGCCGTCCATCCGTCGGGCTCTGTCACGTAGAGTTCGTATGCATCGCCAGTCACCACCCGGCTGACCCCGGAAAGCGCCTCCCCATCCCATCTCACGCTCTCCAGATCAACGCCACCACAGCTCACGTGACGGTTCGTGGCGAGCAACTGCGGGTGCAGCTGGCGCTCTCGAAAGCAGACAACCTGGACCTGGAACGCCGTGTCGACCATTCCGGCGATAAACGTGTCCCGGAATGTCCCAAGGAAGCGTTTGCCCCAGAAATCGAACGCCACATAGTCCCGGTCGGTTGGCAGGCCGAGGTCCATCATGTGCAGCGTGTCAGGCGCTCCGGCGGTTCGGGCCAGTACCGTCCACCGTTCGAAGGGCCGCGCGACGTCCAGCTGGTACAGCGTCTGCTGCAGTCGCTGATCGGCCTCGAACGGGCGCGGTCCCGATCCGCTGACCTCATGCTCCACCATGGAAAGTCGGCTCGTGCGTGAGGGATCGACGTCGTAGACCTGCCCGGGTACCGTGAAGAGCACGGGCGAGGTGCGACGCGCCGCCTCCACACGACTGCCCCGATATACATCCGGACGGTCCGTCAGCATGAGCAACGAGCCGGTCAATGACGTGATCGTCGCCGACCGGTAGCCGTCCGCACGGGCAATCTCGATGTGGTCCGGGTCGTTGCGCCAGACGACGTTGTTGAACGAGTTGAACTGCGAAAAACCCCCGTACCCGAAGCCATCGTCTCCCAGGCGCGTAGCATCGATGATCCCCACGAGTTCCGGTCGCGGCCCCCACGAGGCCAGCAGGAACGCGTCGCGGCCGATTACGTCACGGATCTGCTGCACGAACGATCGGTAGACGCGCACCCGGTCAACACCACGATTCGAGTAGAACTCACTGTGGCTGTTGTAGCCTTCGTAACGCAGGTGGCGGAGCGCATCGACCTTGAAGTAGCTCCATCCCTGCGCCCTGAGCCGGCGATACACCGGGAGTACGAGATCCTTCATCGTCGCCGGGTTGGCGCCGTCCATCACGAAGCCGATCCAGTTGCCCCGCGCGGGCTGGCCGTCGGGCGTCCGTACGAAGTATTTCGGGTGCGCCGCCGCCCAGGTTGAATCCGCGAACGCCGTGTTCGTCCACAGGCCGCCCTGCAATCCACGGGATGCGATATAGTCGTGCATCTCTCCGAGCCCGCCCGGAAATTTCCCGTTCGTGTTGATCCAGTTTTCCGGCACGCCAACCGGGAGGCGCTGAAAGCCGTCATCGATCTGGACGTATTCGTACCCAAACGGCGCCAATCGCTCGGCAATGGCATCGACCGCCGTGTGAATGTCTGCTTCGGTCACGCGGTCCTTGTACGCGAACCAGGAGGTCCAGCCCGCCGCCGACCGGTTCCACGGCGCATACGTCCACGGTTCGTAGTACGCCAGGCCTCGGTGCTTCTGGTAGAATCGCGGACGGAACCGCAGTGTCACCTCACCACCCACGGCCTCGATGCCAAACGCCGTGGAGTCACCACCCTCCACCGGTGTCACCAGCGCGGTGGATGGAAAATCCAGGCTCAGCAACCAGTCACCGCTGCGCGCGTAGACTCCCCGGTTGAGCTGGTTATAGCTGGGCCCCACGCTGTTCCGGACGATCGGCACACCATCTTCCCTCGGGTCGGCGTCAACCGCGAAGGCGTCGCTGGTTCCATGGATCGTCCCGCGCAACGTCATCCGGTCGTCACCCGCGGTCCAGCTGATGATCTGCGTGACCTTCCCCCCAGACGAATCCACCAGCATCCGCAGGCGCGGTGTGGCTCCCGTCGAGGACAGCTGGGCGCGCAGTATGGTGACGCTTTGGTATCGCAACTCCACCTCGGCGCCATGCAGCACCACCGTGGCCGGCCTGTTGGGCGGCGGCGTGCGGTGCCGCGACGCGGGCTGCGCATTCACGCTGGCGGCGCAGAGAAGGAACGGAAGGACGGCGAATCGCATATGAAGTTTGGTGTGATGGCCTGAACCTGCGCCGCGCCAGCGTAGCGACGGCAGGCCCCTACCGGGCCACGCCGAAGGCGAAGATGGTCCGTGATCGGTAGGTCGATTCGGGCCGGAGGATCGTCGACGGGAAGTTTGCGTGGTTGGGCGAATCGGGGAAGTGCTGCGTCTCGAGGCAGAACGCGTAGCGACGCTTGTACGTGAGGCCGCCCTTGCCCGTGATGGTGCCGTCGAGAAAGTTGCCCGTGTAGAACTGTACGCCGGGTTCGGTGGTCGAGACATCAAGCGTGCGGCCGCTGGCCGGGTCGGTGATGCGTGCAGCATGCACGAGCCCCGGACCCGTGCGATTGAGCACGAAGTTGTGGTCGTAGCCGCCGCCATTCTTGATCTGCTCATCCTTCGCGTCGATGCGCGCGCCGATTGCCGTTGGTGTCCGGAAGTCGAAGGGCGTTCCGCTCACCGGAGTGATCTTGCCGGTCGGGATGAGCGTGGAATCCACCGGCGTCATGCGGTCGGCCTCTAGCGTGAGCAGGTGGCCGAGGATATCGCCCGTGCCGGCGCCGGCAAGGTTGAAGTAGCTGTGATTGGTCAGGTTGACCGGCGTGGCGCGGTCGGTCGCCCCTTCGTAGTCGATCACGATCTCGTTTCGTGCGCTCATCAGGGTGTAGGTCACCCGGACCGTGAGGGTGCCGGGGTATCCCTCGTCACCGTCGGGACTGACGAGCGTGAAGGCTACGCTGGCGCCACTGTCACTCCGCGTCGACTCCGCCTTCCAGATCGCCTTGTCGAACCCGCGCAATCCGCCGTGCAGGGCGTTGGGGCCGTTGTTGACGGCCAGCGTGTACGCCGTGCCGTCGAGCGTGAAGCGTCCCTTGGCAATCCGGTTGCCGTAGCGTCCCACCACGGCGCCAAAATAGGGCGAGTTCCGCACGTAGCCGGCCAGCGAGTCGTAGCCGAGGACGACGTCACCCATCACACCCCGGGCATCGCGCACCTTGATTGACAATATGATCGCACCATACGACATGGCGCGCAGCTCCATTCCGGTGCCATTGACCAGGGTGAAGGCTTCGACGGGCATACCGTCGGGAGCAGTGCCGAAGGGCACGCGGCTAATCGTGGTCTTCATTGGCATCGGGGAACTCCTGGCGGTGTCCTTCGATCCGCAGGCAGAGGCAGCGAGTAGTGTTGCGCCCAGGAACGCGAGGCGCATCTGAATGAAGGTCATCGGGGAGTTCCCTCGAGAATGATCACTTCCGTCATCCCGCTGGCCGCTGGAACGTCATGTTCGAATACGATGCGGACTCTCGCGGTCATCACGGGTTCGATGTGCACGGTGTTGACGGAGGAAACCTGCGGCACGGCCGGCACCTGTGAAAGCACGCGGGCAGCCAGCCACGTCCGTCCATCCCAGCATTCCACCGTGTACCGCCTGGGCGCCTTCACACGGACATCGTCACCCCATAGGTACAGTTCCACCGTTTCCACGCGATGTGGTGCTGGCAGATTGACCTCCACCCAGTCCTGCGCGTTGGGGGTACCGGCGGCGGTCCAGCGGTTTCGTGAGTAGTGGCTGAATGCCACCCGCATGTCGTTCACTTCGTTCACGCGGTCGGATTCCGACGTGAATGAGGCGCGCACCGCCGCGCCATACGCAAGATCGGGCGACGGAGTAGTCGCGGTGGCCGGCCGGTCCGTCGCGTTGCTCCATGCCTCGATTTCGGTAAGTCCAAGCGCGCTGCCTCGCCGTGCCGTGAACACCACGCGCAACCGCGCCGTTGTCACAGGAGTGAAGGCAATGATGTTGGCGCGTCTCCCTTCTGGCAGTTCCGGAACGCGACGCTGCCCGGCAATCGGCGTCCAGGCACCGTTGCGCCACATCTCGAGATCGTAGCGCACCGGTGGCGTGACGCCTACGGAGTCGTCGAGGAAATACAGTTTCACCGACTCGACCGATCGCAGCGTGCCGAATTCGATCACCACCCAATCGCGCGCGTTCGGCGATCCGGCGGTGGTCCAGCGGTTTGGCGGCGACTTGTGATACCAGTAGTTGCCGTCGACGAGGAAGTGCGGCGAGGTGCCCGGAGCACTGTAGGAGGTGCGCACGAACGGAAACGCGTGACCGTCGTTGTTGACGGCAAGGTTGACGGGCTTGCCGCGCGCAATAATTGCGCCTGAAACGGGAGCCCCGAGCCAGGCCGTCAACCTGTCGAGTCGCGGCCCATGACCGATGACTCGGCCATCGGCGAGCAGCGTGAGCCCGGCGCCACGATGGTAACGACTGCCGTCACGATCCCAGATGACCGCCACTTGATGGCCATGATACGAGATGTTATCCAGCGCAAAGTAGTCCCACTTGTCCGGGGCGAGCGGCGCCACCTCAAGGGTATCATCCGAACGCGGCCGAAGTCCGGCAAGGCCGGTGATCACCAGGTCGGTGTACCCGGAGTGGAAGTAGTGCTCGCTGTGAAAGTAAGTGTCGTGGCCGTCCCACGATCCGTTGTCGGGATTGGCCGCTTCGGCGATGTAGGGACGACCATCCTTTCGCTGGTCGAGCGTGTACGTCGTGAACAGCCGGAAGTAGTCGGCCTTGGTCACCACCGATTGGCGATAGTTGTCCAGCAGGTTCGCCATCGCCACCAGTGTCTGCGTGGTGGCGTACGGCCACGCGTTGCCACTCCAGACGCAGCAGCGGGGTGAGACGAGGAACTGCGGGTCGCGGCGTTCGACGGTCGTCGGGCCGCGGGCAGAAAGGAAGTATGTCGTGTCCAGCAGGAAGCGCCAGGCTGACTCGTATCCCGCATCGGGAAGGTTGAACTGCCAGGGCACGAAACCGATCTCCTCGCGACCGTGGGGATTCCCGGCGTATGGTCCGCTCTGGTAGGTGAGTGACCCGGCGGTGATGCCGTCCTTCTCGTCGGTGCGAAACTGGTGGAAGAAGAACTCCCGCTTCGGGTCCCAGAGCTCGCGTTGCACCCGTGCCTTGAGATCGGCGGCTCGGGCTGCGAAGAGCTGCGCCTTGGCTGGCTGGCCGAGCAGGGCGGCCGCGCGTGAAATGGCGGTCGCGTCGGCGTAGAGATAGGAATTGATCGTCGGCCGGTAGCCATCGGCACCGGAGAACTCGTCGGCGGTGAGTCGGGAGTTGATGTTGGTCTCCATCCCGTCGTGCATGCCGTCCCAGTGGAACATCTGCTTGGTGGCGTCCCAGCGCTCTGCCGTCCAGCCGGCGTATTGTGTCTCCATCTGAGGCAGCATCCTTCCGAGAAAGCGACGGTCGCCACTCACCAGATACGCCGCAAACACCGCGTCCCCGTACCAGTTGCTGTAACTCCTCGGGGCTGCACCGGGCGCCTCGAACCAGTAGCGGGCAAAGTCCTCGACGATGCGGCGGTCGTTGAGCCAGCGAACTTCGTACAGCTGGTGACCGAGCGGACACGAGATGGCGCCGTACGCACCGGACCAGAACGGGCGATCGATGAATTCCGTGAACGTGTAGCCAGTCTCCACCGAACCATACGTCAGGTGCTTGGTGACCAGTTCCCAACGGTAGTAGTACGTCGCATCGATTTCCGGGTCAGGCGACTCGAAGAACGGGATGTTGGCCTTGTACCAGCTCCAGTCGCGATTATCCCACCATGTCTGCCGGTCGAGCAGGGCCTGGTGGTCGAGTACCGCGCGTTGTGGTTGCGCATTGAGCGTGTGGGCGAAAGGCATGGCGCCCGCGAACGCCACGATGGAGAGAATGCGGTGCAGTCGCATGGCCAAAGCTCTCGTGATCATCGCGGTCTCGGCGGGAGTGAATACCAACTCCGCATGCGTGTCGCCTGGAATGCCAGAGCCGACAACCCGGTGAACGCTGCCACGCTTCCGAGTATGAATATCAGCCGCACCACCGGCTGTCCGGATTCAGCTCGCCAGGCGACCAGGACAACCAGCGTTCGGAACCACTCCATCGCTCCGAGCACGAGCGCTGCCTGCACAAGTCGCGCGGCCGCCGGGCGTCGCACGCCAAGCAAGCCCAGGGCTACGCATACCAGCGCAACCAGTGCGACGTTGCCGGCCCGCAGGAAATGCGCGCCCAGCACCATGAGGCTCAACACCACTGGAAGAAGCTGAAGCCCGATCACCAGTTACCTCCGCCGTCATCGGTGGTGCGAATGCCTGCTACAGCGCTGGGGGAGCATATGACTGTAGCAGGCCGCACCGGGGACATCGATAGGTGACGACGGGAACCTTTTCGCGGCCCTTGAGCTTGAGACCCCGCCAAAAGGAGCGTTCCGGCACGCCTTCCGCCCATTCCTGTTGTGAGGGTGCACTGTGATCCCCCTTGTCGATGAGGAATCCGGGTTGAGTCGTCGTTCGGCAGCTCGGGCAGTCAGGTTGCGACATGAGGTGTTGGTGCGAATAGGGGAAGATGCACGACCCCGGCGGCGCGCCCAAGTAAAGGCATCGCAGGTCACCGGACGATGCGTTCGCGCTCCTTGCATCGCCTTCCGAGGTTCCACGGCGGTCGGCAAGAATGGCTCTGATCTAGCCAACCCGCGGCGATAATGCGAGCGAGCCGTTGCTCGGACGCTCCCTCGGCAGCTCCCATTGGAGCGTGCAGGCCTCTGGCGGCAGGCGTGGTGACGCGTGGAACCGCGCCCCCGCACAACCGGATTCTAGCTTCCGGGCAACGCCGCGATCGACACGCCGGGAGTCTTGAGTCCGTTCGTATGCAGTTCCCATACGGCGGTACCGCCGGCCCCGCCCCGGTTCAATCGGGGTATCCTCAGGATGATCCACTCGCCATTCCCCCCGAAATTGGAGCGCACCATGAACCATCGTCTTGCAGCGAGAATCGCACTGGTCGCCGCTGCGTTCACGCTGGGATGCTCGCCCGCGACGTCGCCGCTGGATGTGATCGGCACCTACATGCTCAAGTCGGTGAGCGGATCGCCACTGCCGTATCAGTTGCCAGGGGTCGGCCCAACGAGGGTGCACGTGCTGGACGACATGATCATCCTGACCCCTTCGGGAACGTACTCCGAGGTGGGCCACAAGCTCTTCAGCACGGGAAGCACGGTCACCGTCGCGGCGCCCGTGGATGCAGGGAATTTCCGGCGTCGCGGCGATGTCATCACGATGGAGAGCCTCCTCATCGGTATCTGGAGCGGAACCATCAACGGTAACACGCTCACGCTCGAGCAGCAGGGATTGACGCTCGTGTACGTGAAATAGCGCTGGCGGGCGGCGGCGCGAAGGGGTTCAGCTGATCCACGTGCCCAGCGCGAAACCGAGCAGCGCAAAGAGGAACGCGAAGAGCGCGGCCACACCGAGCCCGGCTGCGCTGGTGCGCAACGCAAGCCACCCGAACTCGATGTGAACCGGGATGTCCCGGGAGTCTGTCTGCAGGTGACGTTCGGAAACCGCCCACAATCCGAACATCGAGAAGCACGAGCCAGCACTCGCAAGGACGGTCCAGCCAGCTGGTCTGGCCCACAGGGCAACG
>DATCGU010000011.1:0-7092 GCA_036508735.1 Gemmatimonadaceae bacterium
GCCAGGGTGCGACAGCGATGAGGGAGGACTCAACCCGAGTCCGCTCTTTGCGTTTCCCGTCGCCAAACTCCGAATCCGTCGACTATCGTCTTTCGACTATCGTCTATCGTCTAGAGTTCCAAACACCGCCGTGCGCTCCTCGTATTCCCGTCGTTCGCCTCCCAGCAGCCGCGACGCGAGCGTCTTGATGCCGCGGCTGAGCGCGGTGCCGGGGTTTCGCCGCCCTTGCACCGCTGGCCGAAACTCGCCACGCAGCCAGCGCTCCACTTCGTCCAGGTCGCTCAGCGCCAGCGTCTCCACCGCCAGTGTCGCCTGGTAGTAGAACCGCTTGCGGCCGGGGGAGGCGACGATCGATGCCCGCACCGGGCGGCCCACCGCCGCCTCCGCATCGCTGAGCAGGGCGAACTTGCCCAGTGAATAGACGTGGTCGCCGGCGATCTGCGTGACCTCATATACGTCTTCCAGCGCAATCCGTCGCACCACCACGTCCCACTCGGTGACGCGTTCCAGTTCGTTGGCCCATCCGCCGACGCTCCACAGCTCCACCACGAAGTGCAGGCGGGCGGGGAATCCGCTCGACAGGAGTTCCTGCAGCTTGCTGCCGGCCAGCATGTGCGATGCCGCCACCGCCGGTCCAACCTTTGTCACCTGCTCGCGGGCCGGCATGGTGATCGACAGCGCCGGGCGCGGTTGCGCCCACGCCACCGTCCCCGCCGTGCCGAGCAGCACGACGAGGGCCAGCTGGAAGCGACGACGGATCAGCCGCATCAGAAGCGCTGCTGCACCCGGAAGAACACGTTCATGGGTTCGCGCGCTGTCGTCGTCGCCTTCGCCACGTAGACCCCGATCGAGCCGAAGTCGAGGCCGGTCCCGATGTCCGCGCGAAATGTCGAGAGTTCGGGCAGTGCGTTCTTCGAGTAGGTCATCGCACCACTTGGCACGCCGACTTTCCAGCCACGCCCGGCGTCGGCGAACAGCACCCACGAGGCGCGCCGGTTGAGCCCAGGTCGCCACCAATCGTCGCGTCCGTCGTCACGCGCCCAGCCAATGCCGAAGCTGCCGCGGAACTCCGCTTGGAACAGCATGACGCGATCGCAGAGTGCCGGTGCGCCGGGCAGCCCGGTTCCGCCGCAGGTCAGCACGTCGGGGTCCATGCGCCACGCGCGGCGAAAATCGTAGCCCGGCAGCGTGCCGGGGCCACTCACGGAGAGCCGCCGCTGCATGGGCAACTGGTCGCCGGACAGCCACCCGCCCGCGACAAACCGCAGGTTCAGCGAAGCGTCAGGTGCCAGCCGGTTGTAGCGTCGCGCGTCGACGAAACCGCGCGTGTACTGCACCTCCTCAGGTTGCGGCATCACGGTCAGCAGGCCCGGGTCGCGGGTGAGCGTCCCCGTGCCGCGCTCCCATTCTGCGAACAGGTACCAGCCGCCCCACGGCGAGCTTTCGCGACGCCGCGTGTCCACGCGGAGCCGTGCACCGGTGAGGTGCATCGTCCCCTCGTCCATCGCGGGATTCGGGCGCCACGAGTCGCTGCCATGGAACAGGGAAACGGGGTCACGTGTGCTCGCGCTGTCCCATCGTTCGTTGCCCAGGGACAGCGTGAGATCGGCATCGCGTCCCGCGTGGAGCGTGGCAAAGCCCAGCCCGCCATGCCGGCCGTAGTAATCGCGGTAGTCGCGATGCAGCACGACGGCGCCCAGCCCCACCTCGCCGTCACCCATCTGCCAGTTCTCGACACCCTCCACGATGTCGAACAAGCGGCCGCCAATTCCCACGCCCAGCGTGCGTCCCAGTTGGATTTCGCTCGTGACGTCGTGTCCCAGCGTTCCCCGGTTCCACTGCACCGGACCCGCCGTGCGCACGATGCCGAATGCGTCGAGGGTAAACCGCCCCCAGCCGGTCACCTGGTGAATGCGCGGTCCCGCCAAAATCGGGAGGCCTTCTACTCGGTTGTACGTATGCGCGCTGGTGAAGGTCAGGTCCCTCCACGAACGATCATCCTGGCGCACGGGTCGGCGGCGCGACCGGCGCATCCACCACGAGTCCTGGTACGCCGGTTCGTCATCGGGCACCAACCGCTGGTCCGTCACGTGATAGCGAAGCAGCTCCGCCTGCTGCATCACCTCGCCGCCCACCGACGCCTCCTCGCGTCCGGTGATGGTGCCGCCCACCACGATGAGGTCATGGCCGATCGACGCGCCCTTCGCGAGTCGCACGTCCGCATTGATGGCCACCAGCGATCCCGTGATCCTGCCGGCCACCGTGATCGGACCATTGAGCACCGCCACGTCGCCCTCGATGGTCCGTTGAGCCGGGACCTCGAGTACGCCGCTCACGTGCGTGGTGCGCTCGCCATTGTACGTCGCCACGGCGGCCGCGAGCGCCGAACCTCCGCGGCTGTCGCGCTGCTGGCCCCATGCGCGGCCCGCCACCGCCAGGGTGCCAAGGAGCATCACCACCAGTTGCCGGATGCGTGTCATTGTCATGCCTCGTGAACTTTCGTTACTCGACGACATCGACCTGGAGCCCGAGTCGTCGCATGCGGCGATACAGGTTGGGGCGATCGGTGCGCAACCGGCGAGCGGCATTGGCTACCACTCCCTTGGCCGCCGAAAGCGCGCGCGTGATCAGCAGCTTCTCGTACTCGTCCAGCGCGTCGCTGAGCGTCAGCTCCGGTTGGACGAGATCCGGCAATTGCGGTGCGCCGATCGGCGCCAACGGCAGGACGCTCTGCACCTCGATGCTTCCGATGGGCTGCCCCGCGTGGAGAATGCCCAGTCGCTCGACGATGTTCGCCAGTTCCCGCACATTGCCGGGCCAGCGATATCGCGCCAGTGCGCTCCACCCCTCCTCTGTCCACAACGGCGCCGGCTGGGCGGAGCGGCGGCGCTGCAGGGCCGCGAAGTGACGCGCCAGCGCGGGCACGTCGTCCGGGCGCTCGCGAAGCGGCGGAATGGGAAAGGGAATGACGTTCAGGCGGAAGAACAGGTCCTCGCGGAACCGCCCCTCCTGCACGGCGCGCTCGAGGTCGTGATTGGTCGCCGCAATGATGCGCACATCGATCTTGATCGGGCGGGAACCGCCCACGCGCTCGATCTCCCGTGCCTCGATGGCGCGCAGCAGCTTGGCCTGCGCCTCAGGGCCCAGGTCGCCCACTTCGTCAAGCAGCAGCGTTCCCGTGTGCGCCAGTTCGAAGCGGCCCAGGCGGCGCTCCGTGGCCCCGGTGAAGGCGCCACGCTCGTGGCCGAACATCTCGCTCTCCAGCAGGTCCCTCGGAATCGCGGCGCAGTTCACACGCACAAAGGGCTTCTCCGCCCTCGAACTCGCCGCGTGAATGGCCGCGGCCACGAGCTCCTTGCCCGTGCCCGACTCGCCCGTGATGAGCACGCGCGCCTCGGTAGGCGCCACACGGGCGATCAGCTCGCGCACCGTGCGCATGGCCTGGCTGTCGCCCACCAGTTCGCCGGCCAGTCCGAGGTCGGCGCGCAGGGCGCTTCGCTCGCGCCGTGTCATCCGCAGTTCGAGCGCGCTGGCCAGCGCCAGCAGCACCCCCTCCGGCGTCAGCGGCTTTTCGAGAAAATTCACCGCGCCAAGGCGCGTCGCCTTTACCGCGTCGGCCAGCCCGGCGCGCCCGCTCATCATCACCACCGGCAGCTGGGGAAACCGGTCGCGCAACTGCTCGAGCGTGGCCATCCCATCGAGAAGGCCCGGCATCATCAGGTCGAGCAGCACCAGGTCGGGCTCCCATTCCATGGCGCGTGCCACGCCGGACTGTCCGTCGCTGGCGTCGCGCACCTCGAAGCCCTCGCTCTCGAGCAGCGCGCCCACCATCCGCCGGATGTTGGGCTCGTCGTCGATGATCAGCACGGATGGCATCTAGCGGCTCACTGGTCGGAGACAGGGAGCTTCGTCGGGGCGCGCTCGGCCAGCAGCTTCGTCACGAAGCGCTGGCCTTCGGACACGCGCTCCACTTCCACGGCGATCGATTCCACCGCCCGCTCGATGCGGTCCAAGCGCTCCTCGATGTCGCGCAGCGGCAACTGCAGTGGGGCACCCCTGTTCTCGAGCCGCCGCGCCCAGGCGCGGATCAATGGATACAGCATTCCGGTCATCGTGCCCATGACGATTGCGGCGATGGCGACCTCGCCGCCGCTCTGCGCCTGGTAGATCACCTCGTGCGGTGCGACGGGCGGCAGCGGCGGAATGACCTGCAGCAGTGCGATCATCGGCATCACGGGCGTTGCTCCGTCGCAGTGGGGACCGGCACGGGTGACGCCGGACGTTCGGACAGCAGCTTGGTGGTGAACCGCTGGCCCTCGGAAATCCGCTCGACCTCGATGGCAATCGCCTCGACGGCCGCTTCGATGCGCGCCAGGCGGTCGTCGGTGCGCGGGTCGCCGCCGGGCAGTGCCTGGCGTTCCTCGCGCTTGATCTTGGCGCGCACGAGGGGAACGCCGAGTACCAGGGCGACAATGGTGAAGAAGAAGGCAATCGGGACCAGCACCTCGGGACCATTCATGGTTCGTTGACCTCGCCAGGTTCGCGCACGGCCGGAAAGACCATGCGAATTTCCGTTCCCTCGCCTGCGGTGCTTTCCGCCTCCACGCGTCCGGCGTGTGCGATGACCGTCTGTTTCACGATGGCCAGCCCGAGGCCGGTTCCCGCCGTCTTGTCCGACACGTAAGGATCCCAGATTCGCGGCAAACGCTCGACGGAAATGCCGCACCCATGGTCTCGCACCGACACCACCACATCCCCGCCGCGCCGCGAAACCGCCACCTCCAGCCGCCCGTTCGATCCAGACGCTTCCACGGCATTGATGAGCACGTTCGCGAACGCCCGGTGGAGTGCGTCCTGCTGGCCCTGTACGAGCGGCAGGTGTTCCTCGTTTTCGAGGTGCAAGTGCATTGATGCGGGCACCGTCGAGCGCGCCACGTCGCGGGCCAGGTCGCCCAGGTCGAGCGCGG
The DNA here is from genome assembly GCA_036508735.1 of Gemmatimonadaceae bacterium. Taxonomy (GTDB): domain Bacteria; phylum Gemmatimonadota; class Gemmatimonadetes; order Gemmatimonadales; family Gemmatimonadaceae; genus PNKL01. The sequence continues at coordinate 4,968 of DATCGU010000011.1, forward strand.
CCGTCGGTCCCTCGGGCAGGCGACCAAACTGGCTGAAGCTCCGGGCCATCGCCTCCAGCCGTTCGCTCTCGGTGGACAGGACATCCAGCGACTCCTTGAGTTCCGGTGCCGCGTCGCGCCGCAACCGCGCAATCGCGAACCGGATGGGCGTCAGCGGATTCTTCAGTTCGTGCGCCACCTGCCGGGCCGACTCGCGGAACGCTTCCAGCCGCTCGGCGGCGATGGCTGCTTCGCGGCCGCGTTCGAGTTCCATGGCCATGGCCCGCATCCGATCGCGAAGCACGCCGAACTCGGGTGCGCCACGCCCCTTGGCCACGAGGGGCAGGGGCTTTCCCTGGCTGATGTGCGCCGTCCAGCCAATCAACTCGTCGAGCGGCCGGCTGAGCTGCCGGCTGAGATGCCCGGCGATGCGCGACGCGAGAAACGTGAGGAGTGCGAGCAGAATGAGTCCCATCGCCAGGAGCGCCGGCCCCGTCTGCCGAGCCAGGTACTCGAAGCGCCTGGCTTGCGTGACCGAGGTTGCGAGCTCCTGTTCGTGTCGTGTCATTGCCGCATCGGCGGCCAGCGTGCCCGGCGAGTTCCGCGCCAGTTGCATGGCGCGCGTCCCCGAGGCTGCCACGGAGTCCCAGGCGGCCGCGCCGCTTACGCGAGACAGTATCCGACTCGTCGCCCCCCCCCACGCCACCGTCAGCACGATCGACGGCACGAAGGCGAAGAGCGCGAGAATGAGAAAGAGCCGCGAGCGGAATCCGAGTCGCACGGTGTCAGGTACGTGGCGGGGTGCAGGGGAGTTTCGATACGACACGCCTAGGGAAACTTGCTACCGGTGCGGGTTTACGGCCACAAAGAGCCACCCGGGTGCGGGTGCCGAACGGGTCCCGCATACGTTAGATTATCCAACCAGAGGTACCGGACGCTGTGGATGATCGGGTGATCATCGGCTTCGCCCGTGACCTCCGGGGCCACCCAGCGTCCGCGCCACCCGCGTCTCCCGGCACTGACCGGAAGAGAGAGTGAGCGTGCTCGCGGCCCCTTCCGTTTACCCGGTCACTGTCGGCCAGCCGCCTCTCTGGCGCTGCTGACACAGGACCGTGGGGCATTCCAACCACGGGTAGCCGCCGCGGCGGGTTCCAATGGAACCGCTCCGGCGCGTTCGCCCCCGGGCCATTGAGTCCGGCCAACGCGAGAAGGCATGAATATTCGTAACCTCCGGGGCACACCGCTCCGCGCGCACGTCGCTCCGCTTCACCGTGGACCGCAAGCTGCCGCGCACGCCGCAGCAGGCGTCGCCGCACCGCATGGTGCACCCAACGCCGCGCTCCTCATCGACTTCGACAATGTGACGATGGGCATCCGCTCGGACCTCCAGACGGAGCTCCGCAACCTGCTGTCGTCCGACATCATCAGCGGCAAGGTCGCCGTCCAGCGCGCCTATGCCGACTGGCGTCGGTATCCGCAGTACATCGTGCCGCTGTCGGAATCCTCCATCGACCTCATCTTCGCCCCGGCGTACGGTTCGTCCAAGAAGAACGCCACCGACATTCGCCTCGCCGTGGATGCCATGGAGCTGGTGTTCACCCGGCCCGAGATCGGCACCTACATCCTCCTGTCGGGCGACTCGGACTTTTCGTCGCTCGTGCTCAAGCTCAAGGAGTACGGCAAGTACGTGATTGGCGTCGGAATCCGCGAGTCCTCGAGCGACCTGCTCGTCCAGAACTGCGACGAGTACTACAGCTACAATGCGCTGGCCGGCCTGGTGAAGTCGGGCGAGGAAGCCGCCACCCAGAAGTGGGATCCGTGGGAACTGGTCACCGAGTCCATCACGCGCATGGTCAAGAACGGCGACGTGATGCGCTCCGACCGCCTCAAGCAGGTGATGCAGGAGATCGATCCGACCTTCGACGAGAAGAACCTCGGCATGTCGAAGTTCTCGCGCTTCTGCCAGGAGGCGTCGCACAAGGGCCTCGTGCATGTGACGAAGCTCGAGAACGGCCAGCTCGAGGTTGCGCTGCCGTCGCTCGGCAAGAAGGACGCGCCCAAGGATGTGGTTGCCCCGGTTGAAGTCGCTTCGCGCGACGACGAAGAAGGAGGCCGCGGCCGCCGTGGTCGCCGTGGCGGGCGCGGG
>DATCGU010000012.1:0-6616 GCA_036508735.1 Gemmatimonadaceae bacterium
AACGCGCGATTTTCAATAGCGCCAATTTCTCCAGCATCGCCACCGATTCCAAGGGTGTCATCCAAATATTCAACGTCGGAGCCGAGCGCATGCTCGGCTACACCGCGGCCGAGGTGATGAACAAGATCACGCCGGCGGACATCTCGGATCCGCAAGAACTGCTGGCGCGCGCCGAAGCGCTGAGCGCCGAACTCGGCACGCCGATTGCCCCGGGGTTCGACGCGCTGGTGTTCAAGGCGAGGCGCGGCATCGAGGACATCTACGAGCTGACCTACATCCGCAAGGACGGCAGCCGGTTTCCGGCGGTGGTCTCGGTGACGGCGCTGCGCGACGCGCAGGATACCATCATCGGTTACCTGCTGATCGGCACCGACAACACGGCGCGCAAGCAGGTGGAGGAGGAGCGGAAGAAGCTCGACCAGCGGCTGCGCGACCAGCAGTTCTACACGCGTTCGCTGATCGAGTCGAACATCGACGCGATCATGACCACCGATCCGTCGGGCATCATCACGGACGTCAACGAGCAGATGATGGTGCTCACCGGCTGCACGCGCGACGAACTGATCGGGGCGCCGTTCAAGAACTACTTCACCGACCCGGCGAAGGCCGAGACGAGCATCAAGCTGGTGCTGAGCGCGAAGAAGGTCAGCAACTACGAGCTGACGGCGCGGGCGCGGGATGGCAAGGAAACCATGGTGTCGTTCAACGCCACGACCTTCTACGACCGGGACCGGACATTGCAGGGGGTGTTCGCCGCGGCCCGTGACGTGACGGAACGCAAGCGCCTCGACCAGGTGCTGCGGGAAAAGAACATCGAGCTGGAGAGTTCCAAGTCCGTGGCGGAGAAGGCCAACCTCGCCAAGTCGGCCTTCCTCTCCAGCATGAGCCACGAGCTGCGCTCGCCGCTCAACGCGATCATCGGCTTTGCCCAGCTGATGGAGTCGGATACCCCAGCGCCGTCCGAGGGACAGAAGGGCAGCATCGACCAGATACTTCAGGCCGGATGGTACCTGCTGCAACTCATCAACGAGATCCTCGACCTCGCCATCATCGAGTCGGGTCGGCTGACGCCATCCATGGAGCCGGTATCGCTGACTGAAGTGCTGCTGGAATGCCAGGACATGGTGGCGTCGCAGGCGTCGCAGCATGGCATTGTGACGACGTTCCCGGCACTCGCCACCCCAGTCATCGTCCTTGCCGACCGCACCCGGCTGAAGCAGGTGCTCATCAACCTCCTGTCCAACGCCATCAAGTACAACCGGACGGGAGGCCAGGTGACGGTCAGCTGTACCACGCGCGCCGGCGGCCGCGTTCGCATCAGCGTCAAGGATACCGGTGAAGGACTGGCCCCCGACCAGGTGGCCCAGCTGTTCCAGTCGTTCAACCGGCTCGGCCGGGAAACGGGCGGAGAGGAAGGCACGGGGATTGGCCTGGTCGTGAGCAAGCGGCTCATCGAGTTGATGAACGGCGTCATCGGCGTGGACAGCACGGTGGGCGCGGGCAGCGTGTTCTGGGTGGAGTTGTTCGCGACGAAGGCGGTGGAGGGGCCCGAGATGGCAATCGCGCTCGGCAAGGTCGAGCCCGCCACACTGCCGAACGGCGAGCGGCTACGCACGATGTTGTACGTGGAGGACAACCCCGCCAACCTTCGGCTGATCGAGCAGCTGATTGCGCGCCGCCCCGACATGCGGCTGCTTACCGCTGGGGACGCGCCCTGCGGCATCGAGATTGCGCGCGCCTCCCAGCCCGACGTGATCCTGATGGACATCAACCTGCCCGGGATCAGCGGCGTCGAGGCGCTACGGATCCTTCGGCGCGACCCCGCCACGGTGCACATTCCGGTCATCGCCCTGAGCGCCAATGCCATGCCGCGCGACGTCGAGAAAGGGCTGGACGCCGGATTCTTCCGGTACCTCACCAAACCGATACGGATTCCCGAGTTCCTCGCCACCCTGAGCGAAGCGCTCGACCTCGCGGCGAGCCAACGCCGGCCGATGCACTAGGGACGGAGTGCGATCATGATCACCAACACGGACATCCGCAACGCGCGCATCCTTATCGTTGACGATTCGTCGGTGAATGTGAACCTGCTGGAGCGCCTGCTGCAGGGCGCGGGATACAAGGCGGTCACCTCGACCGTCGACCCTCGCGCGGTCTGCGCGATGCACCGCGCAGATCCCTACGACCTGATCCTGCTCGACCTCCTCATGCCCGTCATGGATGGCTTCGAGGTGATGGAGGCGCTCAAGGAGATCGAGACCGAGGGATACCTGCCGGTGCTGGTGCTGACCGCCGAGCCGGGGCACAAGCTGCGCGCCCTGAAGGCCGGGGCCAAGGACTTCCTCAGCAAGCCGTTCGACCAGGTGGAAGTGCTGACCCGCATCAGCAACATGCTCGAGGTACGCCTGCTCCTGCAGGAATCGCGGAGCTATGGCCGGCTGCTGGAACTGTACGACCAGCTGACCGGCCTGCCGAACCGGAAGCGCTTCAACCAGCTGCTCGCCAGGCTGCTCCACCGGCCCGACGCTGACCTGTGGACCGTCTCGGTGCTGTTCGTGGCCGTCGACAACTTCAAAAGCGTCAATGGCGCCGTCGGGCGCGCCGGTGGAGGCGCATTGCTGCGCGGCGTGAGCGAGCGGCTGGCGGCATGCCTCGGCCCCACCGACACGGTGGCGCGTCTCGAGGGGGCCGACTTCGGCCTCATCGTAGTGTCGCCGTGCACCGATTCGCTGGGCGCCGCCGTGGTGGCCAAGCGGGTGCGCGAGTCGTTTTTCTCACCGCTCGTGGCCGAGGGAGTCGAAGCCACCGTGACGGTGAGCATCGGCATCGCCGTGTCGTCCGTCGAGGCGCCCGACGCCGATACGCTCATGCGGTTCGCCGAGCAGGCGCTGCAGGAGGCAAAGCAGACCGGGGGCGACACCTCCCGCTTCCACCTGGCGGAAATGGATGCGCGGGCGGGCGAGGCGCTCCTGCTGGAAAATGCGCTGCGCGACGCGCTCGCCCGGAACGAGTTCGTGCTGCACTACCAGCCGAAGCTGCACCTCGACACCAGCGAGTGGTCGGGAGCGGAGGCGCTGCTCCGGTGGAACCGTCCCGGGCATGGCCTCATCCAGCCCGCGGCGTTCATCCCGATGCTTGAAGCCACGGGCCTGATCGTGCCGGTGGGCAACTGGGTGATCGCCACCGCTTGCCAGCAGGTGAGTGAGTGGGCATCGGAGGGGCTCGGCGACATTCCCGTGGCCGTCAACGTGTCGGGCAAGCAGTTCCTGCTGGGAGGCGTCGCGCCGGTGGTGGAGCGCGCCCTGCAGGACAGCGGCATCGCGCCGGACCTGCTGCACATCGAGATCACGGAGAGCTCGCTGATGACCCGCAGCGAAGAAGCCGAGACGTTGCTGCGCGCGCTTAGGGCACTGGGCGTGCAGATCGCCATCGATGACTTCGGCACCGGCTACTCGAGCCTGGCGTACCTGAAGCGGTTCCCGATCGACACGCTCAAGATCGACATCAGCTTCATCCGGGACGTCACGACCAGCGAGGACGGCGCGGCCATCGCGGTGGCCATCATCAACATGGCGCGCAGCCTGAAGATGCGCGTGATCGCCGAGGGGGTAGAAACGCAATCGCAACTGGACTGGCTGCGCCAGAATGCCTGTGACGAGATCCAGGGATTCCTCTATTCGCGGCCACTGCCCGCGACGGAACTGGCCCGGCTGCGGGAGGCGCATTGCGCGGCCACACCGGGGAGGGTGCTCTCATGATCTTCCGCGCCTCGAGTGAAGACGGCGCCGAGTATCGCCTGCGCAACCGCAAGGGTCTGTTCGCGCATGGGCACGCGGAATCTGGCGCCCATCCGCACGGCCTGTTTGTCGGCGCCTGGACGATGCTCCGGTTCGTCATGCCCCGGAGACTCTTCGGAACGCGCGGGCCGACCGCGCCGTTCCCGGAGCCGCAGGATGAGGCCGACGCACCAAGCGCCATGAGTGTACCGGAGCAGGGGGAGCGCGCATTTGTGTGCCGTGTACGGCCCGTGGGCGTCCGCCGTCCCCTTAATTTCAGGCACTGAGCGGCGCGGCTGCAGGGCGCAGCGGGTAGTACCAGTCGCGGCGTGATTCCGTTGTCCTTGCCCACCCTTCCGCTGCAGATGCTGCGCCCGCTGGACATGGCCAATGGCCCCGGCACTGAGGTGCCGAGGCCATCGCCGCCTTCAGTCGCGCCCCGGAATCAGTTGCCGGAGGCCGTCCTGGATGCGGCATTCGCCACGATCGCCACTTCGACGCGCCGGTTCGACTGCCGGCCGGCATCGGTGTCATTCGTCGCGATCGGTTCCATCTCACCGCGCCCCGCCGTGCGCAGCCTGGATGCGCTCACACCCTGGGCGATGAGGTAGTTCGACACCGACGTGGCGCGCCGCTGGGAGAGCTGCTGGTTGTAGTCCGCCGTTCCCACCGCATCGGTGTGGCCGACGATGAGGATATCGGTGTTCGGAAACTTCCCGAGGCTGGCCGCGAGATTGCGCATGTTGGTGGCGGTCGCGCCGAGGATCGCCTCGGAGTTGGTGTCGAACAGCGAACTCGAGGCGAACGTCACGGCGATGCCTTCACCAACCCGCTGGATCGTGGCGCCCGGGATGTCCTGCTGCAGTTCCTTGGCCTGCTGGTCCATCTGGTGACCGATGATCGCGCCGGTCAACCCGCCCACTGCCGCGCCGATGATCGCACCGCGCGCGGTGGACCCCGTCTGATTGCCAATCACCGCGCCAACGGCGCCGCCGGCGCCGGCGCCGACGATCGCGCCCTGCCCCTTCTTGTTGAGCGCACAGGCAGACATCGCGAGCGCGATGACGGCGAGCGTGGTGGCGCCGCGTGCGCTGCGGACAAACGACAATACGTTGTGGTACTGCATGACGACCTCGTGGGGCGAGAGATACGCGTGGCGACGATCGCCGGCGCAGGTGCTACTGGGTGGAACTGACGTGAGCGCGCTAGAACCGCTGTGTAAGCCGGTCCCGGCGCGCGTTGGTGCTATGGCAGGGTGATCGTGTTGGTACCCAGCGTTACGGACCCGTCTCGCGCCAATGCTCTCCCGCTCAGGTTTGCGCCGGTAATCAGTGTGATGTTCGTTGCCGCGAGAATATTCCCCTTCCAATGGCTCCCGGTACCAATGGTGGCGGAGGATCCGACGTACCAGTACACGTTCTTTTCCTGAGCGGTCCCGCCCATCACGACATTCCCGGCGGTCGTGAGCGTGGAGGCGGGGGCCTTGATCACGAACACCGAGTTGGCATCGCCCGTGAGCGTGACGTTTCCCGTCACTCCGACGCTCGACGCGGAGCAGTAGACGCCCGCCGTGAGCGTCGCCCCGCCCAGGGTAGTAATGGTGCTATCACACGACATCGCCGCCAGCGCCGTCAGTGCTGCGGTCAGGTCAACTTGCGCCGTCTGTGCGGCCGTATCGTTGACGTGCAGAACCGCATCCCCGGGCGAAATGGTGCAATTACCCGCGAAACCGGAGACATCAGTACCTGTCGCGAGGCCCACGCTTCCGGCAATGGTGCTCGGGCCAACGCAGACCAACGCCGTGTTCCCAAGGACCGAGAAGTTCGCGGCCGAAGCCAGCAGCGTCACCGTGAGATCGAAGGTCTTGCTGGAGGTCGCCAGAGAAGCGTCGGTCACCGTGACGGTGAACGTCCTCAGGGGCAGCAACGTGGTCGGGGTCCCGCTCACCGCACCGGTCGTCGTGCTGAAGCTCATGCCCGTCGGCAGCGTGCCGCCGGTGAGCGCGAAGGCATAGGCCAGCGTCCCGCCGCTCGCCGTCACCGGCGTAAACGTCGGGATCAGCGTGCCGATCGTCCCCACCGTACTCGCCACGGCTTGGGTGGTCGTGAGCGCGGCATTGACCGTCAGGTTGAAGGTCTTCGCCGAGGTCGCCGTGGCCGCGTCGGTCACGGTCACGGTGAACGTCGTCACGGCCAGCGTCGTGCTTGGCGTGCCGCTCACGGCGCCGGTCGTGGTGCTGAAGCTCATGCCGGTCGGCAGCGTGCCGCCGGTCAGCGCATAGCTATACGCCGTCGTCCCGCCGCTCGCCGTCACTGGGGTGAAGGTCGGGATCAGCGTGCCCACCGTGCCCACCGTGCTCGCCACCGCCTGCGTGGTCGTGAGCGCACTATTGACCGTCAGCGCGAACGTCTTCGCCGAGGTTGCCGCCACCGCATCGGTCACCGTCACGGTGAAGGTCGTCAGGGCGAGCGTCGTGCTCGGCGTGCCGCTCACCGCGCCGGTCGTCGTGCTGAAGCTCATCCCGGTCGGCAGCGTGCCGCCGGTGAGCGCGTAGGCGTAGGCCAGGGTCCCACCGCTCGCCGTCACTGGGGTGAACGTCGGGATCAGCGTGCCGACCGTGCCGACCGTGCTGGGCACGGCCTGCGTGGTGGTCAGTGCCCCATTGACCGTCAGCGCGAAGGTCTTCGCCGAGGTGGCCGCCACCGCATCCGTCACCGTGACGGTGAAGGTCGTCAGGGCGAGCGTCGTGCTCGGCGTGCCGCTCACCGCGCCGGTCGTCGTGCTGAAGCTCATCCCGGTCGGCAGCGTGCCGCCGGTGAGCGCGTAGGCGTAGGCCAGGG
>DATCGU010000013.1:0-12180 GCA_036508735.1 Gemmatimonadaceae bacterium
TCCCTCTGGCTTCGGGCGGTCAGGCCGAGGTCCTTCAACAAGCCGTCGCTGAGCCCGTAGATCCAACCGTGCACCATCAGCGCCTGGCCGCGCTGCCACGCGTCGCGCACGACGGTGGTTTCGCAGACGTTGCGCACCTGCTCGACGACGTTGAGTTCGCAAAGGCGCCGCAGCCATAGTGGCCACAGACGATGACGTGCCTGACCTTTATAGCACGTCCACGGCGTACTGCAGCACTGAGAGGCAGTTGAGGTCCGTGTGCACCACGACGTTGGCCACGTTGCGATGCACGAACAGCTCACCGGGCATGAGGCCCACGATTTCGTTGGCCGGTACTCGACTATCAGAGCAGCCAATCCACAGGAACTCGGGTGTCTGCTGCTCGACCAGCTCGTCGAAGAACGACGGCTTGTCGGCGGCCACCCGCGCGTCGCGCAGCGCGTCGGCCAGGGCGTTGGCGCGTGCCGAGCCTTCCACGCTCAGCGACGGGTCCGGATCGGTGGCGCTCGCCTTCTCGGCGTGGCGCACGATGAATACCAGCTTGTCGCCGGCCTCGTTGGCCTGCGCCCTGGCGGCAGCCGGAACACCGGCGAGTACCAGGAACGCAAGACCGAAGAGCGCAAGCAGGACTCGGCGAAATCTGGTCATCGACTCTCCACAGGCAGGGATGCGGGCGCGAGGCCCCTCCGGTAGCATAGCCGCGGCGCGCTGCCTTCGCCTCCGGGCGAGGCAGTTCGGCTCGACTGCCGTTCCTAAGTGAAGAACGACGCATCGTGGAAATGCACCCGACTCCATCGTAAGATCAGTACTCCACATCCTTTCGGGCAGGGGCAACGATGCGCGGTATTCGAGTGTTGATGGCGGTGATCGCGATGGCGGGTTCGGCTTCAGCGGGTGCACAGGCCGCCGCGTCCGCCTTGGTTGCAAAGGGACGTGTGCCCGAAGCGGACTACCAGAAGTGGGAATCCGTGACCGCCGGCGACCTCTCACCTGACGGAAGATGGGTGGCGTATGAACTGCGCCGGGTAAACAACGCCAACGAGCTGCGCTACCGGCAGGTCGGTGCCGCGCAGGAACAGAGCGTGAAGATGGCAACGTCGCCGCAGTTCACGCGCGACAGCCGGTGGCTGGTCTACACGATCCTGCCGGATACGGGCGCGACCCGCGGAGCCGGCGCGTCGGGCGGTGGTGGTCGCGGTGGCCAGGGAGCGGGCGCCAACGCCGCGACGGCCCGCAACAAGGTTGGCATCGTCGACCTGACCGGCGGTACGACGGTCGCGTTCGAGGACATCCAGTCGTTCGCGCTCTCGAAGAACGGGGCGCACGTGGCCCTGCGCCGCTATCGCGCGCCGGCCGCCCCTGGCGCAAGTGCGTCGCGTGGCGCAGACCTCGTGGTGCGCGATCTCGCGCGCGGCACCCAGGTGACCTTCGGCAACATTGCCGACTTTGCGTGGAGCGACGAAGGCACACTGCTCGCCATGACCGTGGACGTCGAAGGACGCACGGGCAACGGGGTGCAGGTGCTGGATGCCGTGTCGGGCACACTTCGTTCGCTCAACGCGGGCGACCACGAATACTCCGGCCTCGCGTGGCGGGCCAGGAGCGCCGACCTGGCCGCCTACCGCAGCCGCACCGACACCGCGTTTGCCGACACCAGCCAGGTTGTGCTGGCGTGGAAGGACGCGGGCGCGGTGACGCGGGCGCCTTCGGTGTACGACTTCTCCACGGATGCGAAGTTCCCGTCCGGCCTGCGTGTGGCGTCGTACCGGGCGCTCCAATGGTCGGGTGATGGCAGCGCGCTGATTTTCGGCGTCGCGCCGCGTGAGCCAAGGCCGCCGAGGCCGGCTGCCGGCGCACGCACCACGCAGGCACCCGCCCGCGTGCAGGTGTGGCACTGGAAAGACCTGCGCCAGTTCCACCAGCAGGAGGTCAACGCCACGCAGGACCGGCAGCGCACACTGCCGGTCACATGGCAGCTCGCGGCCAACGGCATCACGCAGCTGTCGACGGACTATTACGAGACGATGCAGTTTTCCGAGCAGCGCACAGCGGCGCTTGCCAGCGATCAGTCGGCGTATGCCAGGGAGGTTATGTCGGGCCGCTCATACCGCGATGTGTTTCACCTGGATGCGACCACGGGCAAGCGCGACCCGGTCATCACCCGGACAATCGGCACGACCTCGATGAGCCCGAACGGCCGGTACGTGCTCTACTCGCAGAAGGGACAGTGGTGGAGTTACGACGCCACCACCGGGCGACGCGCGAACCTCACGGAAAAGTCGAAGGCCAGTTTCGTGGACGTCGAGGACGATCACCCGACGCCGGAGCGCGCGATGTACGGCGTCGCCGGATGGTTGCCCACGGAAGACGCCGCGATCGTGTACGACAAGTTCGACCTGTGGCGGCTGAAGCTCGACGGCTCCGCTTCGGAGCGGCTTACGCGCGGCCGGGAGGACACAACGGTCTACCGGAACGTGCCGCTCGACCCGGACCGTGTGGGCGGTGGCGGGTTCGGTGGCGGTGGTGGTGGATTCGGTGGCGGTGGCGGCGCGGTCACGATCGACCTGGCCAAGCCGGTGATCCTCTCGGCGACCGGGGACTGGAGCAAGAAGAGCGGCTTCGCCAGGCTCGTTGGTGGAAAGGTCGAGCGGCTCGTGTGGCGCGACAAGGCCATTTCGTCGCTGCGGAAGGCGCGCAACGCGGAGACCTACCTGTTCCTCGAGCAAAGCTACGCCGACTCGCCGGACTACTTCGTGGCGACGTCAGATGCCCTCGGTGCCGCGCAGGCGGTGTCACGCACGAACGCATTCCAGGACGAGTATGCGTGGGGCAAGCAGGTCCTGATGAGCTACCGCAACACGCGCGGCGACAAGTTTCAGATGATGCTCACCTACCCGGCCAACTATCAGCCGGGGAAGAAGTATCCGATGCTCGTGTATTACTACGAGAAGCTCTCGCAGGGATTCCATCAGTACGTGGGCCCCAGCGATCGCGCGGTGTACAACACGCAGGTGTTCAGCCAGGAGGGGTACTTCGTTCTTCGCCCCGACGTGGTGTTCCAGAAGCGCAATCCCGGTTGGTCTGGTCTCGACTGCGTGACGTCGGCGGTGAAGGCGGCTGTGGCGAGCGTCGCGGACATCGACGCCAGACGCGTCGGAGCCATGGGACACTCGTGGGGCGGCTACCAATCGGCGTTCTACGCCGTCCACGCACCGGAGACTTTCGCCGTGGCCATCGCCGGCGCTCCTCTCACGAACCTGATCTCGATGTACGGCTACACCTCCGGCAACTCCGGGCTGGCGGAATCCCAGCACTTCGAGACCAGCCAGGAGCGAATGGACGTGCCGCTGTGGGCGGACCGCCAGGCGTACATCAGGAACTCGACGGTCTTCGACATCGACGCGCTGCGCATCCCGCTGCTGCTCGAGGAGGGCGACGCCGACGGCAACGTGAATCCGTTCCAGAGCCAGGAGCTGTACAACTTCGGCCGTCGCCTTGGCAAGCCGGTGGTGTACCTGGTGTACGAGGGCGAGAACCACAACGTGGCGCGCGCCGAGAGCCAGCGGGACTATCACACCCGGCAGATCGAGTGGTTTGCGCACTACCTCAAGGGCGAGCCCGCAGCCGACTGGATTGCGAATGGCGAGACGTACCAGGCGCGGCAGAAGATCCTGAAGGCGGGGGCCGGGCAACCGGCGGCCCCACCGGCGCGCTGAGCTGCTTCACCAATTGCCACCGACGGTACGATCCACGCCGAAGTCACGGACCACGGCGATCCGACACCGCGAGGAAGCTCATGGACCGCATGCGGTCTGCGACGGCAGCCGCACCTCAGCGCCCTTCATAGCAACGATGAGCCACCTGCTGAAGCCGTCGCCTGAAGGCGAGGGGTTCACCTCTCCCAAGAGTTGACGATGAACAAGAGGGTCTTTGTCGTAAGTGTCTATGGTGGTTTATGCAACAGGCTACGAGTCTTGATTTCCGCAATAGCATATTGTGAAAGGTTCAATTGTACGCTCTTGGTGCGATGGCCCCTTCTTGACGGCTTCATGGCGACGCTGCCGGATCTGTTCGATTGCCCCTATAGAAGCATCGGGCCCAGGACGGCAAAGTACCTGAGATCCGTTGCGCGCACCTTCAACGGACTATACGCTGGCCTCAATTATGCTGGTAAACGAATTGACATAGTGGATTCCAACCACAAGCCAAAACTTGTCACCTATGTAGAGACTATTGAAAAGTTCGGGGAACCATACCTGGAGACTTCCTTTCCTGCCCATGCACACAGGCTCGTACCGGTACCTGAGATATCGTCTGTCATTCGCGGTTTCGATGACGTCTTTCAGCACAGCACGGTTGTGGGAGTAAGCGTTCGTCATACAAATGCCCACAGCAAGACTTTGGAAGCTTCTCCACCGGAGTGGTTCATTGGACGCATAAAGGAGCTTCAACGGTCAGCCCCTCATATGAAGGTGTTTCTCTCTTGTGATAGTCCAGCTGTCAGTGATCAAATCCGGCAGTCCGTCACCTGCGAGGTCCTTGAGCTGGATAAACCGTTTGCATTCAACACCAAGGAATCCATAAGGGCCGCCGTGGCAGATCTCTATCTACTCGGACAGGCGAGATACATCCTCGGAAGTTATTGGAGCAGTTTTTCGGACACTGCGTTTGAGATGCGGGGGAAGGGCGCATTTGAAACGAGTCGAGACCGTTCTCTGGACGACAGTCAGATCATCAAGCTCCTGAATGGCGGTCCATGATGCGGAGTCTCCGGGACATCGAGTGGGTGGATTGGCGATCCGCGGTAGCTGAGCTCGCGCCCATACGGGCTGGTACGATCAGCGAGTCTTGAGTGTCGGTTATTGCGTTGGAATGGTCGGCGGGGATTGCCTACTGCGCATTTCATCCAGTCCATCCCAACGCCAGGGCAGGAGCATACCATGGCTAGCACTTCCATGAGGTGGTTTCGCCGCGTGGTCACTGTTGTTCTCGTGCTGGCCGGGCTTTACGCGCTGGCCTGCGCCTGGTTCCAATTGAAGCATCCGCCGCCGGTGCTCGGACCAGCATCAAGGACGGCGTTCGCCCCGGCATGGCCGAGGGGCTTCTTCTGGGGCACGGCGACCGCGGCGCACCAGGTGGAAGGCGGCAACACGTACAACGACTGGGCTCGGTTCGAGCGGCAGTCGGGGAAGATTGCGCATGGTGACACGAGTGGCGCCGCAGCGGGTCACTGGAAGAAGGTCGCCGAGGACATCGCGTTGATGCGCGCGCTTGGTGCCAACGCATATCGGTTCTCGATCGAGTGGAGCCGTCTCGAACCAAAGGAAGGGACTTGGGACGAGGCTGGGTGGCAGCACTACGCGGACGAGGTGGCGCAGCTGAAGGCAGCCGGCGTTGAGCCGGTGGTCACGCTGCTGCATTTCACCCTCCCCGTGTGGCTCGCCGATCGGGGCGGTGCGACAGCGCCCGAATTCCCGGATCGCTTCGGGCGATTCGCCGCGGAGGCGGCCCGGCGCCTGGGACCGCAGGTTCGCTGGTGGTGCACGATAAACGAGCCGCAGGTGCAGATGTACCAGGGCTACGTTGCCGGCATCTGGCCGCCGGGCGTGCAGGACCACGCATTGGCGGTGAAAGCCTTCGAAGGATTGCTCAGGGCGCACGGCAAGGCCGCGCTCGCGCTGCGCCAAGGCGATGCCGACGCGCAGATCGGCATTGCGTCGAACATGATCTACTTCGAGCCGTCGAATCGCTGGAACCTGCTCGAGCAGATCGTGACCAGGCTGGTGTCGAACGGCTTCAACTGGTCGTTCTACGAGTCGATCAGCAAAGGACGCCTGCTCTTCAGCATGCCGGGTTTTCCGAGGCTCGACAAGCCGGCACCTGAGTTGCACGGGACCATCGACTGGATGGGGATCAACTACTACCGAAGGAACCTCGTGACATTCGCGCCGGGATCGCCGGGAATGGTCGACATCCATCCGGGACCCGGCACGCGCAGTGATGCCGGCATCGAGATCTACCCCGAAGGACTGCTCGCCCTGCTGCGGGAAGGCCGCCAGCGATACCCGCTGCCGATCATGATCACCGAGAACGGCGTGGCCGACTCGGCGGGTGTGCACCGGCCGATGTTCGTACGGCGGCACACGTACGCCGTGAAACAGGCGATCGAGGAGGGCATCGATGTGCGCGGGTACTTCCACTGGTCGCTGATGGACAACTTCGAGTGGGCCGAGGGCTTCGGCGCGCGGTTTGGGTTGTACCGGCTGGACCGCGCAACGCTTGCGCGCACGCCGGCGGCGGGATGGGAAGAGTTCAGGAGGCTCGCGCCGGCAAGATAGCGGCAAGACTTTGCCGCAGATGAACACCGACGAACACAGAGGGGGTGTCGAGCTGCATTCGACATCCCCATTGAATTCATCTGTGAGTTTCTGTGTTCATCTGTGGCGCAGTTTACGGAAGCCCGCCACCGCTCCCTACGGCACCACCCGCGCCGGCTCGATCCTTGGCAGCTTCCTCCCCTCCAGCAACTTGTTGATTTTCGGCAGCTCGATTGCGATCCACCGCTCGAACTCCTTGGACACGTCGCCCATCTCGCGACCGATTGAGCCAGCGCGCTCCACCTGCATTTCCGACGGCCGACCCTCGTATCCGACCACGCTGCCATACAACTCGGCGAGGTTCTCCCTGAGCCGCTCCTCGCCCGTAATCATCCCGCCTTCCTTCGTGGCGACGATCTTCTTGCGCAGCGTATCCACCTGCGACGAGCCGCGCTGGAGCGCCTGCATCAGCGAATCGCGCGAGGCCAGGCCGGTGCCGCGCTGGTCGAGCGACCCGCGCATGTCGTTCATCTGGTCGACGACCGCCGTCATCTGGTTCATCAGGTCGTACAGCGTGATCGCCAGCGCGAACTGCTGCCGGCGGTCGGTGATCGTCGCCGTGACGCGCGAGTCCCCGGTCACCCGCAGCGCGGCCGTGTACGTCGAGTCACCTTCCATCAGCTTCACGGTGTAGCGGCCGGGCAGGAAGCGCGGACCAACGACAAACGCCGCCGTTGCCGCCGGGGCTACCCGCGGCGGCGCCATCCGCATCGCCCAGGCCGTGCGGCTCAGGCCGCGCCGCTTGCCCGTCGGCAGCGACTGCACGAGCTTCCCGGTGGAATCGAACACCTGCAGCTTCATGTCGCCGAAGATGTGGCGCTTCTGCAGGTAATACGTGATCACCGCATCGCCCGGCGGGTTCGGCCCGATGAACTCGGCATCGCCGTTGGCCCATCCACCGCCCGCCGAGAGCACCTGTACCACCGGCTTGGTTTGCACGAACGCCGCACCCTTGGCCAGCGTGCCAGCCGTCAGGTTCCTGAGCGGTGTGAGGTCGTCCACGATCCAGATGCCGCGACCGTGCGTGGCGATCACCAGATCGTCGTCGCGCGGGTGGATGGCCAGGTCGCGCACCGCGACGGCCGGCAGGTCACCGCCCTTGTATCGAGACCACCGCTGTCCGCCGTCCGCCGAGACCCAGAGGCCGAATTCGGTGCCTAGGAAGAGCAGTTGCGGATTGACCAGGTCTTCCTTGATCACGTGGGCGTAGCCGCGCACCGGCGAACCCGCCGCCACCAACGGCGTCCAGGTCTTGCCAAAGTCAGTGGATCGATAGGCATACGGCTTCATGTCGCCGAAGTTGTGCAGGTCGAACGTCGCGTAGATCGTACCGGCGGCAAAGTGCCCCGGCTCGACGCTCGATACCCAGGCGCTCTTCGGCAATCCCGTGATGTTGCCGACGACGTTCGTCCACTTCTTCCCACCGTCACGAGTCAGCTGCAAGTTGCCGTCGTCCGTGCCCGCCCAGACCACCATGGAGTCCTTCGGCGATTCGCCAATGGCGAAGATCGTCGTGTGCATCTCGGCGCTCGAGTTGTCCACCGTCACGCCGCCCGCCTCTTCCTGCTTCTGCTTCGCCGGATCGTTGGTGCTGAGATCGGGCGAGATGCGGTCCCACGACTGGCCGTGGTTCCGTGAGCGGAACAGGTACTGCGCGCCCAGGTAGATCGTGCCGCTCTTCGTGGGACTGAGGTGAATGGGCGCGTTCCAGTTAAAGCGCAGCTTCCCCTCCTTGTAGCCCGGCAGCGGCTTGATGTCGCGCGTTTCGTGCGTCTTGCGGTTCACGCGGCCGATGTAACCGCCCTGCGCCTCCGCGTAGATGTACGTGGGATCGGTCGGGTCGACGAACATCCAGAAGCCGTCGCCGCCGTACATGTTCTCCCACTGGCCCTTGGCGATGCCGCCCGGATACTGCGACGCACCCACCCACGAACTGTTGTCCTGCAGCCCGCCGTACACGTGGTACGGCTTGTCCATGTCCACGCTCACGTGGTAGAACTGCGAGATGGGCAGGTTCTCCGACTTCCACCACTTGTCGCCGCCGTCGTATGAATACCAGAGGCCGCCGTCATCGCCGGTGATCAGATGGTCGGAGTTCTGCGGATCCACCCACACGTCGTGGAAATCGCCGTGCGCGCTGCCGCTGATGCCGCTGAACGTCGCTCCGCCGTCGGTGCTCATGATGAGCGGACCGTCCGGCTTGTAGATGCGGTTCTCGTTCTTCGGGTCCACGATGAGGTTCGCGAAATAGAACGGCCGCCAGGTCATGTTCTGGCTGCGGTCCCGCAACTCCCATGTCTTGCCGCCGTCGTCCGACCGATAGAGCCCGTTCAGTGGCGGCACCGCCTCGATGAAGGCGTACACGACGTTTGGCTTCGATGGAGCCACCGTCACCGCAACGCGACCCCACGGTTTGACTGGAAGTCCCTTGGCACTCTTGTCGTCGAGCGGGACCCACGTCGCACCGCCGTCAGTGCTCCTGAACAGGCCACTCCCGCTTGGCGCGTCCGGTCCCTCGCCGCCGGAGCGAAACGTCCAGCCCGTGCGACGGAAATCCCACATGCCGGCGTACAGCGTGTTCGGCGCCGACGTATCCATTGTCATCATCGAGCACCCGGTGGACGCGCTCGATCCGGCCAGCACCTTCGACCACGTCTTGCCGCCGTCGGTCGTCTTGTACACGCCGCGGTCGTTGCTGTCGCTCCAGAGCTTGCCGGGAACGCAGGCATACACCGTGTTCGTGTTCACGGGATCGATCAGAATCTTCGCAATGCGCTCGGAGTCCCTAAGGCCCATGTTGATCCAGGTCTCGCCGCCGTCGGTGGTCTTGTAGATGCCGTCGCCGAGGGAGACGCTGTTGCGCACCCAGGACTCGCCGGTGCCGGCCCACACGGTCCTGGGGTCCTTCGGGTCGATGGCGACCGCGCCGATGGACTGCACATCCTCCTTGTCGAAGACCGGCTTGAAGGTGGTTCCGCCGTTCATCGACTTCCACACGCCACCGCTCGCGCTGCCTACGTAGATGGTGAGGCGATCGCCTTCGTGGACCGCCGCGACGGCGGCCACGCGGCCACTCATTGCCGCGGAACCGATGTTCCGGGCGCCGAGGCCCGACGTCGTTTCGGAGTCGATGAGTGCGGACAGTTGGTCGAGTGGGCGGAGCGAGGTGGTGGTGGGCGTCGACGGAATGGACGAGGGACTCGGGCCTGCCATCGGGCGCGCCGTAGCGGCCGCCTCGGCCGCGGTTACGAGCTTCGCGCCGGCCGCAGGCTTTGCGAAGCGCTCGTCGTCGATTCCCGGGTTCACGGTGATGCGTTCCCACGCGTACTGCTGCTTTTCGGAGCTCGAGCTGCCCTTGGCGCCAATCGCGGACGCGAAGGGAAACAGGACACCCTGGACTTCCTTGTAGTCGCCGAGCTCGACCTCGAACGTGCGCTCGGCGCCGCGCACCGTGCGCTTCACCTCGTACTTGATTGGCACGCAGGATTCGGCATCCAGGTAGTACGTGCGCACGTCGCCATTGCTCGAGAGCGTGGCCCGCAGCTTGTAGACGGCGGTGCCTTCCATCTCGTCGGTGCCAATGAGTTCCACCTTGTTGCCGCGTTGCTGGTAGTCGAACAGCGGGTCGTCGAACTCCGCCTCCTCGACGATCCCCTTGGTCTCGTCTTCACCGAGCGGCTCGGCGTCCTTCTTGCCAGACCACGGTTCGATCTTCCAGCCGCGCTTGCCGTCGAAGGCCGTCACTCCGGTCATCCCGCCGAACGTGAACTCCTCTCGCACCTCGTGCGGACGCCGATACTCGTTGGTGACCACCGCCTCGAATCCGCCTCCGCCATAGAACCGGCCGCTCTTCCGCACGGACTGGACGGCGCGCAGGCGCTCCGCGCCGCCGATTCGCCGGACATAGCACGTGATGATCTCGTCGGCCGACGGCGTCGCCTGGGCCGAAGCGGGCGCCGGAACCGCGAGCGTGAGGGCGACGACGGACAGGAAGTACTTTCGCATCGGTGGACTCCTCAAGAGCGAAGAACGTGGTCGAATATTCCGGAATCGAGCCATTGGGTCGCGCCACGGCGGAATCGACCGCCCGTCCCGGTGGACGCGGCGGCTCGCCTTGCAAGCTACTATACCACGAACATCGCGATCCCGGCCGCGAACATCGCCAAGGTCGTGATGCCCACGATCGCGCGCGACAGCCAGGAGCTCGGCTGGCCGCGCATCAGCTTGCGATCTGACGCGGCGTGCAGAATGCCCACCATCAGGAATGGTGCCAGCAGACCGTTGATCACCGCCGTCCAGTAGAGCGCCTTTACCGCGCCGATCCCCAGGAAACTGATCGCGACACCGATTGCGATCGAAACTCCAATGACGGCGTAGAAGGCGCGGGCCCGCATGGGCTGCTCATCCATTCCCTGCCGCCAGTGGAAGGATTCGGCAAATGCGTACGCGGCGGAACCTGCAAGCGTCGGAATTGCCAGCAGTCCAGTCCCCAAGATGCCGATGGTGTAGAGCAGCATCGCGAAGCGGCCCGCCAGCGGACGGAGCGCAGCCGCCACGTCGGCCGAAGTCGCGAGTTCTGTCTGGCCGTTCGCGTGCAGCGTGCTCGCCGTCGTCACGATGATGAAGAACATTGCGACGTTCGAGAAGAGCGTGCCGATCCCGATGTCGATTTTCCGGTCGCCGATCTCTGTGGCTGTCGCTCCCCGTCGCGCCTTCAGCGTGAGCCGGCCGGCGACTTTCTCCTCTTCGACTTCCTGCGACGCCTGCCAGAAGAAGAGGTACGGACTGATCGTCGTTCCGAGAATCGCCACCAGCGTTGCCCAGGCATCGCGTTCATGCGGAAGCTTCGGCACGACCGTCGCCCGCACCACGGCTCCCCAGTCGGGACGGACATCGATGGCTGCGACCACGTAGACAACAAGGATCAACGCCAGCCACTTGAGAATATTGGCGATCGCCGCATACCTCAGCCGGATCGTCGCGATCGCGATCCCAATACCGAACGCAAGCACCCAGACGAATTCCGGTACGCCAGTGAGCAGGTGTGCCGCGTCCGCCATCCCGCCCAGGTCGGCGCCGACATTGATGGTGTTGGCGACGAACAGTGCACAGGCGGCGGTGCCGAGCAGCCACCGTGGGTATTTCTGTCGCAGCGCTCCTGCCAACCCCTGGCCGGTGACCATCCCGATTCTCGCGCACATCATCTGCACCGCCGCCATCAACGGCCAAAGCAACGGCGCGGTCCAGAGAAGGTTCGTGCCGAACTTTGCTCCGGTGACGGAATACGTCGCGATCCCTGAAGGATCGTCGTCGGCGGCGCCCGTGATGACACCCGGGCCCAGTGCAGCCGCGATGCGGCGCAGCGTAGAAACTTTCAGCGGGGCTATTGAGGGTGCGGGCATCTTGCGGAGTGCGGATGAAAGGAAGCACGAACGGACGACAGATTGACTACCACCCGATGCGCGTCGTCACCCCTTGATACGCATGTTCTTCGGGTCGTACAGCAGCGTAATCGACGCGATCGCCGGATGCCGTGCGCACATACCCCACCGCCTCGCCGTCGCGCCACGCCACCTGAAGTTGCCGCCCGGCGTGAGCGGTGGCAAACCGGAAGCGCTCTGGGCTGCGCCAGTCTCCGAGCCGGGTCGAGCGCCGCTGGCAGAGAGGCCATGCGGCTCACTCCGCCGCAGGATCGCGATACCTGGCCATCGATGAACACAGAATTTCACAGAGGGGACTCGAGCTGAAGCGCTCGGCAATCCCCTTGCTGGTTCATCCGTGAAGGTCTGTGTCCATCGGCGGC
>DATCGU010000014.1:0-6524 GCA_036508735.1 Gemmatimonadaceae bacterium
GGCTCCGACGGATTTCCCATTCCGGGCGCCTGGCTCCCGACGACGACGAGCTTGACGGCGACGGAATTTGCCAAGCTGGCCAAGAGTTACCGGGCGCGGTTCCGCGCGAACGTGGCGCGCACGCCGGCGGAACGCGCCGCGGTGAACTGGGATCTCGTCATCACCGACGCCCAGGGTGGGCTCACGGCCGACCACAACAACATCACCAGCACCACCGCCGGCCCGACGCGGAATTGGCGAAACCAGTACGAGACCTTCGGCCTCTGGCACCAGATGCCACCGGCCATCATCGGCATGGCGGACACGTCGGGCGCGTACGCGGCTTGGATTGCCACGCCGATTGCAAATCGCGGCAACGGCAATGTTTCACTGACCATCGTGACGCCAGACCTGCGCTTTCCGCAGGGGGCAACGCGGGCGGCGCAACAGGCCGATTTCGCCAAGACGTCGTGCCAGACCGCGGCGACGGTGTGCAAGCGTTACTTCGAGAATCGTCCGGCCCTGAACGACCAGAACTCGGGCTCCGGGTTCGGCTGGTCGAACTACGATTTCGTGCGGTTCCACTCGTGGAAGATCGCGGGTGATGCCGGCCAGGGCCAGAATGGCGCCACGCTGTTCTTCGCCAAGGCCGAAGTGGACCTGCTCCAGGCCGAGGGACTGTACCGCAAGGGCAACTACGCCGGTGCGGCGGCGCTGGTGAATATCACGCGCGTCAAGAACGGCCTGCCGGCCATCACGGCATTCGACGCCACCACGCCGGTTCCGGGTGGCTCGGCCTGCGTGCCGCGGGTGCCGAACGGCAGCGTAACGCAGTGCGGCAACCTGATGGAAGCGATCAAATGGGAGAAGCGCATCGAGACGGCGTACGTCGCGTTCACCCCGTGGTACTTCGACAGCCGTGGCTGGGGTGACCTGGCCGAGGGCACGGCGTTGTTCTTTGCGGTTCCGTATCAGGACCTTCAGGCCCGCGGCACGGCACCGAGCGCGCTGTACGGTGTGGGCCCCGGCGCGGGCAATGCACCGAACTCGGCCGCCGGCAAGAGTACGTACGGTTGGTGAGCATGGTTCTTCGCAGGATCGGTGCCGTTGTGGCCGGGGTGCCGTTGCTCCTCCAGATGGGTTGCTACACGTACCAGCTCACTGGAGGAGTGGTCCCGGTTGCCGGAACCCATGTGGCCCTGCAGGTGAACGACGCAGGGCGCATGATGCTCGGCGGATCGATGGGGCCGGAGATCGACCAGGTCGAAGGCCTGCTGGTCCAGAGGGACAGTGCAGAGTATGTCCTTGCGGTGACCGGCATCCGCACGATTCGCGGTGGCGGGCAGGTTTGGAGCGGTGAGAAGGTTCACGTGAAGTCTGAGTTTGTCACTGGAGTTTACGAGCGTCGGCTGTCGAAGAAACGGACGTTGATCGCCAGTGCGATAGGCGCCGGCGCCATGGCATACCTCCTTACGCGTACTCTCCAAGGCGCGGGCTTGCTTGATAAGGCACCTGTTCATCCCGATTCGGCGTTTACCTCGCTTCGCTTTCCCTGATTTTGGTGCACGGCGCGCCTCTACCTCCACGGAGTTCTTCATGCGACGCTTCCTCCTTCTCTCGGTGGTCTGCCTGGTTGCTGGCGCGGCTGGTGCGTGCCATCCTGAGCAGATCATACCCACCGAGAACATCCCGACGGCCGGCGTTCGTTTCATCAATGCCGTACCGGACACGGGCGGCGCGTACGGGCTCGACTTGCGGTTCGTCGACATCGTCGAGAACAGCGCGCAGTACCGCATCGGCTTCCGCAACCTCCCCCAGACTTCGTCGGGGATCACGGGAAGCGCGCAGGTGGAGTACAAGCCCTCCCGCGCCGGCGCGCGCCATTTCGTGATCTTCCTCGACGACTCGATTTCGGCCATTGCGCAGAAGGTGATCAAGGACACCACGGTCACGCTCGAGGCGGGCAAGAACTACACGGCGCTGCTCTGGGGGCAGGCCCGCGCCGGCGGCTCCCCGGTGATGAAGCTCTCGTTCTTCGAGGAGAACGTGCCGGATCCGGGCGCGCTGGTGGCGCTGCGGGTGATCAACACCACGAACGCGCCGATCGACGTCCGCCAGTACCTGAAGGGCGGGACGGTACCTGCGTCGTCCACTTGGGCGAGCGTGCCGGCGATGAGCATCTCCAGCTACGTCACCGTGACGCCGGGCGCCATCATGTACAATGTGCGCGCGGCGGGCTCGGCGACCAACATGTTCACCGACATCCAGGCGCTCCTCGGTCAGCCGGCATCGTCGAGCGCGGGCCCCGCTGGCAAGCTCGACACGGCCCCTATTCCTGGCACTTCGGTGGCCGGGTCGGCGGTCACGCTCGTGGTGTACCCAGCGTCCGTCGCCGGTTCGCGGGCCGTGCAGTTCACTGCGCCGGGTGGTGCATTCATTTGGGATCGTCGCCCGCCGAACCCGACGGGCACCTAGACGGCGCTTGGCAGCGATGATCGAATGGGGGCCGTCAGGTGCGCGTCGCACCGGCGGCCCTCTCGCTTTCCAATACCGAAAGGCGCCGTCGGATTGGTCTCGTCGAGCGTAGGGGCGTCGACGTTTCCCTCACTCTTGCGCAAATGAAGATCTCAATCAAGCGAGTAGCGCTCCTCTTCAGCCTGTCGCTCGTGGCGCCCTCGGGATGCCGCACGCCCGACGTCGCACCGGTCGTCGTTCCGGCCTGGATGCTGGAACGCGGGCGCGTGCAGGCGGGATTGGCCGGCATGTCGCCTACCTACCACGGGTTCCGGTTCACCGACCAGATTGATGCGAGCGGCATCACGTTCACCTACCGCGCGGTGGACGACGCCGGGCGGGATTACAAGGCCGTCCACTATGACCATGGCAGCGGCGTCTGCGCGGCCGATGTGGATGGCGATGGACGTCCCGACCTGTTCTTCGTAACGCAACTGGGCAGCAGCCAGTTGTGGCGGAATCTCGGTGGCGGCCGGTTCGAGAACATCACGGAAGCGGCCGGGCTGAGTTCGCCGGACGCCATTGGCGTGGGGTGCGCCTTTGCCGACATCGACAACGACGGCCGTCCCGATCTCTTCCTGACCACGGTGCGCCACGGCAACCGCCTGTACCACAACGAGGGGGGCGGCAAGTTCAGGGACATCACGGTCGACGCCGGCGTGGGCTACGTGGGGCATTCGTCGGGCGCCGTCTTCTTCGACTACGACGGCGACGGGTTGCTCGACCTGCTGGTGACGAACGTCGGCAAGTACACGAGCGACGTGAAGGGACCGGGCGGATACTACGTCGGGCTCAGCGACGCGTTTCACGGCCACACGTTCCCCGATCGTGACGAAGCGAGCATCCTGTACCACAACCTCGGCGGCGGCCGGTTCAGGGACGTCTCGGCGGAGACGGGCTTTCGCGACGTCAGCTGGAGCGGCGATGCGACGGTGATCGACGCCAATGGTGACGGGCGGCCCGATATCTACATGCTCAACATGCAGGGCCCAGACCACCTTTGGCTGAACGTCGGGGGAAAGCGCTTCGTCGACGCGAGCGCGAAGTATTTTCCGCGCACGCCATGGGGTTCAATGGGCGTGAAGGCCTTTGACTACAACGGCGACGGCCGGTTCGACCTGTACGTGACCGACATGCACTCGGACATGTTTACGCCGATCGCCCCAGAGGACTATACCTTCGAAACCATGAAGTCCGACCAGCAGGCGATGCCCGACCACTATTTTCCGAACGGGAAGGGTGCGTTCGTGTTCGGCAACGCGCTCTTCGCCAACCGGGGCACGGACTGGGCCAGGAAGCACGGAACGCCGTACGAGGAGGTGTCGGACCGTGCCGGCGTGGAGACGTACTGGCCATGGGGGCCGAGCGTGGACGACATCAACGCCGACGGCTGGGACGACATCCTGGTCATCAACGGGATGAGTTTCCCGTATCGCTACGCCCCCAATTCCCTGCTGCTCAACGAGGGCAATGGCCGGTTCCTTGACGCGGCGTTCACGCTGGGCATCGAGCCGCGCGCGCACGGCGAGACGGAGCAGGTGTGGTTCACGCTCGATTGCGGGGCGAAGGGCAAGGATGCAGGCTCGAAGAACTGCGGGCTGTGCGCAGGGCCCGACGCCGCCAAGCTCGGATGCCGAAAGGACGGGTCGGGACGTTACACGATGATGGCGTCCAGGAGTGGGCGCTCGGCGGTGATCCTCGACATCGACGGCGACGGCGACCTCGACATCGTGACCAACGAGTTCAACGCCAGGCCGCAGGTGCTGGTGAGCGACCTTGCGCAGCGCGGGCAACAGCATGCGCTGAGCGTCAGGCTGCGTGGCACGCGGAGCAACCGCCAGGGCCTCGGGGCTGAGGTAACGCTCGTGCTGGCCGACCAGCGGCGCGTGCTGAAGGTGATGGACGGCAAGTCGGGGTATCTTTCGCAGAGCGACCTGCCGCTGTTCTTCGGACTGGGCAAGGCCGATCACGCCGACCACGTCGAAGTCCGATGGCCGTCGGGGAAGGTGCAGTCGGTTGCAGGACCGCTGGCGGCCGGGAAGGTGATCGAGGTGACGGAACCGTAGGTCTTATCGCACGCTGCGTCTTCTCTGAGGAGTATGACATGATTCGAATTCGCCCTGCACTCGTTGCCCTCATTCTGCTACCGGCAATTGCCGGTGCGCAGCGTAGAGGCGGCGAACGCGGCACCAAGGCCGACTACGGCGCGATCGATCGCGATGCCCCGCCGCCGATGAAGCTGACCACCGGGGAACTGGTGGACATCAGCCCACTGAAGCTGCTCGTCGACAAGCGGAAGGACCTGAAACTCACCGACGACCAGCAGGCCAAGCTCAAGGAACTCCGCAGCACGGTTGAGCGGACGAACGAACCGTTGATGGCGAAGCTCGATTCGCTTCGCATCGTACTGCGTCCGCGCCAGAAGCCGACGGAAGAGGAACTGGTGCGAATGGCGATTGGACGCGAGGAACTCGGTCCGCTGGTCAAATCCGTCCGGGCGAGCTACGACTCGTCGGTGGCGCCGGCCATGGCGTTGCTCGACGACGCGCAGAAGGCCACGGCACAGGGGCTGCTCGAGAAGCAGACCAAGGACGCAGACCAGATGATCGGTGAGAAGCTGGGCCGCACGGGCGGCCCAGCCGGCGGCCGACCGGGCCGGCCCCCACTCGACCGTTGAGGTCAGGGGAGCGGCTTTACGGTCACCTCATGAGCCCCGGCGGGGACGGCCACCTTGGTGACCGTCCCCGCTGGCCATCTGGCCCAGACGGCGGTTGGGACGCCGGAGAGCCCCATCACCTGGACGGCGCCGTTCTGCGACCAGTATCCTGAGCCCGCCTGCACCTCGCGCACAGGGCCCATGCGATCGCCGTAGACCACGCGCAGTTGAACGCCGATGCCGTCGGGGTTCGACGCGGGTCCGGCAATGCGCACGCGCAGCCCCGGCTTGGCGCCCATGTTGTGGAAGAGCTTGGTGGCGGCGCCATTCTGCGAGATGGCGAGGTCGAGCCGCCCATCGCCGTCGTAGTCGGCGAACGCGGCGCCCCGCTGGTCGCCGTAGACGACGATCCCGGACTGTGCGCCGTCCACGGGACGGAGGCCGCCCTTGCCGTCGCCGAGCATGAGCAGGCCGCGGCCGCCGTCGAAGCGCGGCACGCCCGGCGGCGTCTGCGAGAAGTTCTGGCCGATGAACACATCCTCGCGTCCGTCGCCGTCGAAGTCGGCGATGCCGGCATAGAACGCCGGCGCCAGCTGGGCCACGGCGGGCAGGGGAACGGCCTCGAAGTGATCGCCACGGTTCAGGAACACCATGTGGTCGAGTGTGGCGACCGACATTCGTTCAAAGTTCACCTTGTTCGGGCCGAGCACCTGATCGAGCGTGGCATCGGCGTAGGCGGCGAAGGTGGGAATGCGCGAGGCGATCTCGGGAATGGCCACGCGGACGCGGGCAAAGGGGTCTATCGGGGCCACGGCCTTGAGGCGCGCATCGAAGCGGGCGAGCAGCATCTCTTCCTCGCCGCGGGCGCCGACGCGGCCGTGCGCGAGGATGAGGGGATTGGCGCTGTCGGCCCGCAGGTTCGTGTTGCGACCCCAGTTGGTGGCGACGATATCCAGCCGGCCGTCGCCGTCGAGGTCGCCGACCGCGATGCCGTTCCAGCGGCCCGTCCACCGAGAGAGGCCCCACGAATCGGGTGCCACATGAAACCGGCCATGACCGTCGTTGAGCAGCAGCAGGATGGAATCCCATTCACGGGCGAGGAGGAGATCGGGGTAGCCGTCTCCGTTGACGTCTGCGAAGAGGGCGGCCGACACCATCCCCACGTTGCGCAGCAGCGCCGAGTTCTCGGCGTCGAACACGAAACGTCCGCCGACGTTCTTGAAGAGGCCCGACGATGCCGCCGTGGGATACGCGAGAGGAATGGCGCGTGCCCCGACAAAGAGGTCAGGCAGGCCGTCGCCGTCGTAGTCGCCGAGTGCGATGGGTCCGGTGGACGATGCGTGTGATGGGACGATCGGTGTTTCGCGGCCGCTCA
>DATCGU010000015.1:0-3795 GCA_036508735.1 Gemmatimonadaceae bacterium
CCCAGCACGTCGCGCCACTGCCGCTCGGAGACCTCGCCGCCGCGCCGAAACCACTCGAGCTTGCGCAACACGGAATGCTCAGCGGTGTCGATGTAGAGCGTCGGCGATGGGCCGGCCAAGGGAAGCACCGGCTCGCGGAGCCGCAGGCGCTCCCGGTTGAACGCGTCCTGCCCGGCGACGAAGACGTCGACCTTCATGCCCCCGCGCACGTGGATGACGTTGAACGTCCCCTCTGATTGGACCGCAACCTGCATGGCCTCGGCACTCACGTAGTACTCCGGACCGAGCATCTCGACGAACGATTGCACATGCTCGGCGCGAATATCGGCGACCACGTCGATGTCGTTCGTCGACCGAGGCTCCCCGTGAACGGAGCTCGCGAACGAGCCGCCAATCAGATAGGGAATGCCGAGCCGCTCCAGCAACGCCGAAAACGAGACTGCGACAGCGATCGGATCGGGCAGCGAGTCAGGCGCCACGGCCACGTGTCCTTGCGAGGTAGACCGCCTCGACGACGTCATCGCCGAGCCGCATGCGCGCCAGCCGCAGCAACAGCTTGGGCTCGGTGTCGCCCGGGTGCCGGCGCCGCAGACCCGCCAGCGCCAGTTGATTCGCCGTGTGCGTGATCTGCTGCATGCACCGGAGCTTCTCGGCCGGCGACATCCGCGCGTACAGGCTCGACAGCAGCCGGTGTGTCTCGGCGCTCGTGTCGTCGGTGGGGCGCGGGTCGGTCATCCGGGCAATATGGACCCAATCGACCCCCTCGCGCGAGTCGCAGCGGCCCTGCCGCTCCCGAAGCGGCCGCGCGACAGATCCCGAACGCCCACGCACGCCGCCAACGGAGCGAATGTCGGCAGCGTAGTATATTCGCACTATTCCACCCATACGCAGGGACACCACACATGCGTTCTCGTGCGCTCGCGCTCCTCACCGTCGCGTCCTTGGCGGGGCTGCCGTCTGCAGGTTCCAGCCAGGCCATCGACTCGGCGACCGTCGCCGCCATGAAATGGCGCAACCTCGGCCCGGCCAACTTCATGGGCCGTGTCGCCGACGTCGCCGGCATTCCCGGCCCCAGCAAGACGCTGTTTGTCGCCGCGGCGGCAGGCGGCCTGTGGAAGTCAACCAACAACGGGCAGACGTGGCGCCCGGTGTTCGACGACAAGCGCGTCGCGTCGCTGGGCACGCTGGCCATCGCACCGTCCGACACACAGCAGGTCTGGCTCGGCACCGGTGAGCCGCACTCGCGCAACAGCATCGAGCCGGGTGCCGGCATCTACAAGTCGGCCGACGGCGGCATCACGTGGAAGCTGATGGGGCTGGAAAAGACGCAGCACATCGGGCGCATTGCCGTGGACCCGCGCAACCCGAACGTCGTCTGGGTGGCCGCGCTCGGCGCTGCCTGGAAGAGCAACCCCGAACGCGGCCTGTACAAGACGACGGACGGCGGCAACACGTGGCAGCTGGTGAAGTTCATCAGCGACAAGGCCGGGTTCGTGGACGTCGCGCTCGACCCACGCAATCCGGACGTCGTCTACGCCGCGGCCTACGAACGGCTCCGCACCCCGTACTCCCTCAAGAGCGGCGGTCCGGGCTCTGGACTCTGGAAGTCGACCGACGGCGGCAAGTCGTGGGTCGAGATCACCGGCAATGGCTTCCCAGCCGGGCCCAAGGGACGCCTCGGACTGGCGATCGCGCCGAGCAACCCTGACGTGGTGTACGCGATGGTCGAAGCCGGCAAGCCGTCGAAGGACGGCAAGCTCGTGTCCGAGCGCGTCCCCGCCGACAACGGCCTGTACCGCTCCGGCGATGCCGGCAAGACGTGGACGAAGACCAACAACGCCAACGTGCGACCCTTCTATTACTCGCAGGTGCGCGTGGACCCGAAGAACGCCGACCGCGTCTACTTTTCGTCGACGCAGATGATGGTGTCCGATGACGGCGGCAAGACGGCGCGCCTGGCGGCCCAGAACGTGCACGTGGACGATCACGGCCTCTGGATCGACCCCAGCGACCCCGAGCGCTTCGTCATCGCCGACGATGGCGGCGTGGCGATCACGTTCGACAAGGGCGGGAACTTCTTCCAGCCGCAGAACCTGCCGATCGGCCAGTTCTACGAAGTCAGCTACGACATGGCCTTCCCGTACAACGTCTGCTCCGGCGCCCAGGACAATGGCACGTGGTGCGGCCCGAGCCGCAGCAAGAGCGGGTCGGTGAACAATGCCTACTGGTTCACCATCGCCGGCGGCGACGGCTTCTACGCCGCGCAGGACCAGACGAACCCGGACATCACCTTCGGCGAGTCACAGGGCGGCAACGTATCGCGTGTGAATGTGCGCACCGGCGAGCGGACCAGCCTTCGCAAGCCGTCGTGGCAGGCACAGTACAAGCAGTGGGAAGATTCCATCGCCATCGTGCGCGGCGACCCGCTGAAGCCGGCGTCCAAGGAAGTGACGGCCCAGGTGAACGCGCTGAAGACCAGGCAGAAGGCCGATTCCACCGACCTGGCGCTCCGTTTCAACTGGAACGCGCCGTTCTTCCTGTCGCCGCACAACCCGAAGAACTTCTACTTCGGCGGCAACCGGGTGCTGAAGAGCACCAAGCAGGGTGACGACCTGTTCCTCATCTCGCCGGACCTGTCCAAGAAGCTGGCGGCCAAGATCGACACGTCGATGAACCTCACCGGCGGCATCACGCTGGACGCCACCGGCGCCGAGACGTACGGCACGGTGGTGGCCCTCGCCGAGTCGCCAGTGAAGCCCGGGCTGCTGTTCGCCGGCACCGACGACGGCAACGTCTGGAAGTCGGCCAGTGATGGCGCGTCGTGGGAAAGCCTCAACGGCCGCTTCCCCGGCCTGCCGAACGAATTGTATGTCGCCCGCATCGAGCCGTCGCACTTCGATTCGCTGACGTTCTGGGTGGCGTTCGACAACCACCGCTACAACGATTTCACGCCGTATCTGTACGCCACGAACGACGGCGGCAAGACGTTCCGGTCGATCGTCAACAACCTCCCCAAGGACGCGCCGGGCGACTTCCTGCACGTCATCCGCGAGGACCCGACCAACGCCAGCCTGCTGTTCGTGGGCTCGTCGGTGGCCGTGTACGCATCCATCGACAAGGGTGCCACCTGGACGCGTTTCATGAGCGGCCTGCCGACGGTGCCGGTGTACGACCTGCGAATCCACCCGCGCGACCATGAGCTGATTGCCGCGACGCACGGACGCAGCCTGTGGATCGCCGACATCACGCCGTTGCAGCAGCTCACGCCGACGGTGCTGGCCGCCGAGGCGCACCTGTTCGAGCCGCACACGGCGTACCAGTGGGGCGAGGCACCGAACCTGATGGCCAGCGGCAACGGCAACGCGCAGGCGTTCTTTGCCGTGCCAAGCCCGACGTATGGCGCGGACATTTCATACCGCCTTGGGGCCGCGGTCTCAGGTACGCCCCGCGTCATCATCACCAATGTGGCGGGCGATACGCTGGCCAACCTGCCGGCGTCTGGCAGCGCCGGCGTGCACACCGTCACATGGAACTTCCGCAGCACCGTGCGTCCGGCAGTGGCCGCGACGCCGCTGTCGCCGTCGGAGAAGCGCGATTCGGTCATCAAGGCGGCGCGCGCTACGCCGGTGCTCGACTCGTTGGTGAAGGCCGGGTACGACAGCACGGCCATCGCGCGCGCCAAGCAGTTGCTGAATCCTCCGGCTGGTGGCGGCGGCTTCGGTGGTCGTGGCGGTGGCGGTGGTGGAGGACGCGGGGGCGTGGGCTGCGAGCGCCCGCTCACGCAGTGGGACACCT
>DATCGU010000016.1:0-3787 GCA_036508735.1 Gemmatimonadaceae bacterium
CGCCGGCGTCGCACCGCTGTTCGCACCGTCGGGCCT
Source organism: Gemmatimonadaceae bacterium (assembly GCA_036508735.1). Classification (GTDB taxonomy): domain Bacteria; phylum Gemmatimonadota; class Gemmatimonadetes; order Gemmatimonadales; family Gemmatimonadaceae; genus PNKL01. The sequence goes on from DATCGU010000016.1 coordinate 37, forward strand.
CGTCTACCGCTATGTGATGGAGAGTCCCGACCGGTCGGCGATGGAGCTCAAGGTCATCAACGACTGGGTGGTCACCAAGGCACTCAAGGGCGTGCCCGGGGTCGCCGATATCGCCGGCCTGGGCGGCGAGACGATGGAGTACCACGTCGACGTCGACCCGGTGAAGCTCGCGGGCGCCGGACTCGCGGTGACCGACGTCGTGAACGCGCTCGGCGCGAACAACGACAACTCCGGTGGCGGCTTCTACTCCGAGGGCGGGCAGTTCTTCTACGTGCGCGGACTCGCGCGCCTGAAAGTCACCACCGACATCGGCAACGTCGTCATCGCGACGAAGAACGGCATCCCGGTCCTCGTGAAGGACGTGGCCACCGTCGAGATCGGCCATGCCCCGCGCCTCGGGCAGTTCGGGTTCAACGACAAGGACGATGCCGTGGAGGGCATCGTGCTGATGCGCACGGGCGAGCAAGCGCAGACGGTGCTGAAGCGCGTCGAGGCGAAGGCCCGGCAGCTGAACGACAGCATCCTGCCGAAGGACGTGAAGATCCACACGTTCTACGATCGGAGCGACCTGGTGGCTTTGACGACGCACACCGTCGAGGACAACCTGCTGCGCGGCATCCTCCTCGTGATCGTCGTCCTCATCTTCTTCCTCTTTGACCTGCGCTCGGGACTGATCGTCGCCGCCACCATCCCGCTGGCGCTGCTCTTCGCCTTCATCTGCCTCGACCTCCGGCACATCCCGGCGAACCTGCTGTCGATCGGCGCCATCGACTTCGGCATCCTCGCCGACGGCGCGGTGGTGATGGTCGAAAACATCCACCGCCAGCTGGCCCTGAGGCACGGCACGCAATACTCGGTGCGCGAAGTGATTGCCGCGGCCGCGTCGGAGGTGGACCGCCCGATCGTCTACGCCGTCGCCGTAATCGTCGCCGGCTTCCTCCCCATCTACGTGCTCTCGGGACCGTCGGGGCGGCTATTCAAGCCGATGGCCGACACCACGATCTTCGCCCTCATCGGCGCCCTTGTCCTCACACTGACGCTTCTCCCGGTGCTCAGTTCGTGGGTGCTGCGCAAGGGCGTGCAGGAGCGGCGCAACCCGGCGTTCGACTGGATCCGCGACCGGTATCAGCGGATGCTCGAGTGGAGCCTGGCGCATCGCGCCATCACCGTCTGGTCGAGCGTAGGGCTCTTCGCCGTCTCGATGCTGATGGCGTGGGGCATCGGTGGCGAATTCATGCCGACTCTGGATGAAGGCGCGCTCTGGGTGCGGGCCACGCTCCCGTACACGATCTCGCTCGAGGAATCGTCGAAGCTGGTGCCGCAGATCCGGCGCATCCTCAAGTCGTATCCCGAAGTCACCGACGTTGCGTCCGAGCACGGGCGTGACGACGGCGCCACCGATCCTACCGGCTTCTTCAACGCCGAGTTCTACGTCGGGCTCAAGCCGTATGGCGAGTGGAAGGGGCGGTATCACCGGAAGGAAGACCTGATCGCGAGCATCGATTCGCAGTTGCACGGGTTCCCCGGTGTCATCTTCAATTATTCCCAGCCGGCCAACGATGCCGTGCAGGAGGCGGAAACCGGCCTCAAGAGCGCGCTCGACGTCAAGGTCTTCGGGCCGGACCTGGCGGTGCTGCAGTCGAAGGGGCTCGAGGTGAAGCGCGTGCTCGAGAAGGTCCGGGGCATCACGCACGTCACCCTCGTGCAGGAACTCGGCCAGCCCTCGCTGACGCTCACCATCGATCGCGGGAAATTGGCGCGCTACGGCCTGAGTGCCGACGCGGTCAACAGCGTCATCGAGGCCGCCGTCGGCGGTCACGCGGCCACCAAGATCGTCCAGGGCGAGCAGCTGTTCGACCTCGTGGTACGGCTGGCGCCGCAATTCCGCGAGACGCCCGAGGCGATCGGCAACATCCTCGTGGCGACGCCGACGGGAGGCCAGGTGCCCTTGAGCGCTCTCGCGGCCATCGAGGTGAGCAACGGCGCCGCCCTCATCTACCGCCAGGACAATGGGCGCTACATCGGCATCCAGTACTCGGTGCAGGGCCGCGACCTCGCGAGCGCGGTGCAGGATGCGCAGAAACAGGTCGCGCAGGCTCTCAGGATGCCCGCCGGCTATCGCGCCGTCTGGGGTGGCGAGTACGAGGAGTACACCGCCAGCCGCAGCCAGCTGCAACTCGTGCTCCCGATCACCATCGGACTCATCTTCCTGCTCCTTTTCGGGCTGTACCAGAACGCGAAGTTCCCGGTGATCACGGTGCTCGGCGTCGTCCTTACGGTGCCCATCGGCGGCATGGTCGCGCTGGCCCTCACTGGAACGGACCTCTCGGTATCATCAGGCATTGGGTTTCTCGCGCTATTCGGCGTGTCCGTGCAGACGGCGGTCGTCTACATCTCGTACGCCAACGAGCTGCGGCTCGCCGGACGCGGCATCGCCGAGGCGACGCGCGAGGCCGCGTTGCTGCGACTGCGGCCCATCATGATGACGGCGCTGGTGGCGGCGTTCGGGCTCCTGCCCGCCGCGCTGGCGACCGGCGTCGGCAGCGATTCGCAGAAACCGTTCGCGCTGGTGATCGTCGGCGGCCTCTTCTCGCGCCTGCTCATCAGCGTGTTCCTGATGCCCGTGCTCTACGAAATGGCTGCCCGTCCGGGCGATCATCTCGAGGTTTAGGACGGCCTTCCTCGTGCCCGCCGGTGGAACTCAGCCGGCGGGCAGCGGGTGCGGCGGGCGGAACGGTTCGGGGGATACGCTGTCGGTCATCCACCGCACGATGAATGGTGCCATCGCGGACAACGACAGCACGCGGGCGGCGCCGCCGACATGGACCGCCTCGCGTGGCATCCCGAACACGACGCATGACGCCTCATCCTGCGCGACGGTCATCGCCCCGGCGTCCCGCATCACCCGCAAGGCGACGGCGCCGTCGTCCCCCATGCCGGTCAGGATCACACCCAGCGCGTTCGCGCCCGACACGCGGGCCGCCGAGCGAAAGAGCAGGTCCGCGCTTGGGCGATGCCGGAGCACGAGCGGGCCGCCGAAGATCTCCACGGCCAGGCGGCCGCGCTTGCGCACGATGGCCAGATGCTGGTCGCCCGGTGCGATCAGCGCGCGACCGTCCAGGACGAGGTCGCCATTCTCCGCCTCCTTCACGTCGATGGCACACTCGCGGTCGAGATGGCGCGCGAAGCTCTTCGTGAAGCCGGCCGGCATGTGCTGCACCACGACGATGCCCGGCATCCGCGCCGGCAGCGCGCCAAGCACTTCGGTCAGGGCTTGGGGTCCCCCGGTGGATGCGGCGATGGCGATGAGCCGCTCGCTCGGCGTGCCCGTGCCGATTCCGGTGCCGGGCGCAGCTCGATGTGTGGCCGGCGCTTCAGTGGCACCGGCTGACTCACGCCGCAGTCCAGGCTCCAGCGACGCGCCAGCTCGCGGCGCGCCCGCGCGACGCACCTTCGCCCCCGCCGCCGCACGCACGACGTCGATGATCAGCACCGCGGACTCCTGCACGAACTCGCGCACTCCCAGTCGCGGCTTGGCCACCACGTCGACCGCGCCTTCTCGCAACGCTTCCAGCGCCACCTGTGAACCGGCCGTGCTGTGGCTCGAGCAGATGACCACGGGAATCGGATCGGTCGCAATGAGGCTGCGCAGGAAATGCAGGCCGTCCTCGCGCGGCATCTCGAGGTCGAGGAGGATGACGTCCGGCCGCTCGACGGCGATCAGCCGCCGGGCGATGATCGGATCGGCGGC
>DATCGU010000017.1:0-2287 GCA_036508735.1 Gemmatimonadaceae bacterium
CCTGCCGCGCTCCGCGCGGCAGATCATCGAAGGACAGGACACGGTCGCGCTGCTGGAACTCGCGCGTGCCGTCGCGCAGCGCTTCCGAGCGTACGTGCTGCATCGGTCAGAGCTGTTGGTGCGGTGGGAATCGGCCGAGCCGAACGATACGACCGACGACGGTGGTGAAGGGTGGCAGCGTGCTATGTGGCGCGCGTTGGTGCACGGATCCCAGTCTCGTTCACCGGCCCAGATCATCGCCGACGTTCGGGCTGGCACGTGCCACATTCCTGACGATCTGCCCCCGGTGATTCTCGTCGTGGCCGATCCGACCATGCCGCCGGCGGTGCGCGATGTGCTGTGCACCATCGCCAAACAGCGTGAAATCCGCTGGTGCGTCGTGGCTCACGCCGGAACGAACGTGCGCGCCGTCGCATCCGAACGGCTGCGCGCCGCGACCCTGGCGTTGGCACCGCTGGGTCTTGCGTCGACGCCGATTCCAGAGGGAGCCTGCGCGACACTTCTGGAGCGTGTACAGCGACTTCTGGCGGGCGGTGACGTTGCGCCTGTTCGTGAGGGCCTGCTGGATGACACGCTGACATTGCACGCCTGCCACTCGCCACTACGAGAGATCGAGACGCTGCGCGAACGGCTGCTCGCGGCGCTCGAGTCCGAGCCCACGCTGCGCCCGCACAATATCACGCTCTACGTCACGTCATTGGAGCGTTACCTGCCGGCCATCGACGCTGTGTTCGGCGTGGATGAGCCTGGCATACCGCGCATACCATATTCAGTGGCTGGGCGCCCGTTTGGCGAATCGTCGCCACTCGTGTTCGCATTCATGAGACTGCTCGAAGTCAGCGCCGGACGAGCAACGCTCGACGACATCGGTGCGCTCCTACGTCTGCCGTCGATCGCTGATGCGGCCCAGTTCACGGAAGAGGAGGCCTCGGCCGCTATGGCTTGGGCGCTCAAGGCCGGCATTGTGTGGGGGGCTGACGGTGCCGATCGCCACGCGCGGTTCGCGCTTCCGCCGCTTGAAGCCGGCACATGGCAGCACGGCATCAATCGGCTGGTGCTGGGCGTCGCGATGGGGCGCGGCGATGCGACCGTCGGGGACATCTTGCCCGTCTCCGGAGACTCGGCGGGCCACGCCGATCTTGTTGGACGTATCGCCGCCTGGAGCGAGGATCTGTTCGGGTTCTTCGCCGAGCTTCGGGTGCCGCGTACTGCGGGAGCGTGGAAGGACGTGCTGGACCGCGCGGCTGGTACATATGTCGCCGCGAAGGGACCCGACGATTTCGAAGCACTGCGCACACTCCGGACGACCATCGGCGAGGTGCTGGATGGCATTGCGCGGATGTCGCACGACGCGCCGCTCGCGCTGGGTGCTGTCCGCGCGCTGCTTGAAGAAGCCCTCGAGCAGAAGGCCGGTGAGCTCGGCCACTTGCGCGGGGGCATGCGCGTATGCCGCATCGAGCCGGGAACGGTGCTCCCGGCTCCGGTGGTTCTTATCGCCGGTGTGGATGATGCGTTGCATCCTCTCGGCGGCGGCACACCCGCATGGGACTTGTTGCAACGTGTGCCACAGAACGAGGACCCCGACCGCCGTGCGGACGCACTCGACGCCTTCCGCGAGGCGATCGCGAGCGCCCGATCGCGCGTGCACGTCTCTTGGACGGGATTCACCATGGCAAAGCACGAGGCGCGCGCGCCCTCCGTTGCCGTGTCGGAGCTCCGTGACCTGGCGCAGCGCGTACTCGCCGACGAGTCATTCCGCCGATTGGTGAGAGAAGAGCCGGCCCACCCCTTTTCGGCGAGCCTCTTCGCCGCGGCGTCGCCCCCAGAACGGCTGCAGAGTGCGGCCCAGGGATGGGGACAGGCTGCGGTACTTGTTCGTACGCGCGGCGAATCGCATCAACCCTTTGCCGGAGTGGCGCTCAACCTCCCGGGCCACGACGCGCATGTCATTACGCTCGACGCACTCGCCGAGTGCCTCAAGGACCCCACTCTATTCTTCTGTAAACGGACGCTCGGTCTGCAGATGCAGGATGCAGACGAGCGACTGGCAGAACGCGAGCCGCAAGCCATCGATCCGCCGGATGCGGATGGTGTCGACAACGCATTGCGCGCCATCTCGTGGAGACTCGAGTCGGCGCAGCGGCGCCGCGACCGGCGTTCGCTGGGCGAGATCCGTGAGTGGATTCGCCATCAGCCGGAGATGCCGTATGGGGAAGAGGGAAGGGAACTCGCGGCGGAAGTGGCCGAGGTGTGGTGGCCGCAGATCGATGCCCTTCGTGGCTTCGTT
>DATCGU010000018.1:0-12901 GCA_036508735.1 Gemmatimonadaceae bacterium
TGCCGACGTCAGCGCGCGCGAGGCGGCGCTGCTGTGCTCGAGCGCCCGCCCGATCGTGCTGCTGCACCCGCGCGACGATGCCATGCTGTCCAGTGCGCTGGCCCCCGGGCTCGACCGCTTGGGCGTGATGCTGGCGTACACTCCGCTGCACCACCTGCTGCTCGACGCCGTGGCGCGCGTGCTGGTGATGACCAGCGGCAACCTCGGTGACGAACCCATTGCCATTGGCCTCGACGAGGGACGCGATCGCCTGCGCTCGCTGGTCGACCTGTTCCTGCTGCACGACCGCGAAATCCTGTCGCGCTGCGACGATTCCGTGGTGCGCGTGGTCGGCGCGCACGAGGTGTTCATGCGCCGCGCACGCGGCTACGCGCCGGTGCCCGTGCGCCTGCCGGTGAGCGCGCCGCAGCCGATCATCGCGGTGGGACCGCACCTCAAGAACACGTTCACCCTGGTGCGCGGCGACGAGGCTTTTGTCAGCCCGCACATCGGCGATCTCGAGGGGACCGAGGCGCTCGATCACTGGCGGCAGGCATACGATCGCTTCCGCGCGCTGTTCCGCATTGAGCCCACCGTGGCGGTGCGCGACCTTCACCCCGGCTATCTCTCCACGCGAGTGGCCGAGGAGCTGGGACTTTCACGCATCATCGCCGTGCAGCACCACCACGCGCACATCGCGGCAGTGGCCGCCGAGCATGGCGTCACCACGCCGGTGGTCGGCTTGGCGTTCGATGGCACTGGCTACGGCGACGACGGCAACGTGTGGGGTGCCGAAGTGCTCGTCGCCGACCTGTCGGGATACCGGCGCGCGGCGCACCTGCGCTATGTCGCGCTGCCAGGCGGCGACCTCGCCGCGCACGAGCCCTGGCGCGTGGCGCTGGGTTACGAGGCGCTCGCCGGCGCGCAGACGCAGTCGTTCGGACTCGCCTACTATGGAGTGCCCCTCTCGACGCGCGTGGGCGTCGGCCAGCAGCTGTCGCGCGGCGTCAATTCACCGCTGGCATCCTCGATGGGACGGCTGTTCGATGCCGCCGCCGCCGTGCTCGGCGTGCGACGCCACGCGTCGTTCGAGGGGCAGGCCGCCATGGAACTGGAGGCGCTGGCCGGCGACTTGGCGGCGACGCCGTTGCCGTTCCCGATCATCGAGCAAGGCGGCATGCTGATCCTCGATCCCCTGCCGATGCTCATCGCGCTCGGCGAGGGACGACAGCACGGCGTGGATGTGACGCTGCTGGCGGCGCGCTTTCACGAGAGCATCGCGTTCGCGGCTTCCGAGGTGGCGCGGCGCGTGGCGACCGACGCCGGCATCGACACCGTGGCGCTCGGCGGAGGCTCGTTCCAGAATGCGCGGCTGCTCGCCAGCATCGAACGGCGGCTCGGCGAGGCGCGGCTGCGCGTGCTGGTGGCGCGCCGGCTCGGGCCGAACGATGGCGCCATCAGCTACGGCCAGGCGGCGGTGGCCGCGTGGCGCATGGCCCACGAGTAGCACGGCCCGTCCCTCACTCCCCCTTACTCCACTCGTTCCCCCGCACCAAACCCCCGCACCCCGCACCCCAACCCCGCCTCGCATGTGCCTGGGCATCCCCGCGAAGATCCAGTCCATCCGAGACGACGCCGGCCTCCTCATGGGTATGGCCGACTTTGGCGGTGTCCGACGCGAAGTCTGTCTGCAGTACGTGCAGGATGAAGTGGCCGTGGGCGACTATGTGATCGTGCATGTCGGCTTCGCCATTGCCAGAGTGGACGAGGACGAGGCGAAGCGCACGTTCGAGGTGTTGCGGGAGTTGAGCCTGCTTGACGAACCCGGGTGGATGGCCGACGTGGTGCACCCTTCAGTTCCCAGGGTGCGGGGTGCGGGGGAGCCATCATGAAGTACCTGTCCGAATACCGTGACGCCGACATCGCCAGGACGCTCATTGCCCGCATCAAGGCGCGCGCCACGCGAGCGTGGACCCTCATGGAAGTCTGCGGCGGCCAGACGCACACCATCGTGCGCCAGGGGCTCGACGAGTTGCTGGTGGGGGCGGTGGAGTTGATCCACGGGCCCGGCTGTCCGGTCTGTGTCACGCCGCTCGAGCAGATCGACAAGGCGCTGGCCATCGCCGCTCGTCCTGAAGTGATCTTCACTTCGTTCGGCGACATGCTGCGGGTGCCGGGCAGCGACTGCGACCTGCAGCAGGTGCGCGCCCGCGGTGCCGACGTGCGCGTCGTCTACTCTCCGCTCGACGCCCTGGGGCTGGCCCAGCGGCACCCGGACAAGGAAGTGGTCTTCTTCGCCGTCGGCTTCGAGACCACCGCACCGGCCAACGCGATGGCGGTCTTCCGCGCGCGGCAACTCGGCGTGAAGAACTTCAGCGTGCTCGTGTCGCACGTCACCGTGCCACCGGCGATCACCGCCATCCTGGCGGCGCCGGACAATCGCGTGCAGGGCTTCCTCGCGGCCGGGCACGTCTGCGCGGTGATGGGGTGGACGGAGTACGAGCCGATCGCCGAGAAGTACAAGGTGCCCATCATCATTACCGGCTTCGAGCCAGTGGACATCCTCGAGGGGATTGCCATGGCCGTGAACCAACTCGAGGAATGCCGCCACGTGGTGGAGAACCAGTACGTGCGCTCGGTACGCCGCCTGGGCACGAAGCCGGCGCGCCTGCTGGTGGATCAGGTGTTCGAACTCGTCGACCGTCCGTGGCGGGGGATCGGCCAGATCCCGATGAGCGGGCTCAAGCTGCGCCACGACTTCTCGGCGTACGACGCCGAGCTGCGATTCGGCGTCAGCGACATCAAGGTGACCGAGCCGGTCGAGTGTCGTGCCGGCGACGTGCTCACGGGCCGCCTCAAGCCGCCGCAATGCCCCGCGTTCGGTGTGCGTTGCACGCCGGAGCGTCCGCTGGGCGCGCCGATGGTTTCCACCGAGGGTGCGTGTTCGGCGTATTACAGCCTCGCCAGGTACCGCACGGCGGCACCCGAAGAGGCGGCCAAGTGACCGGCACCGTGAATCCGGCGGCGATGCAGTGCCCGGTGCCCCTCGAGGCCAGCGACCGCGTGCAGCTGGGGCACGGTTCGGGCGGGAAGCTCAGCGCCCAGCTGGTGGCGTGCCACTTCCTGCCGCACTTCGGGAATGCAGCGCTCCTGCAGCTCGGTGATGCATCGATCGTGCGCGTCGGCGGGGGCGAGCTGGCCATCTCCACCGACTCGTTCGTCGTGCAGCCCATCGAGTTTCCCGGCGGCAACATCGGTTCGCTGGCGGTGCACGGCACGCTCAACGACGTGGCGATGATGGGGGCGCGTCCCCTCTGCCTGACGGCCGCCTTCATCCTGGAGGAAGGGCTGTCGCTGGCGGTGCTCGACCGGGTAATCGGCGAAATGGCGCGCGCCGCGCGCGACGCGGGCGTACCCATCGTCGCCGGGGACACCAAGGTGGTGGAGCGAGGCAAGGCCGACGGGCTGTACATCAACACCACCGGCGTCGGGGTCGTGGATCCCGGTTTTCGCCCGGAGCCGACGCGCGCCGTGCCGGGGGATGTCATCCTCGTCAGCGGGCCGATTGCGCGCCACGGCATGGCGATCATGGCGGCGCGCGAGGGGCTGTCGTTCGAGAGCGCCATCACCAGCGACAGCGCCGCGCTGCCGCCGCTCGTGGATGCGCTGCGCCAGGCCGACGTGGGCGTGCACGTGCTGCGCGATCCCACGCGCGGCGGCGTGGCGAGCGCGCTCAACGAGATCGCCGTGTCATCGGCAGTGGGGGTGGAGATCGACGAAGCGGCGCTTCCCGTGCCGGGGGACGTGCGCGCGGCGTGCGAGATGCTGGGCCTCGACCCGCTCTATGTGGCCAATGAGGGCGTGCTCCTGGCGTTCGTGCCCGAGGCGCAGGCCGCGCGCGCGCTGTCGGCCATGCGCACGCATCCGTTGGGCGCCGACGCGGTGCGCATTGGACGCGTGGTCGCCGGGCACCCGCGTTTCGTGGCGCTCCGGACGGCGCTGGGTGGCACGCGCATCGTCGACCTCCTGCCGGGCGACCAGTTGCCGCGCATCTGCTAGAAAAGAGGGTGTCCTTTCGGCTGCGACGGAAGGCGAATCACCCTGGGTGAACCCACCGAAACGCGAAGACGGCGAGCGGCTGCCATTCAGCCTGCGCTCTTCCCGGGTTGTTCGAGCAGCCCCTTGGCGGCGGTCAGGTATTCATCGACGTCGAAGTTCACGGGGTCGATCACGGACTGCACGGCGCATCCCTCTATGACGCCAACGGCCACCGCTGCGAGCCCCTCTGCGCTGACATGCGGGAACCGCTCCGGCTCCGAAGCCAGCACCGCTTCGGCCGCCGGCTGAAACGCCTCGCGGTACCGGCGGAGCTCCGCTCGCATCTTGGTCCGGATCAGCGGATGGCGAAGCCCCTTCACGCAATACTCGAAGAACAGCCGGGTGCGACGAGGCTCGCTCGTTACGTTGATCATCTCGCGTCGGAGCAAGGACCACAGGCGAGCGAGTGGCGTCTTTACCCCCGCGATGTCTTGCGTGAAGTGAAGCACCGTGGTGGTCTTCAACACGTCGTTCAGGAGCGCGGTCAGCAGCCGTTCCTTCGTCTTGAAGTAGAAGTGCACGAGACCACTGCTCAGTCGCGCGTTCGCGGCCACGAGGCGCACGGTCAACCGGTCGAGACCCACGCGAGAGGCCACGTCATATCCCGCCCCCAGGATCTGTGCACGGCGTGAATCCTCTGCTGCCCTCTGCCCAGGCATGACTACCTCCTCGAACCGGTTCGCGCCGTGCTCGTCTGTGTCCATCCGAGCATCGTGTGTGTACGAAGGGTAGGAGGCGCCGCCGCCGCGGGATATCGCTCGAATAGCTGATTAGAGAGGTAGTTTGTGAGCTCCAGGCCGTCGTCTCGACGGACCTGGCGAGTTCACTCGGGTACGGGTGGCAACTCAACGATCTCGAGCCAGTAGCGGCCCAGGACGTTCATCGCCTCCACCAGTCCCAGGAACGTGACCGGCTTCGTGATGAAGGAGTTCACGCCAAGCTGGTAACTGCGGATGATGTCCTGGTCGAGCCGTGAGGTGGACAGCACGACGACGGGAATGTCGTGCAGCGTCGGGTCGGCCTTGATCAACTTGAGGGCCTCGCGTCCATCCATCTTCGGCATGTTGAGGTCCAGCAGGATCAGTCCGGGGCGTGGGGCCTTGCCGGTTTCGCCCGCGAACTCGCCGCGCTGGTAGAGGTAGTCGAGCAACTGCTCGCCGTCCTCGACGAAGCGAAGCGCATTCGATACGTGCGCCTGCTCCAGCGCCTGCTGCGTAAGCATCCGGTCGTCCTCATCATCGTCGCAGATGAGAATCGTGATCGGGATCTTGTTCTTGCCACGCATCACGACATGTATCCTGTTGGCGCCTGCGTGACCAGCGGAGTAGCCGGGAATGTCGCACCCTGACCGGCTGTGCTCGTCGTGACGGTGATCGGACAGTGCTGGTGGCTGGGGATCGAGCAGTTGAGTCGGGCTCCCCGGTCACCCTTTGGCGCGTCGAAGTTCATGTTGGCGCGCGCGCTGCGTACGGATGGAATGCCCATTGGTGCCTCCCGCCGGCTATCACCGGGCATCCGTTGCCCGCGACCGTGGCAACGCCGCATTGACCCACCGGTCAATCGAACCTACGCTGAACGGCGGATGAACGGCAATGGCTGGTTCGATTTATCTCCAACTCCTTCCCCGTGGTCGTGCCGACGTTTTACCGCGGCCTGCCATGCGCCGGGGCGACGAATGTCCGTCTCGGACCTATTCGCGCCGGGCCAGCGCCTGGCAAACGCGGTGGAACAGATGCCGCCGACGAACTCAGCCGATCGCCTCATCATCCATTAGGGATGAGTTGCAGCCACTTCCGGCCATCGCGCGCACGTCGCACTTTCCCTTCGTCTCAACCGTCGAGGGCACCGTGCAGCACGCTCCAGGATTCCTGGCCATCATCGAAGCCACGCGCGCCCGTGTTCGTGAGGTCACCGTCGCGCAGGCGCGTCAGCGTCACGCGGCCGGGGCACGTCTCATTGACGTGCGCGAGCAGTCCGAGTGGGCCGCCGGCCATGCCGCCGGCGCCGAATACATTGGCAAGGGCGTGATCGAGCGGGACATCGAGGCCAAGGTGCCCGACCAGGACGCCGAGATCATCCTCTACTGTGGCGGCGGCTACCGGTCGGTACTCGCCGCCGATGCGCTGCAGCAGATGGGGTACAGCAACGTGGCGTCGATGGCGGGGGGGTGGAGGGAGTGGACCGCTTCAGGGGCGCCGACGGAATAGGGTGAACTGCAAGAGAAGCTGTGGGCTGTACGCTGTACGTTTTATGCCCTCCGTCGTACAGCGTATGGCGTAGAGCGTAGAGCGTACGGCTTCTCTTTAAGCTGTACCTTCCCATCACTCTGAGGCATGGTGACTGGACGTTGGGCGTGCCGTCGCTGAAAATACCTCATGCCGAAGACAATCTTTGACCCGGCCGCCCGGGTGACCTTGTTCGCCCGCATCGACCGCCTTGCCCCGCAGGCTTCGGCGCGGTGGGGCCGCCTCACGGCGCCGCGGATGATGTCGCACCTCATTGATGCCGTGCGCATGGCCCTCGGCGAGCTCCTCATTCCGCAGCGCAAGTCGTTCCTCGGCAATCGCGTCGTGCGCTACCTGATCATCCACGTCTTCCCGTTTCCCAAGGGCGCGCCCACTGCGCCCGCGCTGCTGGCCCGCGCGCCCGACCGCTGGGCCTCGGACGTGGCGGCCCTCAAGGCCATCATCGAGCGAGCCGCCGCACAGGCGAACGGCGGCACGTGGCAGCCGCACCCCGCATTCGGTGTCCTCTCGAGCGCCGACTGGGGTGTGCTGATCCACAAGCACGTCGATCACCACCTGACGCAGTTCGGCGCCTGATCATTCACCCTGACCGGAACCGCACGTGATCAAGGAGTTCACCGAGTTTCTCAAGCACTATGGCGTCATCGGACTCGCCATCGCCGTCATCATCGGCGGCAAGCTGAATGACCTCGTCACCGCGGTCGTCGGCGGGCTGCTGATGCCCATCGTCGGCGCGGCGACGAGCGTCACGGGCAAGGACTGGCGCGAGCTGAAATGGCCCGCGAAGGGAGCGCTGCAGTTCGAGGTCGGTAAGGTGCTCGGCGCCGGCATCGACTTCATCATCGTCGCGTTAATCGTCTTCTGGATGGCCAGGAAGTTCCTGCGCGAAGAAACCGTGACCAAGAAGTAGGCCGGCGCACCAGATGACGCAAGGTGAACGCATTGCCGCGGACCTGCGGCGCGCCTGGAACGGCGCGCCGTGGCACGGTCCGTCGGTTGCCGAGGTGCTCGGCCGACTCATCGCGCGGCAGGCCGCGGCGCGGCGCTCGCGCAGCTCGCACACGCCGTGGCAACTGGTGCTGCACCTCGTCACGTGGGTGGACACCCCCCTGCGGCGCATCGACGATCCGGCGTACGCGCCGCCGGAAGGCGCGGACTTCCCGGAGCCGTCGTCCACGTCGGACGACCAGTGGCGGCTCGACGTCGCGCGGCTGGGGGCAGTGGTCGAAGAACTGGCGCAGCGCGTGGCGGTGATGCCGGACGAGGCGCTCGCTGCCCTCGTCGGCGGTCACGGCTACACCTACACCACGATGATGGACGGCGTGGCGCAGCACCTTGCCTATCACGCGGGGCAGGTGGCCATCCTCGCGCTCAAGAAGGAGGAGGTGCCCAACGTCCTTGTGCCAGCGCCCTTCATTCCGCTCTCCGCGCTCCTCGTGGGCGAGGGACTTCGCCTGTTCAGCGGCGTGGAATGGCGACTCGGCTGGCCGCTCTGGCCGGGGATTGCGCTGATCGCTGCCGGAGGCGCGCTGGCTTACTGGGCGCACGAGCATTTCGTGCAGCAGCGGACGCCCGCCGCTCCGTGGCAGGCTGCGCGCCATCTCGTCCTGGCCGGACCGTATCGCATCATGAGGAACCCGATGTACCTCGGATTCCTGCTCGCGCAGGCCGGCATGGGCGTGCTGCGCAACAACCCGTGGGACCTCCTGCTGCTCGTCCCGTCATGGGCGCTGCTTCACTGGGGTGTGGTGCTGCGCGAAGAGCGCTACCTGCGCAAGAAGTTCGGCGCGCCATACGAGGAACTGCTTGGCTCAACGCGGCGGTGGTTGATCTAGATGCTAGGAGCTAGGTGTCAGGTGCTAGAACCTGCTGCCTAGCACCTAGCACCTAGCACCTAGCACCTAGCTCCTAGCTCCTAGCTCCCAGCTCCTAGCTCCTAGCTCCTGTTTCGCCGCTTGGCCCGCGCCGTCGCCCGTGCCTCGAGCGGATTCTCCGGCCACTCATGCCTGGGATATCGTCCGCGCAGGTCCTTGCGCACCTCGAAGTACGATCGCGCCCAGAATCCCGCGAGGTCGCGCGTCACCTGCACCGGCCGGTTCGCAGGGGACAGCAACTGCAGCGTGAGCGGCACGCGTCCGTCGCCCACCCGCGGCGTCTCCGCCAGCCCGAACATCTCCTGCAGGCGCACAGCCAGCACCGGCGCCTCGGAGTCGGCGTAGTCGATGGGGAGGTTCGAGCCACTGGGCACCGTGCAGTGCGTGGGCGCCAGCACGTCGAGGCGCTCGCGCTGCTTCCACGACAGGCGCGCGAGCAGTGCGTCGACCACGTCCACCTTGGCGAGCGCATTCAGCCTGCCATCTGCCCGCAGCGCCGGGAGCAGCCACTCGTGCAACGACGCGTTCAGCGCCGCGTCGCTGACGTCGGGATACTCCGGGTTGCAGTGATGGGCGAAGGCAAGCCGCTGGCGAAGGCGCGTGGCGCGATCATCCCAGCGCAGCACGCCCAGCCCTTCCTGGCGGGTGACCTCCAGCAGCGCTGCCGCCGCCTCGTCGGCCCCCGGCGCGTCGAGCCGTTGCTCACGCAGCGTGATGGCGCCCAGGCGCGTGACGCGCGAAAGTCGCAGCACGTGCCTGTCGGCATCCCAGTGCCGCACCATCTCCTCGGTGCCGTACGCCGCAAAGTGGGACGCTACATCCGAGGCGTCGATGGCCGCCGCCATCCAGATGCGGCTCTCGCGCGGGTCGCCGTCGACGTCGGCAATGGCGAGCCACTCGGCGGCTCCCAGCGTTTGCGGGACGGCGAACGTCGCGCCGCGCCCGTTGCGCATCAGGTACCTGCCGGGCGCGTCGTCGCGCTGCTTCGCCAGGCGATCGGGGTAGGCGAGCGCGACCAGCAGGCCGACCACGCGATCGTCGCTCGTCGTGGAGGCGCGGCGCGCGCCGATGACGCGTCGCAGTGCATCGCCCTCCTGCCTTACCCGCTGCACGCGGCCGCGGTCGGCCCGCCTCGTGCGCGCGAAGTCGGCGTCGTGCAATGCGCGCACGCGGTCGGCCAGGTCAGCATCACCCTCGGCCGACTCGCGATTGAAGATGTCGCGCTCGCCGAGGAGCGCCGCCACGTCGCAGGCGAGCGCGCCGTGCCCGAGTTCGCCGCCGCGCGCCACCAGGTGCGCGAGGCGCGGATGCACGCCCAGCGCGGCCATGCGCCGGCCGTGCGCCGTGATCCGGCCGGTGGCATCGAGCGCGTCGAGCTCGCGCAGCAGCGCGCGTGCCTGGGCGAGCGCGCCTGCGGGCGGGACGTCGAGCCAGCTCAGCGACTGCTCATCGTCAATGCCGGCCGCGGCTAGCTCGAGCGCCAGCGGCGCCAGGTCGGCCTCGAGCACCTCGGGCGTGCGCTGCGCCAGCATCTGTGCTTCATCGCCCTCCGCCCACAGCCGGTAGCAGATGCCGGGGCCGAGACGCCCGGCGCGGCCGCGACGCTGGTCGGCGCTCGCCCGCGACACGCGCGTGGTGGCGAGGCGTGCCATGCCGCTGCGCGCGTCGAAGCGCGGCACGCGCGACAGGCCGCTGTCGATGACCACGCGCACGCCCTCGATGGTCAGGCTCGTCTCGGCGATCGACGTCGCCAGCACCACCTTGCGCCGCCCGTAGGCGCTCGGCCGGATGGCGCGATCCTGCGCATCCAGCGGCATCGCGCCGTAGAGCGGAATCACGTCCACTGCCGCGTCCACATCGCCCAGTGCAGCAGCCGTGCGCGCAATCTCCCGCTGGCCCGGGAGAAAGACGAGCACGTCGCCCGTGTCGGCGGCGAGCGCGGTGCGCACGGCGGCTGCGGCGCTGGCGTCGACCCACTGTCCCTCGCGGGGCGGGCGATAGCGCGTCTCCACCGGGTGCAACCGGCCGTGACTCTCGATCACCGGCGCCCCGCCCAGCAGCGTCGCCACCGGTGCGGCGTGGAGCGTGGCCGACATCACCAGGATCCGCAGGTCGTCGCGCACCAGGTCGCGCGAGCGCAACGCCAGCGCCAGCCCGAAGTCGCCCGCCAGGTTGCGTTCGTGAAACTCATCGAAGAGCACGGCCGACACGCCGTCGAGCGTGGCGTCGTCCTGCAGCATGCGGGTGAGCACCCCCTCCGTGACGACCTCGATGCGCGTGCGGGCGGATACGCGCGATTCCAGCCGCACGCGATAGCCCACGGTGCCGCCGACCTCCTCGCCCAGCAGCCGGGCCATGTGATGCGCGGCGGCGCGCGCCGCCAGTCGGCGCGGCTCGAGCACCAGCACGCGTCCCGTGCACCAAGGCTCGGTCAGCAGGGCCAGCGGCACCCGCGTCGTCTTGCCCGCGCCGGGTGGAGCCACCAGCACGGCGTGCCTCGCCGTGCGCAATGCCTCGCGCAGCGCCGGAATGACGTCGTCAATGGGAAGTCTGGGCGAGAGCACGTCCGGAGGGTTGAGAGCGCCTAACGGGTTCCCGCCGCGAGCGTCGCAGCGGTAAATTGGTGGGCACACCCGGTGCAATCTACAATGGAACCCCAGTCACCCCGCATGATCTCCTCTCCCCGCGACCGCATCTTCGCCTCCGTTGCCCTCGGCGTTCTCGCCGGCGACATCGTCACCAAGCGCATTGCCGAGTCACGCCTGCCGCTGCACCTGCCGCAGGAGGTCATCGGCGAGTGGGTGCGCTGGACGCTCACCTACAACACCGGCGCGGCGATGAACATGACGCTCGGCGCATCGTCGCGGGTGCTGTTCTCGGTGCTCGCCGTGGTGATGGTCGTCGTCATCCTGCGCATGTGGCGGGGGCTGCCCCCGTCGTCCACGTGGCTGGCAGGTTCGCTGGGCATGATTGCCGCCGGCGCCACGGGCAACCTGATCGATCGCGTGCGCAGCGCGCGCGGAGTGGTGGACTTCATCGACGTGGGCATCGGTGCCTCGCGGTTCTGGACCTTCAACGTGGCCGACTCCGGCGTCACCTGCGGTGCGGTGATCCTCGCCATCATCACGTGGCGCGAGCCGCACCACGAGGGCGCGGCCGCACCACCGGCGACGTGACCATCGCGTTCATTGCTGGCGCCACCGGGTACACGGGGCGTCATGTCACCGAACGCCTGGCGCGCCAAGGGGTGCGCACCATCGCTCACGTGCGTCCCGATTCGCCGGCGCTGGGCAGCTGGACGGCGCGCTTTTCTGCCGCCGGCGCCGAAGTGGATGCCACGGCATGGAGCGCCGATGACGTGGCGCGCACGATGGCGCGGTTGCGTCCCGACTTCGTCTTCGCGCTGCTCGGCACCACGCGCTCGCGGGCGGCGCGCGATGAACGCGCCACCGGCAAGGCGGCCGGATACGAAGCCGTCGACTACGGCCTCACGGCCATGCTGCTGCACGGGGCGCGCGCCGCGGGCATCCGGCCGCGGTTCATCTACCTGTCGTCGATTGGCGCGAGGGCGAAGAGCGGCAATCCGTACCTGGCCGTGCGCGGCCGCTTCGAGGACGAACTGACGGCCAGCGGGCTGCCGTACCTGATCGTCCGCCCGTCGTTCATCTCCGGCAGCGACCGCGACGAGCGTCGCGTGCTGGAGCGCGTGCTGAGCGTGGCGACGGATGTGGCGCTGGACGCGCTTGCGTTCCTCGACGCCGACCGCCTGCGCGACCGCTGGGGCACGCTCACCGGCGATGAACTCGCGGCCGGTATGGTGCGCCTGGCGCTCGCTCTTCCGGAGGGTTGCGTGCTCGCCGATGCGGCCGAGATCCGGGAAGCGGCGCGCGCGGACTTGCCATGACCAAGCAATACGATCAGGCCTACTTCGACCGCTGGTATCGCGACCCTCGGCACCGGGTGACGACGCCCGCCAGCGTGCGCCGCAAGGTGCGGCTCGTGCTCGGCATCGCGGAGGCGCTGCTGGAGCGGCCGGTGACGCGCATCCTCGACATCGGGTGCGGTGAGGCGTCGTGGCGATCGCACTTCCTCGGCGAGCGCCCGAAGGCCGAGTACATCGGCATCGATTCCAGCGACTACGTGGTGGAGCGCTTCGGGCGCACGCGGGGCATACGACACGGCACGTTCGGTACGGTGGGGCAGGTGGGACTCACCGACGGGTTCGATTGCATCGTGTGCTGTGACGTGCTGCAGTACGTGCGGTCCGAGGAACTCGGCCCCGGCTTGCGCGCGGTGGCGGCGCTGCTCGATGGTGTGGCCTTTCTCGAGGCATTCACCAGCGCCGACCAACTCGAGGGCGACAAGCAACACTGGCACCAGCGCACGCCCGCGTGGTACCGGCGCACGTTTCGCGACGCCGGACTGACGGCGGTGGGGATGCACTGCTACGTGGGGCCAGGTCTTCTTGGTGCTACGCTGGCGCTGGAACGCGCTGAGTAACTGCAAGAGAAGCTGTAGGCTGTACGCTCTACGTTGTACGCTGTCCGCTGGGCCGGAGAGAGCGACGCTTGGCCACGTAACTCGGTGTCTCAGTGGCACATGCGTTCATTGCTGGGTGAGGCTTCTGCGTCGGGTGCGAGCGGTTCGGGAGTCCGCTGGGTGGCCTTTCGACGCATCGGGCCAGGCAGCCGACGTTACCTGAAC
>DATCGU010000019.1:0-3640 GCA_036508735.1 Gemmatimonadaceae bacterium
GGCGAGCACGGAGCGCGAGTGGGTGGCCCGCCACCTGGAGTCGCTCGGCCACGACGTGATCGTGGCGGACCCGAACTTCGCGCCGATGTATGCCAATCGGTCGCGGCGTCGCCACGAGCCCCGGACGCGGCGGCCGCGCACTGCGGTCACGCCCGCGGCGACGAGCGTCACCACCACGGCAAGGAACAGGGCGAGGAACAACTCCAACCGGAACCCCCTGCGCCCGGTGCGCTGTCTTACCATATTCGACCAGAACGCCGAGCCCTCGTCGAAGGCGCAGGCGCACTGTCTCTCGCGGAGCTACCTGTCCATGAAGTCATTTCGCCTGTCCCTCGTCCTCGCCGCGCTTCTGGCGGGCTCTACTTCCGTCGCAGCGCAGCGCCCTGCCGCAGGTCGGATCGGCGAGTATACACCGCCGAAGGTGTGGCCGCAGCGCGCACGGGTTTTCGACCTACTGCATCAGCGGATCGCGATCAGCTTCGATCTCGCACAGCACGCAGTCACGGGAGAGGTGGCGACGCGTCTCATCATCACTGCGGCGCCCACCGATACTGTCCGGCTCGACGCTTCGAACCTGACGATCGACGCCGCCCTCGATCAGGCCGGCCGGCCCCTTCGCTTCACGAGCGATACCTCCAGCGTGACCGTCCATCTCGCGCGTCGAGCGCAAAAGGGCGATACGGTGAGCTTCACCATTCGCTACCACGGCCACCCCGAGCGCGGCATGTACTTCGTGAACCGGCGCCCCACGATGTGGACGCAGGGCGAGGCGATCGAGACCCCCTCGTGGGTGCCCACGTACAACGCGCCGAACGACAAGACGACCTGGGAGATCCTCGTCACCGCGGACACCGGGATGAGCGTGCTTTCCAACGGCCGCCTGGTGAGCGTGACGAAAACGGCCGATGGACGACAGCAGGTTTGGCACTGGTCGCAGGAGAAGCCCGCCTCCACCTACCTCTACTCGATCGTCGCGGCACGCTTCGCCGTGCTTCGCGACTCATGGCGCGGCATCCCGGTTGAATACTGGGTCGCAGCCGACACGATCGACGCGACCTGGCGCACCTTCGGCGAGACGCCGGCGATGATCGAGACTTTTTCCCGCGTGCTCGGCGTGAACTTCCCCTGGGCAAAGTACGACCAGGCGATCATCCCGGACTTCACCTACGGCGGAATGGAAAACGTCTCCGCCACGACGCAGACAGACCTCGCGCTGCACAGCGCTGCCGGCGAGCCCGAATCGAGCGGCCGTGGGCTCAACTCCCACGAGCTGGCTCACCAGTGGTTCGGCGACCTCACGACCACGGCGAGCTGGGCGCACGCCTGGATCAACGAGGGGATCACCACCTATATGGAAAGCGTCCACAAGGAGCAGAGCCGCGGCCGCGAGGCGGCCCAGTGGAACTGGATCAACGAGCAGGAACAGGCCATGAACGCGGATCTCAACCAGGAGCGTCCTCTCGTCTTCGGTGAGAAGCCGGGCACCGATCCGATCCAGATCTTTTTCAGCGGGCACGTTTATCCCAAGGGGGCCCAGCTCGCCCACCAACTCCGCCGGCTCGTCGGGGACTCGCTGTTCTGGAAGGGCATGAAGCGCTTCCTCACCGACAACGCCTACAAGCCTGTCGAGACGGCGGACTACGCAATCGCGATGGAGAAGGCGACAGGACGTGACCTCGACTGGTTCTTCGACCAGTGGGCCTATGGTATCGGCTACCCGAAGGTGAAGGTCGCGCGCGAGTGGCGCCCGGCCACGCACACCCTCCACCTCACCGTCGACCAGACACAGAAAATCGACGCAACGCATCCCTTCTTCCGCTTTCCGGCCACCGTCCGTGTGATCACACGCGATTCCGTCGTGCGCCGAGAGATCATGGTAGATACACAGCATCAGTCGTTCGACATTCCGCTATCCGGCGCTCCGATCAGCTTCCGTTTCGACGATGGAGGCTGGCTCCTCGGCACGGTGACGACCGATCAGTCGCCAACCGAACTGTCCGCGCTCGCGCGCCATGATCTCGACTTCACGGCGCGCTGGTGGGCGATCCGCCAGCTCGCGACCTCCACGGATACCGCCGCTCGATTCGCGCGCCATTTCATCGCGCTCAACGACGAGAACGAGAACATGCGGGCCGAGGCGGTCCGGCAACTCGGGAATGACAGGTCACCCGATGCCGTGCGCATCGTCCGCTCCGCCCTCGTTGACCCGTCGAGTGCCGTTCGATCTTCCGCCATCGAGGCGCTGGCGAGTCACGACACAGCCGGCGTACAGGCGACCGCGGTGTCGATGATCGAGCACGATCCAAGCACAGCGGTGCAGGTTGCCGCCCTGAGCGTTTACGACCCCGCAATCGCGCCGCAGGGCACGGCGTTACTGGTGGACCACGTGCTGCACGGCGGGTCCCTCGGTATCCGGACCCTCGCCGCGGAGCGGCTGTCACTGAAGCCCGACACAGCGGGTCTCGCCGCGATCGATGCGGCGACAGACCCGCGCGAGCCACGCGAGATGCGCATGCGAGCGCTCTCGATCCTCGCGAAATGGCCGGACAGGTCGCGCGCGATTGACGTCTCGACCCGCTACCTGGCCGACGATGACCCGCTCTTCGCCTCGGAGGCGGCGCAGCGACTGGGTGCGATCGGCGGCGACGCTGGCCGAACGGCACTACAGGCGGCGCTCTCCAAGGAGCAGCGTGTTACCGTGCGCGCGGCGCTCACCGCCGCGCTGGAGGTGAAGAAATGACCGCCGGCACTCAACGCCTCTTCGCGCTCGCCTCGGCCACCATGCTCACCGCGGCGGCCGGCGGCGCGCAAACGCCTGTCATTCTGCCCGGCCCGTCCGGCCGAGCGCTCGTCAAGTTCGAGATTCGCGTGCCTCCTGCGGTGCGTAACGAACCGCTCACCGGTCGCGTGTACGTGATCATCACTCGCGACAGCACACGCGAACCTCGCACACTCGTTGGGCGGGTCGGTACGCCGCTGTTCGGTCACGACGTCGAGCGCCTCGCGCCAGGCGCGAGCGCCGTCGTCGACGGGAAGGAGCTCGGCACTCCCGTCTTCGACATGGCCGACATTCCCGCTGGCGACTACTGGATCCAGCCATTCGTGAATGTCTACTCAGAGTTCAAGCGCTCCGACGGCCACGTACTCTGGATGCACGACGACCAGTGGGAAGGACAAAACTGGCCGCGCTCTCCGGGTAACATCTACGGCACGCCGCAGAAGGTGCATCTCGATCCGATGTCGAAGGCCGTCATCAAGCTCGTGGCCGACCACGTCATCCCGCCAATCGTCGTGAGCACCAACAACGAGTACGTCCAGCGCTTCAGGATCCAGAGTCCGTCGCTCACGAAGTTCTGGGGCAGGCCGATCTACCTCGGCGCCACCGTTCTGCTGCCGCGCGACTACACGACATCGACGATCAGCTATCCGGTGAACTACATCCAGGGCCACTTCGGGCTCGCCGCGCCGTACGGATTCGAGGCAGCGGCAGGAGGTCGCGGCGGACGAGGCGCGGTGCCCGCGGGATCGTCGTTCCACGACCAATGGCTTACCGACAACTTTCCCCGCATCATCGCCGTCACCTTCCAACACCCGACACCGTATTTCGACGATTCGTACGCCGTGAACAGCCCGAACATGG
>DATCGU010000020.1:0-2842 GCA_036508735.1 Gemmatimonadaceae bacterium
ATTCACGGGCAGGGGCATTCGACTTCTCCGCAGTATGGTTCCAAACCTGATCGCCGTGGATTTGATCAGCCGGTCAGGGCTGTTCTCACCACTCAGGGGATAGGGGCGTCAAGCTACGCCGTTCGTGATTCTACGCAAGAACGAGACAACCCCATGTGACATCAACACTTCGCAATTCGTGGTCACATCGTGTCTGGCCGCTGTGGATAAACTCCGAATTCACAACGACAGTACTGGGGACAGCATAGGCCAGCAGAGGGACACCGGAAACGGCATATGCGACAGGTGACCTAAGTTCTGACACTTCAAACAGATAACTGCAGAGCGCGAGAGCGCGAGATCGCGAGATTATTGGCACTCTACCGCGGGGACGCATAGTACTGATCGCTGCTTTGAAATGCCAGACCTTGCCCGGATGCACGAGCTACACTACCGACGACTGGGATTTTGGCGGGTTACAGACTCGTGTCGGCCGAGGCATCGCTCTGTACTGAGGCTGTAAGCTGTACGCTGTACGCTATAAGCTGTACGACAGGCAGCGCGGGTAGACTCGTCGCGACTTACGCGCTGCGCTCGGCGCCGATGCGGCCGTACGACCCCGCCCCGTGGACCAACCCCGATGCGCTGGCACGGTACCTGAACCGGTTGGCGGTGGATCCGCTGCACCACGGACGCAGCATCGGGCGATGGTGCCTCGATCGCATCGCCGCCGACTGCGCGCGCTGGGGAGTGCACGCCATTCGCTGCGACGTGCTGGCGGCAAACGAAAGGCTCTGCCGGTTCTATGAGAGCGCGGGGTATGTGGCGCGCGGCCACCCGCCATGACCACGGCTCACCTCATCCTTTTGGGCGATATGCCTCGGCTTCGACTTGCCTCATTCTTCGGGAACAACGTCAATCAAGGAGCGTGTCCCATGGAACTTCGTATCCTCGGTATTGCCGGATCCGTCGCATTGCTGGCCGCGTTGAGCGGCTCGGACGCGGCGGCGCAGCAATCGCTCAAGTACGCTGCACAGATGAACGGGACCACGGAAACACCGCCGAACACTGAGAAGGCGACCGGAACGGCGACCATGACTCTCGCGAACAACCAGCTCCGCTACACGATCACCGTAAAAAGTCTTAGCGGTCCCGCGACGTCTGCGCACATCCACGTCGGCAAGGTGGGAGCCTCCGGGCCCCCGGTCTATACGTTCACGATCAACAGTACTTCATCCGGCACCCTGGCGGTGGGGTCCGTCGATCTCACGAAGGACGTGAGCAAGGGCGTTTCAGGCGACTCGCTTCGGGTGTTGCTCAACACTGGTAACGCGTACGTCAACGTGCACACGTCGGCGCACGCCGCCGGAGAGATTCGCGGACAGTTGAAGAAACCGTAGGGTTGATTCCGGTGTAAGCCACAGGCTTGATCGCATGATCCAGCGCCCGCTGTTCCACGATCTCGACGGCCGCCACGGCGCCGACTTTCAGTTGCCGCGAAGCGCTGTGCCACCACGCTCCGGTCGTCGATACTCCGCAGACGGCCGGGGCATGTCATACCTGAAACTGCAGCACTGGATAGAGGCGCCCAGCATTTAGCTCCTGGCTCCTAGCTCCTCCTTCGCCCGCTCCACGTAGCTCCGCGCCCCATGCGCGATGCGCTCGCGCAGCTCGTCGTCCACCGGCCGAACGATCTTTCCCGGCACGCCGAGCACCAGCGAACCCGGCGGCACCTGCATGTCCTCGCGCACCACCGCGCCGGCGCCAATCACCGACCCGGTGCCGATGACCGCGCGGTTGAGGATGATGGCGCCGATGCCGATGAGGCAGTCGTCCTCGATGGTGCAGCCGTGGATGACGGCCCGGTGCCCGATGGTCACGCGGCTCCCCACGCGTACCGGCACGCCGTAGTCCACGTGGATGATGACGCCGTCCTGCACGTTGGTCTCGTCACCAATGACTATTGACGCGATGTCGCCGCGCAGCACGGCCGTGGGCCACACCGACGAATCGCGGCCGAGGGTGACGTTGCCGGTGATGATGGCCGAAGGATGGATGTAGGGCATGGAGAAGTCTAAAACGTCGCTCCCAAACTGAAGTAAACAGAACCGTTCGGATGGTCCGCATACGCCCTCCCCGAAATCGGACGCGCAAACCCGAGCCGGAACCGGTACGGCACATCATATGAAAGCACGGCGGCGTCCAGCGTCAGTTCACCACCCACCGACGTCATCCACTCGCGTTTCGTTGCACCAGTTGGGCACCCGATGGTCCCTGCCTCTGCACCCTGCGGACACCACGCCGCGCCGGCATCGCCAAAGAACGTCGCGCTCACGCGCTGGGCAAAGAACGGCAGGAACCGCGAGCCCCAGCTCGTTATCGCAATCGGCGCCCGGTACTCGGCGGAACCGCCGAGCGCGCGAATGCCGCGCTGCGCCCCCGGCGCGAAGCCGCGCACGAAGAAGTCGCGACGCACGTCCCCCACGAGCATGCCGGGCGCCAGGTCCAGCGAACCGCCGCTCACGCCGCCGGCCTCCAGTTCGGTGTTGGTCTTGTCGTCGGCAACGCCAATCACACCGCGCAGCGCCAGCACGTGATGCGCCGGACCGGCAATGAATCCGAGCGACTTGTACGCGTTGGCCGCGCCAATGTAGGTGGCCGAGCGTGTGTTGGCCGCATCGTCGGTGCGCCACCGCCAGCGCGCACTGCCGGCAAGGTTGATGCCGTCCTCGGGGCCGAGCGCGAGAATCGGCGAGCGCGTGTTGCCCCAGCTCGCGAACAGCGAGAACGTGGGGTACTTGAGCGTCTGCAGGAGCAGCGGGCTGTGAAGGGCGTTCAGCAGTGGCGCCGGATCGGTGCTGAA
>DATCGU010000021.1:0-26478 GCA_036508735.1 Gemmatimonadaceae bacterium
AGTTCGTGGGGGTGTAGGCGGGGGCCGAGTGATCAAGGTCTCTTGATCGTATCCACCTTGCCGGTCTTCTCGTTGATCGTGTACTTCGGCTTGCGGAGATGATCGAAACCCCCGGGCGGCGTGGCGGCCTCCGCTGCCTTGGCCTTGGCCGCAGCCGCCTTGGCGGCCGAATCGGCCATGGCCTGTTGCACCGTGTCCGCCTTCATCGTGTCGGGCGGGATCATCGGCGACGGCTGGACGGCCGCCGCTGGAACCGCCGCGGCAGATGAATCGGCGGCGGGAGTCCTGGTGCCGCCGCACGCGGCGAGCGAGAGGGCGGCGGCAAGCACCGAACGGCGGATCGTCACTTGTTCCTCCTGATGGCCGTCACGCGGCCCGTGTTGCTGACTTCAAATTTCGGGCGACGCAGGACTTCATATGGCCCGTTCTGCGCGGACGCGGCGTCCAGCGCGGAAAGGCGCGCCATCGTCAGCAGGCTCGGGACGCCGTAGCTATCTGCCGCCAGCAGGTTCACGGTGTAGCCAAGGTCCTGGAACGAACCGATGCTCATGACGCTCCACGGCATCGTCGGCGTGGAGGCGACGTAGCCGGTCATCAGTTCGCTTTGGAACAACGACTCGCGCCAGTGACCGTCGGCGGTGCCGGCACCGCCGGTAGCCTCCAAGGCAACACCGGTCGACGCCGAGCAGTGCGAACTCGGCGAGCCACCCACCGAGAGACAGTTGGCGATGGCGCTGGAGCCCATGAAGCGCGGGTTTGTGTCGCCCGTGGCCACGGGGATGCTGTCGTACGTGAACGCCGGATTGACGAGCAGGTTATCAAGGTCCCACACGGTGCCGAAGCCGAGTACGTGATTCATCTCGTGCAGCACCACGGCCTCGAAGCGGCCCGTGTTGATGTAGTTCGGGATATCGGCGACGTCGAACTCCATGACGCCGAGGAACGGCAGCTTGCTCGAACCCCGGACGTACTTGCAGGGACCTGCCTGCGCGAGGATCTTGCCGGGCCCGTCGATCGGCGCCACTGCGGCGTAGATGATCACCCCGCTCGTCGTCCCGGTCAGTGTGCCGGTCAACCCTGCAATGCCGCAGTCGTTCGCGAGATCCCGGTCCTGCACGCTGAACGGCGTGATAGGGCTGATGATCGCCGCGCGCATGCGATCGGCCGCGTTGGTGAACGCCTGCATTTCCTCGGCGGACATCGGCGGCCCGAAGAAGCGCAGGTCGAGCGGGAAGCTCGACTGGATGGTCGCGTTGAACGTCTTGGTGAGTGTCACGGCGCTCGCCAGCACGGCCTGCTGGCCACCGTGCGTACCGAGCGTCCACGTGACGCCGCCCGCCAGTCCCGAGGAATTGCTCACGACAGTCGATGGCGCCACCGTGCCTCCGCCTGCGGTCACGGCGAACGTGACCGTCACGTTGGGCACGGCGATCCCCTTGCTGTCCCGGACGGTCACGGCGAGCGATTGAGCGAGCGCCGTACCGGCGAGCGCATGTTGGGCGTCGCCGGTCGTCGCTTCCAGACGTGCGGGCGGGCCAGGTTTTGCTGGCCCAATACCCCCGTCTCCACAGCTGCTCGCACCCGCGATCAACATTGCCGCGATCGTGAGCCGGCGCACCGCGCCATACGGTGTGCAACAACGCATCATGCGCATTTGATCAGGAGGTGGGAGGACGGGACGCCACGGCGGGTCCGCCGAGCAGGCCGAGCGTTTCGGCAAAGGCGAGTTCGTCCGTTCCAAATTCATGGTCACCGGCGAACGCGAGCAGCAGGACGCCGTTGACGATGGTGTCGCGCCGCAGCGGCACGACAAGCAACGCGCCCGGGGCGTCGAGCGAGTCGAGAACGGCGAGCGTACCGCACTGCCGTTCGCGCTCCGCGCGCGAGGGAGCAACCACGGGTGCACCGGTGCGCAGGGCGTCCGCCACTACACGCGCCAGGTCGGGGGGGACACGGTCGAGGGCGGGGAGCGAGGCGTGCAGCACGGAAAACCCTCCCACGCCATTGGGCACGATGGTGGCGGCGAGCGCCACAGCGAACGCGTCGGCACCTGCGTCCACCAGCGCCCGCGCTCCACCAGTGGAATCCGGCGCCGCGGCCAGGGCCGCCACCACCCATTGCAGCGCCTTCAGTCGCTCCTCTGCGCCTGTGCTCACACCGTCTGCCAGTTCGTTGTCTGCCGTCGCCTTCACCCTTGACTGCCAGATGCTCGACGTGAGCCGGGCATGGACGTCAGCGCGCATGGGCTGCAACGCCAGTCCGGCCAGCAGGAACGTGAGCGCCGTGCCCAGCAGGATGACGCGCAGGGCCGTCGCTCCGGTGGTGTTCCGGTGACGCGTGCGCTCGGCGAGGACGCGCAGCTCCTCGTTGCGCATCTCCCCGACGATCTTCCGCAGAGAATCGGTTTCGTGCGGCGGCGACTCGCGCATGAGATAGCGCCGCGCCGAATCGGCGCCCGCATGGTCGCGAATCGCCAGGGTCGTGCGGAACTCGCTGAAGCTCGCCGCCACCTGCGGCACGAGCCGCTCGAGGAGCTGGCGCTGGCGCGGGTTGTCTTCGCTCACCTGGTTCATCGCATCAATGGCGTCCTCGACGGACGACTGCGCCTGCTGCAGGCTGACCCGCGCCGACGAATCGCCCCGCACCACGTATGCCTTGGTGGCACGCTCGGCGTCCTGCGTGCTGACGACAATCTGGAATGCCGTCGTGATGTTCTCGTTCGTCTGCCGGACGGCACCATCGGCCGCCATGAGCCGGGACGCATAGTAGTACGACACCCCACCACTCAAGCCGAGCAGCACGAGCGCAGCTCCACTGGTGATGGAGAGTTTCTGCAGTGACGTCCAGCGCATTGATAGCCCCGTGCGACTCAGGGAATGGGACCCCAGCCGAACAGGCGTCGCGCATCGACGCGCAACGCTCCCGGTTCGGTGCCCGCCAGAAAGTACTCTAAATAGCGCTTCTCCGGCGGGGTTGAAGGCTCAGCGAGCTTTCCGCTGTCCCGGTCGACTTCGGCGGTGACCAGCCCCGGCGGCGGCGTCCACGTGGCGGTGTGACCGTAGTTGGAGCGGGCCAGCATCTGGCCAAATATCGGCGCGGCCAGCGTTCCGCCTGCGGCGCCCGACGCGATCATGCGCGGCTTGTCGAAGCCGAGCCAGACGCCCGCCACGAGGTCGGTGGTGGCGCCAATGAACCAGACGTCCGTATTGTCGTCGGTGGTGCCCGTCTTGCCGGCCACCGGCACCGCCTGCGGCACGTAGCGCCGCACGGAAGTCGCCGTGCCGCGGTCGACGACATCGCGCATGAGATCGCGCACGATGAACGCCACCTCGGGCGACATGGCGGGTGGCAGGGTACGCACGCCCTGCTGGTATACCGTACGCCCCGAGGCGTCCTCGGCACGGTACACAAAGCGCGGTTCCACCGGCGTGCCGAGATTCGGGAACACCGTGAACGCAGCCACCAGGTCGAGCGGTTGCACCACCGAGGCACCGATGGCGCTCGACGGCCACGGGGCAATGAACGAACGCACTCCCATGCGGCGGGCGAGGGCGATCACCGAATCGCCGGTGAGGCGCTGCCAGAGCTGCACCGCCACCGGATTTCGCGACTTCGTGAACGCTTCGCGAAGCGTGATGTTGCCGAGGAACGCGCCGTCCGCGTTCTTGGGCCGGTAGATATTGCCCTGGTCGACGACGATTTCGAGCGAGGTATCGGGGATGATGGCGTTGGCGGGAATGGAGTCCATGATCGCCCGGGCGTACACGATGGGCTTGAACGCGGACCCTGGTTGCCGCAGTCCGTTGACGGCGCGGTTGAAGGGTCCTTCGGCATAGTTGCGACCGCCCACCAACGCGCGCACATCACCCGTGGCCGGATCGAGTGCGATGATCATGCCCTGCAAATAGTCGGTGCTTCCGGCGGCATGACGGGCGTACGTCGGATTCCGGTACCCGGGGCGGGCCTCGACCGCCGAGGTACCCTCGACCAGCGCCACGATGGCCGCGCGCTGCAGCCCGACATCGAGTGTCGTGGTGATCCGGTATCCACCACGCTCCACGGGAATTCCGGCCCGTTCCAGTTGCGTACGGACGACATCGACGAAGTAGGGCGCATCGGCCAGCATGCCGCTGCTGGGCGCCGTCACGACGGGTTGTGCCTTGGCGCCGTCGGCCTGTGCGCGGAAAATGAATTTCTGTTCGACCATGAGGTCGAGGATCGCGTCGCGTCGGTTCTTGTTGCGATCGGGCTGCCGGGCGGGATCGTACGTGGCCGGTCCCTTGGGAAGCGCAGCCAGCGAGGCCGCCTCGGCGAGCGTCAGGTGCGCGGCCGGCTTGCCGAAGTAGTGACGCGACGCAGCCTCCACGCCGTACCAGCCGTGGCCGAATGAGATGGCATTGAGATAGCCTTCGAGGATCTGTTCCTTGCTGTAGTGGCGCTCCATTTCGCGCGCGGCGCTCTGTTCGCGCAGCTTGCGGCCGAGGCCCGGATCGCGCCGGTCGATCAGGTCGGGATGCAGGTTGCCAACCAGCTGCTGGGTGATGGTGGAGGCTCCGCGCCGACCACCCATCAGGTTGTCCTTCATGGCGCCGGCAATGCCGTAGAGGTCGACGCCGTCGTGCTGGTAGAAGCGATGGTCCTCCACCGCCACGAAAGCCTGCGGCACGTATCGCGGCAGCGTCTTGATGGACACCGAGGTGCGCCACTCCTTGCCGATCTCGCCGACGAAGGCACCGTCCCGCGCATAGACGAGCGATGACTGCGCCATGGGCAGGATCTGCCACGCCTCACCGGTCGTTGGCCGAGGCGCTGGTCGCTGCGCGGCGAGGACGGTGGCGGCGAACATCGGGAGCAGGGTGCAAAGGCGCATTAATGAGTGATACCCCATAGGGGGCGGGTTGGGGAAGGGTGCGGGGTGCGGGGCGAGGTGGCCCAAGCCCCCGCACCCCGCACTCCTCCCCCAAAACGTTGCCCGCCGCCGGAGCGAGTGCGAGCTTTATCGTGAACATGCCCACTCTCCGCCTCGCCATCGCCCAGTTCCGCCCCAAGAAGGGAGACGTTGCCGCGAACCTCGCGCGCGCCGGTGAGGTGCTTGCCCAGGCGGCCTTCATGGAGCCGCATCCCCACGTCGTCCAGTTCCCCGAGACCATCCTCTCGGGCTACTTCGTGGAAGGGGGCGTGCGCGAGAACGCGCTGACCGCCGACGAGGTCGTGCGTGCGCTCGACGGCCACTGGCGCGCGGCGGCCAAGCCAGGGTCGACCATCGACGTGATGGTCGGCTTCTACGAGCAGCACGAGGGCACGCTGTTCAACAGTGCGTTGTACGCACGGCTGGGCGGCGCCGAGCCCGTGTTGCTGCACGTGCACCGCAAGAACTTCCTCCCCACGTACTCGCTGTTCGACGAGGAACGGTTCGTCGAGCGTGGCTACGACATTCGCGCCTTCGACACCGCGTGGGGGCGCGCCGCCATGCTGGTGTGCGAGGATGCATGGCACTCGCTCACCGGCACCATCGCCGCGCTCGACGGCGCGCAGGTGATCTTCGTCAGCTCGGCGGCGCCCGCGCGCGGCGTGCACCCGCGCGGCGACGGCGTGGACGGCCCGGGGAGCGTGGCACGGTGGGAGCGCCTCATTCGCGACATCGCCGAGGAGCAGGGGGTTTTCTGCACCCTCGCCAACCTCGTCGGGAGCGAGGGCGGGAAGATGTTCCAGGGCGCTTCGTTCGTGGCTGGCCCGCGCGGCGACATTCGGGCGCGGGCGCCCCTGTGGGATGAGGCGCTGCTCGTGACGGAACTGGACCTCGGCGACCTGGCGCGCAGTCGTGCCGACGCGCCGCTGCTGAGCGACCTCAAGGTGGCCATGCCGTACCTGGCCGCCGAGATGAAGCGCGCCGTGTATGCGCCGCGCCTCTCGCCCAAGCCGCGCGTCATACTGCGGCACGAGCCCGCCAAGAGCGAGCCACGTCATGCCGCGCCGCACCATCGCGCCGGGGCGCTGCCGGTGGTGATGCCGTTGGATGGCGGACGCGCCGCGCCACCGCCGCTGGCGATCGACGCGCCGATGGTGGAACGCTGGCTCGTGGAGTTCCTGCGCGACGAGCTGGGGCGCCGCGGATTCTCCAAGGCGGTCGTCGGCATCTCCGGCGGGGTCGATTCGGCCGTCACCGCGACGCTCGCCGCGCGGGCGCTGGGCAGGGAGAACGTGATCGGCGTGCGCCTGCCGTACCGCACGTCGAGCGCCGATTCACTCGCACATGCGCAGCTCGTCATCGAGGCGCTCGGCATCGAGGAACGCACGCTCGACATCAGCGGAGCCGTCGACGGCTACCTGGCCCAGGAAGTCGACGCCGATGCGGCGCGCCGCGGCAACGTGATGGCGCGCGTGCGGATGATCGCCCTGTTCGACCTCAGCGCCAAGCATCGCGCGCTCCCGCTCGGCACGGGCAACAAGAGTGAACGACTGCTCGGCTACTTCACGTGGCATGCAGATGACTCGCCGCCGGTAAACCCGCTGGGCGACCTGTACAAGACGCAGGTGTGGGCGCTGGCGCGGCACCTGGGCGTGCCACAGGAGATCGTGAACAAGCCGGCAAGCGCCGATCTCGTGCAGGGACAGACCGACGAAGGGGATTTTGGCGCCACCTACGCCAGCGTCGACGAGATCCTGAACTGGCTCCTGCACGGCTGGACGCCTGCGGAACTGGTGGCGCGCGGCGTGAGCGCCTCTGACGTGGAAGCGGTGAGCAGGCGCCTCGACGGCACGCACTGGAAGCGGCGGCTGCCGACCGTCGCGATGCTGAGCGGCGCGGCGATCGGCGAGAGTTACCTGCGTCCCGTCGACTACTGAGCCGCAGACATCATTCTGGCTGCATGATCGACGGCACCCTCTCCGACTACACTCGCGTGGCACGGGCCATCCAGTACCTGGATGCGCACTGGCGCGAGCAGCCCGCCCTGGCGGACATCGCGCGCCACGTGGGCTTGAGCGAGTCGCACTTCCAGCGGCTGTTCACGCGCTGGGCGGGCATCAGTCCCAAACGGTTCCTTCAGCAGGCCACCGCCCAGTTTGCCGGCTCCCTGCTGCGCGAGCACCGCGCGCTCCTGCCCACGGCCTATGATGCGGGACTCTCCAACCCGTCGCGGCTGCACGAACTCATCGTGCACGCCGAGGCAATGACGCCCGGGCAGGTGCGGCGCGGCGGCGACGGCGTGCAGATTGCGTGGGCATTCCACGACTCGCCGCTGGGAACAGCGTTCGTGGCCGTCACGCCCCTGGGCATCTGTTCGCTGCAGTTCGCCGACACCGCCACCGGCCGCCGCGATGCCGTGGCGAGGTTACGCGCCGAGTGGCCGGCGGCGACCCTGGTGGAATCGCTGGGGCGAACGAAGCTCGCGGCGCGCGCCGCCCTCGGTGCGCTGGGCACCGCTGGCGGTCCGCTCGCCGTGCACGTTCGCGGAACGAACTTCCAGCTGAAGGTGTGGAATGCCCTGCTGCGCATCGCCCCGGGCGCCGTGGCGACGTACGAGGACATCGCCGGCGCCATTGGAGCGCCGCGCGCGGCGCGCGCGGTGGGGAGTGCCGTGGCGCAAAACCCGGTGAGCGTGCTGATCCCCTGCCACCGGGTGATCCGCAAGAGCGGGACAATCGGCGACTACGCGTGGGGAAGCGCGCGCAAGGAGATCATCCTGCGGGCAGAGTCGGTGACGGTAGACGGTAGACGGTAGACGGTAGAGTGCCAGCTTGCGGTCCACCGTCTACCGTCTACCGTCCGTCTTACGCGGCCTGGGCAAATGCAAGGCTCACCGCCCGGCTCGCCCCGCGCTTCAGCTGGCGGTGCGCCGCCCGTGCGTATCGCATGAAGTTCTTTCCTGCCCACGGATACCGGGTGAAGAACTCCACCGGGAGCATCGAGCCTTTCAGTTGGTTGCAGTCGAGGCAGGCGGCCACGAGGTTGCCCGGCGCGTGGTTCCCCCCTCGAGCGAGGGGAATCACATGATCGAGCGTCGCCGCCTCCAGTCCCAGGGGCGTCGCGCAGTAGACGCAGCGGCGGCCGCAGTCTCGGAAGGTGGCTCGCTTGACGTGGCGTTTCTGGTGGGGAATGCCGCGATCGTGACGGCGGGCCAAACCACGAGGGGAACGGGGCAACGGCAGGCGGTGGACGCTCCGATGAGACATTGCACCTCGCCAGAAAAGACGACGCCCCGCACCGGGACAGGAATCCCGAGCGGGGCGTGGTGGATGGGGAGGAGGCTCCAGCGCGCGTCCTGGCCAGAAGGACGCGTCAATCGTCGCTGGATCGGCTGTCCGTGCGGAACGGCCATCTGCCTCCAAGGACGTGGCTCCCGGGGGTTGGGAACCATCATTCCTATACCTGACGCGCATATGAGTGCAGCGTAACGCGAATTCCCGCAAGGGGCAGCCATTCGGAACTTGGATCGGCGAGCAGCCTACCTGCTTGGTTGGTGGTTGGTGGTTGGTGGTCAGCGTTCGGGAAGCGTTCCAAGAAACTCCGCCAGATAAGTGCCCCACACGGCCGGCAGAGAATGCGTGCCATGCCCGCGCGTGCGCTCGCTGATGGGAATCAGGATGAACTTCCCCTTCGCCACCTGCGGCATGAGGCGCTCCATCACCCCGAGTTCCGGCGGGTTCACCTGATCGTCGGCGGTGTTGATGGCGAGCACCGGGGCGCTGACCTGCGACAGGTGCGGCGACGGGTCATAGTCGCGCGACGCATCGAACTGGTAGATCATGTCGTTGGCGTCGGTCACGCGCGCCCTGGCCGTGAGGTACGCAACGGCGGCCGAATCGGCCGCCTCGCGTGTAGGCAGCGCCTTGTGCTGCACCAGCGGGGCACTGGTCATCATGAACAGCAGCTGCGACGCCGCGGCGATGCCGAGCCGGGGCTGCTCCTTGTACTCCCCGCTCATGTACGCCGGATCATTGCGGATGTCGTCCATGATCATCCTCCGCATCATGCGATTGCGGCCAACGATCGGTGCCGGGGCGCACGCCAGCGGCACCAGGCCATCCGCGAAACCGGGATACGTATAGCCCCAGACCCAGGCGTGCATGCACCCCATCGACGTGCCCATCACGATACGAAGGTGGTTCACCCCCAGCCCCTGCGTGAGCAGGATCTGCTGCGCACGCACCATGTCGTCGTAGGTGTACTGCGGAAAGCGCGCATGCAGGCCATCGCTCGGCTTGCTCGATCCGCCGTGGCCGATGCCGTCCGGGAGAACGACGTAGAAGCGCGCCGTGTCGAGCAGCTTGCCGGGGCCGAACAGCTCGCCGGCATACGTGGGCGACAGGAACGCGCGTCCCGTGCCGCCGGTTCCGTGCAGGATCATGACCGCGTTGCGCACTACGCCGGCGGCGTCACGCCGTGGCGTGCCGAGCGTGGTGTAGTGGAGGCGGAGCGCGGGGAGAACCTCGCCAGAAGCGAACTTGAAGTCCCTGGCGATGTAGTCGCCCTGGGTTCCCTGCGCGCAGAGCGGCATGGGGCAGAAGGCAAGAAGCGCGAGAGCGCGAGAGATCTTCATGGTGACTCCTGGGTCAGGGAGCGAGCAGGCGCTCGACGAAAGCCGCCATGCCGTGGAACTGGTCGATGTGATCGGGGCCGGAGTTGCCGGCGAAGCCGAGCACCTCGAACCGTCCCTTGATCGTGCGGCTCAGGAGCTGCATTCCCATGGGCCCCCACTCGAGCACCGGAACGCGCCTGATGCCCAGCGTGGCAAGCAGCCAGTCGGTGCACTCGGTGGTGCTGGCAAACGTGCCCGGAAAGATCTCCGAGTGCGTGATGACGAACCGTTTGCTGCCGGCCACGGCAAGCCGCGCATACTCGGCAAAGGGCGCAAGGCCGGTGGTGTCTAGCGCGCCGCTGTCGGCCAGTAATTTCCGGTCGGGGATGTAACCGGTATGAATGCCATCCACGAGCAGCACGCCGTCCACCTGCGCGAAGTTCGCCGGGCGGCGCAAGATCTCGCGAATGGCGCCGTACCCCGCGCTGAAGCCCGTGAGGTAGATGCCCTCGATGCGCGGCGCGCCCGTCACCTGCGCAATGCGGGCGCGCAGCGTATCGACGAGGCGCGCATAGAGCAGCGTGTCGGCGGCGAAGGGGCGCGAGTAGACGCTGGATCCGGCACCGAGATTCGCGGCGGCGATGATCGCCGGACGGTCGATGGAGGCAACGGCACGCTGCGGCAGCCACGTGGCTCCCATGAAGTGCAGCACGAGCGGTGCCGAGGCCGTGTTGAGCGCACGCTGTGGAATGAAGACGTCCACCGCCTTGGGCAGCAAGCCTTCGATACTCACGTGCACGCCGGCATCCTCGCGCTGGACAAGCCGTTCGTGGCGCCGCGTGCGCTCCTGCATCGGTGACGGATTTTGTGGCAGCATTGCAGCGGGCGCCTGGGTTGCCGGCGCCGGCTGCACCGGCACGGCCACGGAAACAGGCACAGGACCACGCTCAGGCTGCGCCCGGCACGCCAGCAGGCCGAGCGACACCGCCAACGCCAACCATCCACGCGTGTCAGTCATCTTCTCCCTCCTCCACGGCACGTGGGTACACCTTCACGCGATCCCAGCGACGCAGCTGCACTTCGCCAGCCGGTGACCCGCGCTCCTTGCGCACGTCGCTCGCCCAGCAGCAGTGCACATCCACCTTTCC
Source organism: Gemmatimonadaceae bacterium (assembly GCA_036508735.1). Taxonomy (GTDB): domain Bacteria; phylum Gemmatimonadota; class Gemmatimonadetes; order Gemmatimonadales; family Gemmatimonadaceae; genus PNKL01. The sequence goes on from DATCGU010000021.1 coordinate 10,670, forward strand.
GCGCGCTTCCCGTGCCTTGCTGTAGTACGCGGCAAACTCGGCGGCCCGCTCGACCACCGCCCTGGGAATCTCGGGGAGCTTGTCGGGATTGCGGATCACCACGTGGCTTCCCGGCACGCCCGCGACGTGCAGCCAAAAATCCTGGGGCTTGGCCACCTTGAGCGTCAGGTAGTCATTGTCGGTGGCCGCCTTGCCGACGAGGACCTCCCAGCCTTCGACCTCGACGGTGCGGTATGCGCGTCCCTTGCTGGCCATGCCCTAAGGCTAGTCCGTGGCGGCGCGATGCGCACACGCCACCACTTCCTCCTCGGTCAGCCCGTAGATCGGCGGCGTCTGCACCCCGAGCATGCCGAGCATCAGGTAGAGCTGGCCACGATGATGTGCCTCGTGCTCGACCATCGCCCGCAGCCACTTCCACGTGGTGATCGGGGTTCCGGCGGGCGTCATGGTCTTCCCCTCGAGTCGCTCCGGGGTGAGCGCCGCGAAGATGGCCGTCGACTCGACGTGCCGGCTGTCCCTGAACGCCATCACCGCCGCAATGCCGTCGGCGTATTCCCGTCCATGCCCGGCATAACGGCTGGGGCGCCCGGCCACCGTCTCCGCGTACATGTCACGCTCGATGTTCACCAGGTGCCGCGCGATGTCGCCAATGGTCCAGCGCCCCGCGGCGTGCGACCACTCGATCCTGTCTGGAGGAACGCGGCGCAACAGGCGCGTGGTGCGCCCGTAGACGGACTCCCAGTATTCGAGGAAGAGCCTGATGTCGCGAATCTCCATGTCCCATTTTCGGGCATGGCCTTCCGGGCCGCAACTGCGGACGACCCGCAGACCCGGCGCTCCCTTGCGGTGCCCCTGCGGACTACCTTTAGTGCGATACGCCAGCCCCCGGCCCCTCCAAAGGCCATCCGTTCGCCCCCGAACCGACACATGGCTTCCTCGCACAAATCCGAGCGTCGCTCGGCCCACGGACTCACGCGCGACGAACTGCTCGCCGCCTACAGGACCATGCTCCTGTCGCGTCGCATCGACGACAAGGAGATCCAGCTCAAGCGACAGAACAAGATCTTCTTCCAGATCTCGGGCGCCGGCCACGAGGCCGTGCTGACTGCTGCCGGCAACGTGTTCAAGCCGGCCTACGACTGGTTCTACATGTACTACCGCGACCGTGCGCTCTGCCTCGCCCTGGGGATGACCGCGGCCGAGATGCTCTACAGCGCCGTCGGCGCGGCCGTCGACCCGAACTCGGGCGGCCGGCAGATGCCGTCGCACTGGGGGCACAAGCAGCTCAACATCGCCTCGGCGTCGTCGCCCACCGGCACGCAGTTCCTGCAGGCCGTCGGAGCCGCCGAGGCGTCGATGCGTGCCAAGCTGCTCGGCGTCACCGACGGGTTTCACGGCGACGAGGTGGTCTTTGTCTCCACCGGAGACGGCACCACCTCGCAGGGCGAGTTCTGGGAGTCGCTGAACACGGCATCGAACCTGAAGCTCCCAGTGGTCTACCTCGTCGAAGACAACGGGTACGCCATTTCGGTTCCGGTCGAGGTGAACACGGCCGGCGGTTCGATCTCCAAGCTGGTCGCCACCTTCCCCGACCTGTACATCCAGGAAGTGGATGGCTGCGACTTCCTGGCCTCGCTCGAGGTCATGAAGAAGGCAGTGGCCTACGCCCGCGAACGCAAGGGACCGGCGCTGGTGCACGCCCACGTCATCCGCCCGTACTCGCACTCGCTGTCGGACGACGAGGTGCTGTACCGGCCAAGCGCCGAACGGGAGGCCGACGCGCTGCGCGACCCGGTGACGACCTTCCCGCGGTGGCTGGTGGCCGAGGGGCACGCCACCGAGGGCGACATCAAGGCCATTCAAGACGCCGTGGATGCCGAGGTGCTCGCGGCGACCGATGACGCGCTGGGGCAGCCGCAGCCGGCACCCGAGACGGCGCTGTACGCGCTGTACTCACCCGACGTCGACCCCACGAGTGCGGCGTTCGACACGGAGGATGACCCGCAGTTCTCGGGTGCGCCGACGACGATGGTCGACCTCATCAACTCCGCGATGCGCGACGAGATGCGGCGCGACCCGCGCGTCCTGGTGTTCGGCGAGGACGTCGCCGACGTATCGCGCGAGCAATACCTGGGCAAGGTGAAGGGCAAGGGTGGCGTCTTCAAGGCCACGCATGGCCTGCAGCGCGAGTTCGGGGGCGCGAGGGTCTTCAACACGCCGCTCGCCGAGGCCAACATCATTGGCCGGGCGATCGGCCTGGCGCACCGCGGCTTCAAGCCCGTGGTCGAGATCCAGTTCTTCGACTACATCTGGACCGCGTACATGCAGTTGCGCGACGAGCTGGCGACCATGCGGTGGCGCTCGAACAACATGTTCAGCGCGCCGGTGGTGGTGCGCACGACCTACGGTGGCTACATCCGCGGTTCCATCTACCACTCGCAGACCGGGGCGGCGCTCTTTACCCACTGTCCCGGCCTGCGCGTCATCTGCCCGAGCACGGCCCTCGACGCCAATGGCCTGCTGCGCACGGCGATCCGCTGCGAAGATCCGGTGATCTTCCTCGAGCACAAGCACCTGTACCGGCAGACCTACAACAAGGGCGCAAACCCGGGCCCCGACTTCATGATCCCGTTCGGCAAGGCCAGGGTGGTGAGGGAGGGTACGGAGATAACCCTGGTGACGTACGGCGCCACGGTACAGCGTGCGCTGGCGGCGGCCAACCAGGCGGCGGATGCCGGCGGGGCGTCGGTGGAAGTCATCGACCTTCGTTCGTTGTCGCCGTGGGACCACGAGACGGTGTATGCGTCGGTGAAGAAGACGGGCCGCGTGATCGTGGCGTACGAGGACTCGCTGTCGTGGGGATACGGCGCCGAGATCGCGGCGCGCATTGCCGACGACTGCTTCGCCTGGCTGGATGCGCCGGTCAGACGCGTGGCGTCGCAGGATGTGTGGGTGGGATACGCGCCGCAGCTCGAGGACGCCATCCTGCCGCAGGCGAGTGATTTTCTCAAAGCGTACCAGGAGATCGCCGCGTTCTAGCCCCGCGTTCTAGCCCTTGCCGAAGGCGAAGGAACGTCCCATGCTGGAGCCGTCACGATTGAGCGTCCTGTCCCCGCTTCTTCCCTCGGGTGGATCATGCGCCGAACCAGCCTGCCTCTTGTCGCCCTCTTGCTGAGCCTGTGCCTCACCACCGGCTGCGCTGGCGGCCCGGCCGTCGCCAGCGGGACCAGGACCGACCCCACGCTGATCACGCGGGCGCAGATTCAGGATTCACGCTTTGCCACGGCGTACGACGCAGTGCGGGCCCTGCACAGCAACTGGCTCACCGCACGCGGGACGGAGAGCTTCAGCTACCCGACTGAAGTGCAGGTCTACCTCGACGGCGTGCGCATGGGCGGGCTCGACATGCTCCAGAACATCGCCAGCCCGCCGGTGCAGTACATCCGCTTCTTCAGCGGCATCGAGGCGTCCTCGCGCTGGGGGCTCGACCACGGACGCGGGGTCATCTGGGTGAGTACGGACGCAAATCGTCCCGGAGCATCCGGGCCGCCGCCGGACACGCAGGACTGACTTGGTTGCGGTGGCAGGCAACGGGGAAGCTCAACGCGGAGAAGGTCAGGGCTTCTTCTTGCCCGCTCCGTCGATCAGGACCGCCCTGGGATCGTCACGCAAGCTCCCGTGCGCCGGCAGGGTGCGCTTGAGATCCTTGAACAGCGAGTCTCCCAGCGCGCGTGCACGCGCGCGGTCGGCAGGGTTGGAGCTCTGCGACAGACGGCGAAGCTCCGCGGTGGCTGACTGCTTTGCGCGGAGGTCGGCCCTCAGGTCGACGGTCCGGTAGCCCTGCGGAATGCCGCATCGGGAGAGCGGCACATTCTCCCGGCGCCACGCAATGACTTCGCGGGTGGTCAACTCCGTGACGTCGCGCAGCCACTGGCTGTGCGTTTCGGAACGCAGGACCATGCCCGTACTGGTCGAGACGCGCTCGCTAGATCCCATGGTCGGACGCGTCGCCCGGTAGGCGGCAACCAACGGGTCCGCGGGATCATCGGCGACCCAATACGTGGTCACCGTGGGTGCGCGCGCCACCTCGGCGCCGCCCGGCATCGAGCGGGTGGTCGTCCTCAGTTCGTACTTCTGCGTCCGGTGGCCGAGGACCACGCCGCCGTCACGCAGCAGCTTGGACCCGGAAATCGCCGGCATCGGGCCAAGGGTCTTCGCCGCTTCAGCAACCGTCGCTTTCGCACCCGCCGATTTGAAGGTGTAGACCGTGCGATCTCGCGGCATCACATTGAGCAAGGTCGGCGGCGTCCCCATCACCAGCTGATAGGCGGTTGAGTCTCCGCGATAGGCTTCGCCCTCCGTGCGCGAGCAGGTGGCCGAGGTCCAGTCGCGCGTCACATGCGTGCGCGTGGTCGCGTTTCCAGACCCGCCCTTGCTGAGGGTGGTGACGCGAGTCTCGACGTACCACCCAGGCACCGTCCCCTGTGCGTCCAGTGACCTGGCGCAGACGATGACGATTGCCAGCATGACTCGACCGATGGACTTCATGGCTTCCCCGTGGGCTTCTTGTTCACCGCCGCCTTGTGTTGACCCAGGACAGAGTCCTCGCGCGCCCGGATGCGCGCGGCCCACGCCGGGTTCTTTCGCGCCAGCGCCTTGAGGCTCGAATCGGAGCTTGCGAGACTGGCGCGCATGGCCTCCGTCTGGCTGATGCGTTTGTAATCTCTCGGCAGCACGAAGAGGGCCGAATCGACGCGTTGGCGGCCGAACCGGGTGACCTCATAGTTCGTGATCGTGCAGATGGGATGCTCGAGCGTTCTGATGCTCCGCAGCACGACGCCCCTGGGCAGATCGTTGAGGGAGGCGGCGGTCGGCACCCCACGCTCCTTCACGGCGGCGGCTACCAGTGTATCCGACGCATCCGCCGCAATCCACAATTGCGTGAGCGTGGTGTCCGTTCGGTTAGCCGTCTTGCCGGGCACTGAAACAACAGTTCGAACCACCGTGCGAATGTGAAACAGGCGGGTGGCGTAGCCCAGCACGCGGCCTCCATCGCCCTTCTCCTGCACGCGTTGTTCGAGCAGTTGCGGAGCCTGCAGGCCCGAGTCGGACGCCCGCGTCCGCGCATCGGCCGGACCGGACACCTCGATGGTGCGCGTCGATGGACGAACCGTGCACCGCTCGTCGCCCGAGGCCAATCGCACCGTGTACACTCCCTGCATTTCGGCCCGCGTCACGACTGTGCCGATGCGCTCCACACGCTCGTTTCCGTCGGCGCGCCACGTCCTGACGATCTCGTCGCGATCGAGACGCTGGCCGTTGACGTGCGTGACTTCGCGCGCCTCGATGTACCAGCCGGGTGCGCTGGCTGAAACGCGCGGTGCCGAGAACGTCAGTTCGCGCTTGCCGACTACCGAATCGGTCATCCGCCGCACCTGCTCGTACCGTTTGGGATCCCGCGTCTTCATCGCGCGCATCACGGAGTCGAGGCGCAGTCGCATCGCCCGCATCTCGTCGGCGAGGTTCACCCGCTTGTATCCTTCGGGAAGCACGAAGATCATCGTGTCGATGTCGGCCCGACGATAGAGGACCACGTCCATGATCGACACGGAGAGCGCGGCACCGTCGGCGGTACCCGTCGATGTTTCGGTGCGCAGGGCAATCCCCGGCGGCAGTCCGCGCGTCGTCGCCACGAACGCCTTCTCCTTCATCGCCGCCGCAATGAGCGGATCTCCCATGTCCGTCGCCAGCCAGACCTTGGTCTCTGCCGTGATGCCACGTGTCGACGAGTCGCCCAGCAGCGGCATGCGCATGTCGATCTGTGTCTTCAGCTGGTACAGACGTGTGGCATGCCCGAGGATCCGGCCACCGTCGCCGAGGTCCGTGACCTGCAGTGACTTCTTGAACGCGTTGGTGTCGGCCGACACCAAGTCCTGCAGCATCGATGTCCGATTCATGACGTGGATGCTCCGCGTCGATGGCGACACGGTGTACATCTCCGGCCCCGGTCCACGCAGCACCATGTACGCGTCAGCAGGAAAGGTCGACGAGATGGACCCGAGCCCGACAATTCGCTGCCGGCTTCCGACGATCCATGTCTTCGTGAGGCGATCGTGCGTGGAGTCCGTCCGGGTGCCAGGGCTCGTCCGCGAGGTCATCTTCGCCTCGACGTACCACCCCGGCACCGTTCGCTGCGCGCCAAGCACCGGCGCGCACACGCCGACCACGATCGCGACCTGAATGATGGAGAATCGCATGCCACCGAACTTACGTTCCGATGGCATGCGCGGAAGTCCGAATGGTGCGCGGGCCCGCCGCCGTGCGCCGCGGGGGCTACGGCGCCGCGATCGCCTCGTACACGACCTTCCCGTCCACGATCGTCCGCACGATCTTCGCATCGCGGATGGCCGCAGGCGCGATGCGCGTGAGGTCCTTGTCGATCATCGTGAGGTCGGCGAGCATGCCCACCTTGATCATGCCGCGATTCGCCTCGGCGAACCCGGCGTACGTGCCGCCCGCCGTGTAGGCGCGCAGCGCCTGCTCCACCGTGACCTTCTGCTCGGGCACCCAGCCCTCCGGGCGCTGCTCGTCGAGCGTGCGGCGCGTCACGGCGGCGTAGATTCCCATCAGCGGCATGGGCGGCGCCACGAACCAGTCACTGCCGAACGCAAGCCTGGCCTTGGTGTCGAGCAGCGACTTGAACGCGTACGTCCCCTTTGCGCGATCCGCACCGATCACCCGGTCCACCCAGCGACCGTCGTCGATGGCGTGGTACGGCTGCATCGACGGGATGACGCCGAGCGCGCCGAAGCGCGCCATGTCGGCCGGGGCGATGTGCTGGGCATGCTCGATGCGGAAGCGGCGATCGCGCGGTCCGTTCTCCTTCGCCACGCGTTCGAAGATGTCGAGCTGCGTGCGGATGGCGCGGTCACCGATGGCGTGCACCAGCACCTGCAGGCCGGCAGCGTCGCCCGCCTTGGTCCACGCGTACAGGTCGGCCTCGGTGTTCACCATCAGGCCGCGGTCGTTCGGCGCGTCGGTAAATGGCTCGAGCATCGCCGCGGTGTGCGAGCCGATGGAGCCGTCCACGAAGCCCTTCAGCCCGCCGATGCGCACCCAGTCGTCACCATGCCCGCGCGCCTTCACCGTGTCGGCCAGACGCTTCCACGACGACAGCGGCACCGAGGCATAGATGCGCGTCGTCAGCGTGCCGGCCTTGTGCGCGCGCTCGAACGCGGCGAGGTCGCCCCACGACCCCATGTGGTGCACCGCCGTGACGCCCTGGGCGTTGACATGCGCCATGGCGCCGGCCAGGGCGCGATCCATCATTGCCGCCGGCGCCGGCGGTACGGCACGGTCCACCACGCCCATCGCGTTGTCCTTGAATACGCCCGTCAGTTCACCCGTCGCGTCGCGCACGATGGTACCGCCGCTCACGTCCTTCACGCCGCGCGTGACGTGCGCGGCGGCGAGCGCGGCGCTGTTGGCGAGATTCATGTGCCCGTCAAGCCGGTTGATCCAGACGGGATTGTGGGGCGTGATTGAGTCGATCCACTGCCGCGTGGGCAGTTCGCCGCCCCAGTTCTCGTGGTCCCAGTCACCGTTGAGGATCCACGCGCCGGACGGCACGGTCCTGGCGAACGCGCCGATGCGCCGGATGAACTCGGCCTTGGTCTTCGCGTCCCTCAGCTTCACCGACTGCAGCGCGAAGCCGCCGTCGATAAAGTGCACGTGCGCGTCGGTGAAGCCGGGCACAACCATCGCGCCCTTCGCGTCGATGACGCGCGTGGCGGCGCCGGCGAGCTTCCGGATCTCGGCGCTCGACCCCACCGCGGCAATCTGGTTTCCCTGCACGGCGACGGCGTCGGCCCACGGGCGGCGCGTGTCACCGGTCCAGACTCGCGCGTTGACGATGGCCAGGCTGATGGCGGCGGCTTGGGCGAGTACGTGCATGGGGCCCTCGGCGCTGCGGTGACGACGGCCGGATGGCCGTCACGGACGACGGGTCAGCGACGCTCGATGGCGTCGCGCATGTCGAGCAGGATCTCGAAATACAGCTGTTCGCGACGGTAGGCGAAGTCGAGCGTCTTCATGCCCGCCTCGTCTTCGGCCGCCTTGGCGCGATCAAACGCCTCACGGTACATGTCATCGAGATTGGCAAGGATGCGTTCACGGGCTCGGGACATTCGGCGTTTCTCCAGGGCAGCGGGCGTCAGTCGTGGCGGATCGGTGTAAGCGGCGACGGCCGACCGCCCCTCGTCGAGGAGAAATCGGCGGGCAGCTCCAAGAAGGTGACGGCGCGCGTCAAAGGGATCGGCCATTGGTGTTGCGGCGCAACGTAGCGCCGTGCCCATCCGTGGGCAACGCGCCTATTCCAGCTTGCGGCTGGCCAGGAGGCGTGCCACGGCCGAGTCTTCCTCGGCGAACGGGAGCAGCGCGGCAACGACGCCCTGGTCGCTGTCACCTTCCACGGCCATCAGCGCCGGAGGCTTCCGGCCCTCGTCGATGCGATGATGCGGACCGGAGATGCGCCTGTCCACTTCGATCACCGCCCGGATGACGGGCATCCCGATGGTCGGAGTCAGCCGACGAATCCGCACCGTAGCTCCCTCGGGCATTACTCGTTCGTACAAGACGTCTGACACTGTCCAAGTCCTCGACAGTTTGGCTGCTCAATACTAGAAGCTCTTGGGTGTCAACCGCAAGGGAGGAGTGTCCAGAGTCCTCCGACGGGCGGAGGGGAGGATCGGGCAAGACCTGCACGAGTTGCGCACGAGATCGGCTTGCCTGGCGATGCGACCGGGTTCATCGTGCACGGATGAGATCAATCTTCCGTTCCGTCGCGCTGGGCGTGATCCTGCTCGCCACTGCGGCCGGCGCCCAGCAGGCACCTCCGAAGCTCAGCGACGCCCTTCCGGTGGACCCCGCCATCGTGCAGGGGACGCTGCCCAATGGCCTGCGCTACTTCGTGCGCAGGAACGAGCGGCCGCAAAAGCGCGCCGAGCTGCGGCTCGTCGTGCGTGCCGGCTCCATCCTCGAGGACGACGACCAGCGGGGTCTCGCGCATTTCGTCGAGCACATGGCGTTCAACGGGACGAAGCGCTTCCCCAAGCAGGCCATCATCTCGTTCCTCGAGAAGAGCGGCATGCGCTTTGGCGCCGACCTCAACGCCTACACGAGCTTTGACGAGACCGTGTACATGCTGACGATCCCCACCGACACGGCCGCGCTGCTGAACACCGCACTGGACGTGCTGCAGGACTGGGCGTCGGCGGTCTCCTTCGACCCGATGGAGTTCGGCAGGGAACGTGGCGTGGTGATCGAGGAGTGGCGCACGGGCCGCGGTGCGGAGCAGCGCATCAGCGACAAGCAGCTCGCCGTGCAATTCATGGGTTCGCGGTACGCCGAACGCCTCCCCATCGGAAGCCAGGGAAGCCTCGACTCGGCGACGCACGCGGCGATCACGCGCTTCTATCGCGACTGGTACCGCCCCAACCTCATGGCGGTCATCGCCGTCGGCGACTTTGACGCCGCCGCGATGGAGCGCGCCATCAAGGCGCGCTTCTCGGGACTGTCCAACCCGGCAAGACCGCGACCGCGCCCCTGGTATGACGTCCCCGACCACGCCGACACACGCATATCGCTGGCGTCCGACAAGGAGCTCCCACAAAGCATCGCCGAGATCAACTGGCTCCTCCCGGCACGCAAACGCGGTACCGTCGCTGCGTGGCGCGAATCGCTGGTGGCCGAAATGTACACGGGCCTGGTGGGGCAGCGCCTGGGCGAGTTGTCGCAGCGTGAGAGCACACCCTTTGCCTTCGCCTTTGCCGGCAACGGCTCCCCGCTGCCGAAGCGCGATGCCTTTACGGTGGCAGCCATCGTCAAGGACGGCAAGTTCACCGACGCGCTGGTCGCGACGCTTGCCGAGATGGAACGCGCCAACCGCTTCGGCTTCACCCCCACGGAGTTCGCGCGGCAGAAGACGAGCCTGGTGCGGGGGCTCGAACGCGCCGTCACCGAGGCCGGCAAGACCGAGTCCAGGTCGTACGCGAACCAGCTGGTATCGCGCGTCCTGAAACAGTCGGGCATCGCGAACCCCGAACAGGTCCAGCGCCTCGCCACCGCCATCCTGCCGGGCATCACGCTGGCGGAAGTGAATGGCGCGGCCAGGTCATGGATGCCCGAGGGAAACCGCACCATCATGGTGGCCGCTCCGGCGCGTCCCGACATCGTGCTTCCCGCCGATTCCGCGCTGCTGGCCGTCTTCGGTCGCGTGAAGCACGAGGCGCTGGTGGCGTACGTCGACTCCACCGCCGACCAGCCACTCGTCGCCCGGGCTCCCGCAGCGGGCAAGGTGGCGAAGACGAGCACGATTGCCGACCTGGGCATCACCGAGTGGACGCTGTCCAACGGCATTCGCGTGCTGCTCAAGCCGACGGACTTCAAGAACGACCAGGTGCTGCTGCGCGGACGCCGGCCGGGCGGTCTCTCGCTGCTGGGCAACGCCGACTACAACGTCGCCACGCTGTCGGACTATGTGCTGGGCGGCGCCGGCACGTTCAGCGACAACCAGCTGCGGCGCATGCTCACCGGCAAGGTGGCCAACGCGGGCGTATCGGTGGACGAAGATGGCGAGTCGGCGTTCGGCTCGGCGTCACCCAAGGACCTGCGCACCATGTTCGAGTTGCTGTGGCTGCGTGCCACCGCGCCGCGTCTCGACACGGCGCTCTTCGCCGCCGAGCGCTCCATGATGAAGGCCGCCATGCAGAACAGTCGCAACACGCCCGAGCAGGCGTTTGGTGACACCATCTCGGTGGTCATGGCCAACTACAACCCGCGCATCCGGCTCTTCCAGCCCGAGCTGCTCGATTCGCTCGACGCGTTGCGCGCCTTCCAGCTGTACACGGCGCGGTTCGCGGATTTCAGCGGCTTCACCTTCTACATCGTCGGCAACTTCACGCTCGACGGCATCCAGCCGCTGGTGGAGCAATACCTGGGTTCACTCCCGGCGACGGGGACGGCAACGACGTTCGTGGACCGCGGCATTCGTCCGCCCACGGGCGTGGTGACGCGTGTCGTGCGCAAGGGAACCGACCCGAAGGCGGAGTCGCGCATCAGCTTCCACGGCGACTTCGCGTACTCGTGGGAAAACCGGCTCGAGCTCAGCGCGCTGCGCCAGCTGCTCGACATGCGCCTGCGCGACGCGTTGCGCGAGGACAAGGGCGGCACGTACGGCGTGGGCGTGAGCGCCTCGGGCAACTCCATCCCGTACCAGCGCTACGACGTCACGTTCAGCTTCGGCTCGGCCCCCGAGCGCGTCGAGGAACTGGTGGCGGCCGCCTTCGCCGTCATCGACTCGGTGAAGCGCTCGGGGCCGACTCCCGACGAGATGGCCAAGATCAAGGAGACGTTCATCCGCTCGCACGAGGCTGGGCTGCGCGAGAACACGGCGTGGATCAGCTGGATGAGCGACCACGACGAGGACGGGCGCGACCTGCACGCCATCGTCCAATATCCATCGCTTGTGCAGAAGATCACGGCGGTTCAGGTACAGGACGCCGCGCGACGCTACCTGATCACCAGCCAGTTCGCCCGCTTTACGCTGCTCCCCGAGGAGGCGCGCAAGGTCACGCCATAGGGGTGCAGCCGCCTATTCGGGGATCTTGTTGTCGCCCGGCGGTGCGACGTAGCGCAACGCGTCCACCGGGCGGTTCCCCACGAAGTGCTCGCCGACGATCTGCGCCGCATCGGTGGGCTGCACGTTCGCATACCAGACGTTCTCGGGGTAGACCACGACCATCGGTCCGTGGCCGCACTGCCCCATGCAGCCGGCATGGTTCACGCGCACGTGACCCTTGATGCCTGCCTCCACGACGGCGCCGCGCAGCGCGGCAAAGACGTCCTTGGAGCCTTGCGTGGGGCAGGTCTTGCCCGAGGTGCAAACGAAGACGTGGCGCTCGTATTGTCCCATGCCTGCAAGCTAGTGACCTGCCACCGTGGGGCGCGACCTGGTGCGCCGCGTGGCGGCTGGCGCTAGCTTCGCCGGATGCCGACGCCCCGGGAATTCTTCGACCTCGACATCCGCGTGGGAACGGTGCTGAGCGCCGAGTCCTTCGCACGCACCGTGAAGCCCTCCATCCGCCTCGAGATCGACTTCGGCCCCGAGCTGGGCATCAAGCGGTCAAGCGCCCAGTTGACCGTGCACTACACGCCTGAAATGCTCGTCGGCCGGCAGGTGGTGGCGGTCACCAACATCGGGACGCGCAACATTGCCGGGTTCACCAGCGAGGTGCTGGTGCTCGGCGCCATGCCGGGTCCCACGGAGGTCGTGCTGCTCCATCTGGATCACCCGGTGTCCAACGGCGTGCGCATCGGTTGACGCAGCACGTGTTGAACCGTTTGAGTTCAACGTTGGAACGCCCCGGCCAGTATTACTGCGGAACTCCCGATTACGCGGATGACCGCGGATTACTGGCGCACCCGCATTCACTCGAGCGCGTCACGCAGGTTGATCCGCGTGAAGCCGCAGAATCAGGAGTTCTGCAGTTCCGTTGTTCGGCAGTCAAGCAGCCCGCACAACCTGAGGATTCGACAGTGAGTGACATTCGCGCCGACAACCGGGTGCAGATCCAGTGGGCCGGCGAGCACCGCTTTGATGCCGGGCGATCCGGCGGACCGCAGATTCGCGTCGATGCATCCGCGCAAACCGGTCCCGGTCCGGTGGATACCCTGCTCATCGGCCTCGGCTGCTGCACCGGCGTGGACGTGGTGGATATCCTCGCCAAGCGGCGCACGCCGGTGGCGGCGCTGAACATCGAGGTGCAAGGCGAGCGTCGGCAAGAGGCGCCGCGCCGCGTGACCAAGGCGCACCTCGTCTATCGCATCGACGGGGAAGGCATCGAGCGCGAGCACGCCGAGCGCGCGGTGGAACTCGCGGTCACCAAGTACTGCAGCGTGCGGGACTCGATCGACCCGGCAACGCCGGTGACCTGGTCGGTGGTGCTGAACGGCGCCTGAACCGATCTGGCCCCCCACCACGTACGGAGGCCCGTGTCCACCGTCTTCCCGCTCTTCCTGCAACTCGGGTTCCGGCATATCGCCGACCTCCGATCCGCGGACCACATCCTGTTCGTGGCGGCGCTGACGGCGGCCTACGCGCCGCGCGACTGGACGCGCATTGCCTGGCTGGTGACCGCCTTCACGATCGGTCACACCGTGTCGCTGGCGCTCGCCACCTTCAACATCGTTCATGTGCCGGCCAGGGCCGTGGAGATCGCCATCGCCGCCACGATCGTCATCACGGCATTCGTGTCGATCCACGACCAGCACCGGCCCATGGAGACCGCGCCCGCCTTGCGCAGTCGCTACGTCGTCGCCGGCGTCTTCGGGCTGATCCACGGCCTCGGTTTTTCCAATTACCTGCGGGCATTGTTGGGCGGCGAGGCCGACCTGGCCTTGCCCCTGTTCGCCTTCAATGTCGGCCTCGAGCTGGGCCAGCTGCTGATCGTCGCCACGGTCCTCGCGGCCGGCGTCCTCGTCGAACGGGGACTGAAATGGCCGCGGCGCGACTGGGTGCTGGTATTGTCCGGTGCCACGGCAGGCGTGGGGATCACGATGCTGATCACGCGGCTGCTCGACCGTAGTGCGTAGCGTGTTGCACGTTTCTCCTCATTGAATGGGAGTCGTTCCGAATGCGTCTCATTGGCAGAATACTCCTCGGCGCCGTCGCGCTGTTGTCGGTCGCCGCGCAGGCATCGGCACAGGTCTGGCTGAACGCCGACACCACCAAGAAGGTCAACCAGTCCAACTTCCGCGCGCTCGAGGACTGGCCGACGGCCAACGACCAGCGCCGCGCATCGGGCGCGCCGGGCGCCAAGTACTGGCAGCAGCAGGTCGACTACAGCATCCAGGTGTCGCTCGACACCGCCACGCACCGGCTGAGCGGCAGCGAAGTAGTGACCTACCACAACAACTCGCCCGACAAGCTGGCGTACCTGTGGTTCCAGCTCGACCAGAATATCGAGAGGACCGATTCGCGCGCGGCCATGATGACCAGCGCGCTCCCGAAGACCATCGATCCGCGGATGCGCCGCTACCTGATGAGCGACTTCGAGGGTGGTTACACGCTGGCCCGCGTTCAGCTCATCGATGCGGCCGGCAAGCGCACGGATGCGCACTACTCCCTCAACGGCACCCAGCTTCGCGTGAACCTCGACGCGCCGCTCGGCACCGGCCAAGCCATGAAGGTGGCTATCGACTGGTCGCACGAAGTCCCGAACGGCGGACGTAACGGCCGAGGGCAGAAGGAGAAGCTCAAGGACGGCTGGGAGTACGAGAACGCGCAATGGTACCCGCGCGCCGCCGTGTATGACGACGTGAACGGCTGGCAGAACAACCAGTTCCTCGGCCGCGGTGAGTTCTACCTCGAGTTCGGCAACTTCGACGTCAGCATCACCGTGCCGCACGACCACATCGTGCGCGCCACCGGTGTGCTGCAGAATCCGCTCGACGTGCTTACAGCCACGGAACGCGAGCGGTTGACCAGGGCGTTCGTGTCCGACACGCCCGTCTACATCATCAAGCCCGAGGAGATCGCAACCAAGGCCATCCGCCCGGTGGGCACCGGCAATCTCACGTGGCATTTCACCGCGCAGAACGTGCGCGATTTCTCGTGGGCCTCGTCGCGCGGCTTTGCGTGGGATGCCATGGGCTTCCGCTACCAGAAGGGCGGCCGGCTCATCGAGCTGCACTCGGTGTATCCGCGCGAGGCGATGCCGCTGTGGAACCAGATCAGCACCAGGGCCATCGCCCAGACGATGGTGACGTACGGGCGCATGGCGTTCGAGTATCCGTACCCGCAGGCGTCGAACGTGCACGGCACGGTGGGCGGCATGGAGTACCCGATGATCGCCTTCTGCGGCGCGCGTCCGCGCCCGGACGGGACGTACGACGAGTCGACCAGGAACTTCCTCATCTCGGTGACCATCCACGAGGTCGGGCACAACTGGTTCCCGATGATCGTCGCGTCGGACGAGCGGATGTGGACGTGGATGGACGAGGGGCTCAACTCGTTCCTCGAGCACTACGGCACCATCGACTTCGACCCGCAACGGGCGGACACGCTGCTGCCCGGATCAGCCAAGAGCATCGCCAACTACATGCGAACGAATCCCGGCGTGCCGATCATGGAGCACTCCGACCTGCAGGGACGCGGTACGTTTGGCGCGAACGGCTACACCAAGCCGGCGAGCGGGCTCGTGATGCTGCGCGAGAAGATCGCCAGCCCCGAAACGTTCGACCAGGCGTTCCGCGGCTACAGCCAGCGCTGGATGTTCAAGCACCCGCAGCCGGCCGACTTCTTCCGCTCCATGGAAGACGGCCTCGGCGAGCAGCTCAACTGGTTCTGGCGCGGCTGGTTCTACACCGCCTACGCCAACGACCAGGCGATCACGGGGGTGGAGCGCCAGAACACCAAGGAGATCCTCGGCGACGAGGCGAAGGGGACGGGCTACTTCCGCATCAGCATCGAGCAGAAGGGCGGGATCGTGATGCCGGTGGAAATGGACATTACCTTCACCGACGGCACCACTCGGCGCGTCAAGCTTCCCGCCGATATCTGGCGCCAGAACGAGAAGCTGTTCACGTATGGAATGTTCAGCAGCAAGGACATCGCGCAGGTGGTGCTCGATCCCGACGAGTCGTTTGCCGACATCAACCGCACCAACAACACGTGGAAGAAGCCGGCAACCGCGCCGCTTCCCTGAGGCACCCCGTCTTTTGTACCACAGCCGCGCGCCGGAACCCATTCC
>DATCGU010000022.1:0-3018 GCA_036508735.1 Gemmatimonadaceae bacterium
GCTCGAACGGGACTGCCACCATGCCTGTGGACGGGGCGCAAACCACCAAGTAGCTTCAGACCACCGCGCTACTGTTTTCGACCGGTGCGCGCTACTGAATTGGACCGGTGTTCACAGACATGACACGTACCGCTCATGACAGAAGAAAGCGCCAAGTTCCATGCCAAACAGCGAACTCCCACACCCCGACCGACGGGGACCAGTCATCATTTCCCCAGGACAACACCGCCAACAAGGCTGCCAAAGCGCCATGTTCACGGAATCCCTACAGCAAGGGTGGCGCGATCGTGCTCACCAGCTCCACTGCCGGGCTGAATGGCATCGGTGGCCCATCACGTGGCGGCCTTGGCTATGCCGCAGCGAAGCACGGTATCGTCGGCCTCATGCGATCGTACGCGAATAATCTCGCCCCTCATTCGATCCGGGTGAACAGCGTCCATCCGACCGGAGTCAACACTCCGATGATCGTGAACGATGCCATGCAGGAGTTCTTAGCGCAGGATCCCGCCCTCTCCAATGCGTTGGCCAATGCTTTGCCTATTGATGTGCTCCAACCCGTCGACATCTCCAATGCCGTCGCGTGGCTCGTCTCCGACGATGCCCGATACGTCACCGGCGTGACGCTTCCCGTTGACGCCGGATTCACCAACAAGAAATGAGGAGCTGGAAATGAGTGGACGAGTAGCAGGAAAAGTAGCATTCATCACCGGAGCAGCCAGAGGGCAGGGTCGCAGTCACGCCATCCGGTTGGCCCAAGAAGGCGCCGATATCATCGCCGTCGACATCTGTGGGCAGCTCGACAGCGTGCCGTATGCGATGTCAACGCCGGACGATTTGGCCGAGACCGTGAAAGAAGTGGAGGCCCTCGACCGCAGGATCGTGGCCATACAGGCTGACGTTCGTGACTACGGTACATTGAAGGCGGCACTTGATGACGGAGTCGCGCAGCTCGAACGAGTGGACATCGTGTCGGCCAACGCCGGCATCTTCAGTTTTGGAACGGCTGAGGAACTCACCGACGAGCAGTGGAAAGACATGATGGACGTCAATCTCATGGGCGTGTGGCACACGGCAAAGGCGGCAATTCCGCACCTGCGCGCCGCGGGCGGAGGTTCGATCGTGCTGACGAGTTCGTCCGCCGGGCTGATGGGGATGGCGAACATCGGCCACTACGTCTCAGCCAAGCACGGTGTTGTCGGATTGATGCGCACTCTGGCCCTGGAGCTTGCTCCGGATATGATCCGCGTCAACAGCATCCACCCGACGACCGTGAACACGGACATGATCCAGAACTCTGCCGCGTACGAGCTGTTCGCCCCCGACCTGCCGGCGGGGGAACGAACGGCTGAGGTGCTCGGGCCGCGGTTCCAAGCGCTGAACGCGTTGCCGATCCCGTGGGTGGAGCCGGTCGATATCTCCAACGCTGTGTTGTTCCTGGCCTCTGACGAGGCGAGGTATATCACCGGCGTCACGTTGCCCGTCGACGCGGGCAGCCTGGTCAAAACTCCTGGGTAATTGCCCTCAGCCCCCCGTAGATGAGGGGTACGCGCCCCTCTTCTACGACGCCATGGTGGTGGCACTGTCCGGGCGCATCCACCTCGACGAGGCAGCCGAGACAACACCCGACCACGCAACCATCGAGTTGGCCGACGGGCAGACCAGCACCCTGGATGCCCCGGAAGCAGACGTGACGGTCAAGGACGTGCTGGTCGAGGAGGTCTCGATTGACGGTATGTGCGGTGTCTACTGAGGTCGTGGCCGATCGCGCAGCGGTGCGCTTCGACCTCGACGGTGCGTGGCAGCTCCATCCGCAAGTCTCGATCCGATCCGAGCGTTTCGGTGCGTTGCTCTACCACTTCGGTACCCGGCGTCTGTCGTTCCTGAAGAGCCCGACCTTGCTGGCCGTTGTGCGCGGCTTGAAGAGCGAGCGCAGTGCCCGGACGGCCTGTGCCGCGGCGGGTGTTGCCGCCCCGGACATGCCTAGTTACACGAGTGCGCTGGCGACGCTGGCGGCTTCGAACGTGATCTGTGAGAGGAGCCTTGGATGACGGCCCTCGCCTCGCCAAGCACCGGTGTCGGCTCGCTGGTCGACCAGTTCCAGTTCGGGCTGGATGCGCCGATCTGTCTGACCTGGGAGCTGACCTATGCCTGCAACCTGGCCTGCGTGCATTGCCTGTCCAGTTCTGGGCGTCGCGATCCGCGTAAGCTGAGCACCGCCGAGTGCAGGGCGGTGATCGACGAGCTGGAGCGGATGCAGGTCTTCTACGTCAATATCGGTGGCGGCGAACCGACGGTGCGGCCCGATTTCGGGGAGCTAGTCGACTACGCCACCGAACACCATGTGGGCGTGAAGTTCTCCACCAACGGCGTGAAGATCACCTCCGAGATCGCGCGGCGCCTCGCGGCGAGTTACTACGTGGACGTGCAGATCTCTCTCGACGGCGCCACCGCCGATGTGAACGACGCCGTGCGCGGGACAGGTTCCTATGCGACCGCCCTGCAGGCTATGCGGAACCTGGCCGATGCAGGCTTCACCGGATTCAAGGTGTCGGTGGTGGTGACGCGGCACAACGCCGGCCAGCTCGATGAGTTCGAGTCGGTGACCGATTCCTTCGGCGCGCAGTTGCGGCTGACCAGGCTGCGCCCGTCAGGACGTGGTGCCGATGTGTGGGACGAGCTGCACCCGGCCGCCGCGCAGCAGCGGGATCTCTATGACTGGTTGCTGGCCCACGGCGAGCATGTGCTCACTGGCGACTCCTTCTTTCACCTCGCCGGCTACGGTGAGTCGCTGCCCGGGTTGAACCTGTGTGGCGCCGGGCGGGTGGTCTGCCTGATCGACCCGGTCGGTGACGTCTATGCGTGCCCGTTCGCGATCCACGAGAACTTCCTCGCCGGAAACGTCCGTAGTCCCGGTGGTTTCCAACGGGTGTGACACGGAGTTGTTCGCCAAGCTGCGCAGCCCGCAGACCGGTGGCGCCTGCGCGAGCTGCTCGGCGTTCGATTCCTGCCGTGGCGGGT
>DATCGU010000023.1:0-3939 GCA_036508735.1 Gemmatimonadaceae bacterium
GTTTGCCCACGCCTGGTACCCGCCCTGCAGGTTGATAACGTTGCGATACCCGTGGACAGCGAGCAGCGACGAAGCGATGGCCGAGCGCGTTCCGCCCTGACAGTGGACCACCACAACGCCGTCGCGCGGCACTTCATCGAGGCGCCTCGCGAGCATGGCAAGATGCACATGATGCGCGCCCGGCAGGTGGCCAGCGTCCCATTCCGACTGGTCGCGCACATCGATGACGGCGACGCCACGCGGAAGAAGCATGTCGTGCAACTCCGCCGCGTTCGTCTGCGCAACTTGCCCCGTAGCCGCTGACTGCGCCCACGCGCCAACGGCATCGTGTCCAAAGACGCCGGCAATGCGATCGAGGCCGATCATCGAGAGGTCGCGCACGGCTTCATCGAGACCGCGTGAGTCATCGTCCACGATCAGGTGGATGTCGCGGTCGTACGGCAGCAACGAACCAGCCCATGTACTGAAGGACCGATTGAGCGGAATGTTCAGCGTGCCGGGAATATGCGCGGCGGCGAATGCCGCGGGGCCGCGCGTGTCGACGACGACGTGTCCACCGGCAACGAGACCTCCCACGCGCGCAGCCGGGAGCCGCTCGGGCCGCCGAAATCCATGCAGCAGCGACGGTCCTTCCCGGTTGATGCGCTTCATGTGCGCGAAGTAGAGCGGCGGTTCGGGCTGACCATCGAGGACGCGCCGCACGAACTGGTCGTCGGTCATCGCCTCGAGGCCCCAGTTGAAGCGCTTTTCGTAGCCGACGGTGCTGGCCGGCACCGCGCCGAGTGCCTTGCCGCAGGCGGAGCCGGCGCCGTGTGCGGGCCAGACCTGCAGCCAGTCGGGGAGTGCGCGGAACTTCGCGAGCGATGCGTGCAGCGTACGCGCCGCTGCCTCCATGGTGCCCGCAACCCTGGCCGCCTTCTCGAGGAGGTCAGGACGTCCCACGTCACCGACGAAAACGAAGTCGCCGGAGACGATGCCCATTGGTTCGGTGGCGGTCGCGCCGTCGGTGACCACGAAGCAGACGTGTTCGGGCGTGTGCCCGGGTGTGTGCAGGACGTCGAGCCGGATGTTGCCGACCTTGATCGAACTGCCGTCGTGCAGGAGCGTCGCTCCGGAAGCCGTGGCAAATGCGTACTGCCAGTCAGCGCCGCCCTCGGCGGAGAGGAACAGCCGCGCTCCGGCGGCGTGCGCGAGTTCGCGGCTTCCGGACACGTAGTCGGCGTGGATGTGGGTCTCGGTGACGTGCGTGATGCGCAGCTTCTGCGCTTCGGCGGCGTCGACGTACTGCGCGATGTCACGGTTGGCGTCGATGACGATGGCTTCGCCCGTGGCTTGGCAGCCGATGAGGTAGCTCGCCTGTGCAAGCGGCGTGTCGTAGAAGCGCTGGAAGTACATGGCGTCAGAGTTGGGCGCGGTTCTGCCAGAGGACGAGCACACCGATGACGACGAGCAGCAAGGCGAACGCGCGCTTGAGTTGCCGGGTGGAGATGTGCCGGACAAGCGCCGTGCCGGCGAGAATACCCACGACCGCCACAGCTGAGAATCGCACGACAAAGTCCCAGGGAACAATCTCGCGGCCATGATAGCCGAGGTACCCGGACAGGGAATTCATCGCGATGACGAGCAGGGATGTGCCCACGGCGGACTTCATCGGCACGCGCCCGAGAATGACGAGCGCCGGGACAATGAGGAAGCCGCCGCCGATGCCGATGACACCGGTGAGGAGACCGACACCGAATCCGACGGAGAGCATGATGGCGGGGTGCGGCTGCGACTCCATGGTTGGGGCGATGCCCTCGCGGATCGAGCTGCGCAGCATCGAGGCGGCTGCGACGATCATCACGGAGCCGAGGATGAGAAGCTGCAAACGACCGGTGAGCCAGATACTAGCGCGTGCCCCGGTGTAGGAGCCGACCATTGCCACCGAACCGAAGATCGCGGCCGTCTGCAGGCGCACGTTTCCGGCACGCCAGTGCGAGACCACGCCAACGAGCGCGGCAGTGCCGACCACCGGCAGGCTCATGGCGATGGCAAGCTTTGGGTCATAGCCGAGCACGTAGACGAGCACGGGGACCGTCAGGATCGATCCACCGCCCCCGAGTGTGCCGAGGGCGAGTCCGATGAGGGCAGCGAAGAGAAAGCCGAGCACGCCGAAAGATACGGCGCCAGCTGCCTTTACGTCGCTACGGCCTGTCGTGCCTTCTTGAGGGCGTCGCGCAGGGGAACGTCCTTGGCGCCGGGGCTGAGCTTTCGTCCGTGACCAGCCCATGACGAGACACCGCCGCCGAGCACGTGCACGTCGGCCTTGCCGGCGCGGCGCAGGGCGGTGGCGGCGGTGGAGGCACGGGCGCCAGAATGGCAAATCACGATGATCGGTGTCGGCGTGGCGGCGAGCTGGGCGAGTGAGGCCGCGAGTTGATCGAGCGGCACGAGCGTAGAGCCGTCGATGTGGCCCTGCACATACTCGCCGCGCGAACGGACATCGAGCAGGATGGTACCGGGGCGCTCGGCGCGCAACTGGTCGAATTGTTCGGGGCCGAAGGAAGAGCCGCCGAGGAGGGAGGCGAGGGATGAGAGGAAGCTCATTGGAGTCGGTCTCGGGTTTATGTATTGCTATAACGAAATATAGTAGAATATGAGGTGAAGGGAAGGGGGTGCCGTCAGGCTTCAATCGGCGCATAGTACCGTTGCGGCTTGCGGCGCTCGACGACCGTGTCGGCAAACGCCGCGAGGCGAAGCAACAGCCGTTCACCCCAGGCACGACCGATGGCCTGCATGCCGATGGGAAGTCCCGTCGAGTCGTAACCGGCCGGGAAGCTGATGGCCGGATGCCCCGTGAAGTTGGAAACGTACGCGAACCGCATGGTTTCCATCGAGCGGGAAAGGTCGGAGACCGCGCCGCCGTCGGCACGCATGCGCGGCGCAGTGTTGCCCGATGCCGGCGTGATGATGGCATCAACCCCGCGCAGCGCTCGCTCGAAGTGAGCAATGGCCCCCGTACGCACGCGTTGGGCGTGGACGTAGTCCACCGCTGTGGAACCGCGGGCAATGGCGATGTTGAGCTGGGTCTCGATGCCGAAGTCGCCCAGTCGATCACGGATCTGCGGCAGCATCCCGGTGAGCATCTCCGAGGTGATGGTGACGAGATGGGCCACGCGGGCGAGCTCGAGTTCCGGAATCTCCACTTCCACCAGCGTGGCACCCCGCGCGCACATCTGCCCGAGCAGTCTTTCGCAGGCTGCCACCACGTCAGGCTGTGCATCGCGGAACCAGGGCCAGTAGACGCCGAGCGTCACGGCGGCCAGTGAACGTGGGGCGTGGTCATCGATGTCGGCCGCCGGATGCCCGGCGGAGTTGGGGTCGTGCGTGTCGGCGCCCGACATCACCTGGTACGCCAGGGCGGCGTCGCGGGCACAGTTGGCGAGCGGTCCGAGATACGCCACCGACCAGCACAATGGCGCGGCGCCGTGTTCGCTGATGCGTCCGTACGTGGGCTTCAGTCCCACCACGCCGCAAAACGACGCCGGAAGCCGGATGGAACCGCCGCCATCGGCGCCAATGGCCATTGGCACGAGTCCCGCGCCCACGACGCTGCCGGGGCCGGCCGAGCTGCCGCCCGTGTGATGGGCGTCGTTGTACGGATTGCGCGCCGAGCCGTGGTACTGGTTGAAGCCGGTGACCCCGATGCCGATCTCGTGCATGTTGGCCTTGCCGACCATCACGGCGCCGGCCGCGCGCATGCGAGCGACGGCGGAGGAATCATGCGCGGCCGGTGGCGCGTCAGCGAAGAACTTGGTGCCGATGGTCGTCACGTAGCCGGCTTGGTCGATTTCGTCCTTGGCGGCAATGGGTACACCGTCGAACGGACCAAACGGCCTGCCGGACTTCCACCGCCCGGCTGAGGCCTGGGCTTGCGCGAGGATGTCGTCGCGTCGCATC
>DATCGU010000024.1:0-9637 GCA_036508735.1 Gemmatimonadaceae bacterium
GATGAAACCGGCGCTCCCTTGGCCGCTGCATCAGTGGTCATCAAGGGAACCAGCCTGGGAACCCAGTCCAACGCGGGCGGCAGCTATACGGTGCTCGTCACGGCCGGCCAGGTGCTGCAGTTCAGGCTCATCGGGCACGCGCCGCAGGAACGGACCGTCGGGGCCGAGGACGTGATCAACGTCGTGCTCAAGAAGGTCGCCACGAGCCTGAATGCGATGGTGGTGACGGCCCTGGGCGAGACCAACGTGAAACGCGCGCTCGGCAGTTCCCAGCAGCAGTTATCCGGCGCCGACATCGCCCAGACCAACCGCGAGAACTTCATCAACGCCCTGGCGGGCCGCGTCGCCGGCGTCGAGGTGACGAGTACGTCGGGCGTACCCGGCGCGTCGACCACCGTCACGATTCGCGGCGTCAGTTCGTTGTCGGGCAGCAACCAGCCGTTGATGATCATCGACGGCCTGCCGCTGGACAACAAGACGATGAACACCGGCGTGCTGATCTCGGATCTGACGGTTTCGACGAGCATCGCCAACCGCAATGCGGACTTCAGTAACCGTGGCTCGGACATCAATCCCGCGGACATCGAGACCATGACGGTGCTGAAGGGGCCCGAGGCATCGGCCCTGTACGGCATCGACGCGGCGAACGGCGCCATCGTGATCACGACCAAGCGCGGGAAGGCCGGCACTGGCGGATTCGAATACAGCAACTTCTTCAGGATGGAACGAACCGGCGCGCGCCCCGAGCTGCAGAAGGTGTATGGTCCGAGCTCGACCACCAATGGTGTGATCGATTCGTTCAACTACTGGGGAACGCCGTACCCCGCCGGCACGACGTTCTACGACAACATCGACGGGTTCTTCCGTACGGCGCTGACGCAGAACCACAACCTGTCGTTCAGCGGTGCGGCGCCGGACAACCGCGTCAACTATCGCGTGGCGGTGGGTGTCGACAAGCAGGCGGGCATCATCCCGAACTCGGACTACGGCAGGGTAACGCTGACCGGTGCATCGCAGGCCGTCGTCACCACGTGGCTAAAGGCCGACCTGTCGATGACGTACTCGTACACGACGAACGATCAGCCGTATCGGGGGACCAACGGACCGCTGATCGGCCTGTTGCTCTGGCCACAAACGGACAACGCCAAGGACTGGCTGACGCCTGGCGGCCTCCGGCGGCGCATCACCAACGCGACTGCAACGGGTGAGCTTGACAATCCCTACTTCAACCTCGCCAAGAACCGGGTGTTCGCCAAGAACAACCGCATCCTGACGAACTTGGGGCTCGTGATCGCGCCGTTCAATTGGGGCAACCTCAAGACGAACATCGGCGTCGACAACTACACGAACGGGAACCTGCTCTCGCGCAATCCGGAGAGCGTGCTTGGGTACGCCAACAATGGCCTGCTCGACGCGGCGACGGACGTGACGCGAAACCTCAGCGCACAGACCCTACTCACGATCAATTCGCGTTCGATCGGGTATGGCGTGTCGGTCAGCGGTGTGCTCGGGAACGCGGTGGCCGACTATTGGTCGGTCACCGAGGCCGAGCAGGGCATCAACTTCATGGATCCGAACTTCATCTCGATCAACAACTCCCTCACCAAGGCTATTCTGAGCACGGCCTCGCGGCGTCGCGTCCTGAGCGCCTTCGGGAGCGCACAGATCGACTATCAGAAGTACCTGTACGTGACGGTGACCGGGCGCAACGACTGGACGTCGACCATCCCGCCGGGAAAGAACTCGTTCTTCTATCCGTCCATCACGTCGTCGTTCATCTTCTCCGACGCTTTTCCCTCCGTGGCCCGCTGGGTGACCGGCAAGCTGCGCGCCGGCTACGCCGAGGTGGGCAAGGACACGAAGCCGTATGCGTACGCGCCGGCGCTGCAGGCCAAGACCACCTCGTACAGCGGATTCGGGTACGACTACACGGGGCCGAACCCGAACCTGAAGCCCGAGTTCACGATTTCGCACGAGTACGGCGCGGAACTCAGCTTCCTGGACGACCGTCTGGGGCTCGACGTGACGTACTACCGCAAGCAGACGCGGGACCAGATTATCACGGGCCTGCGCCCGAGCTACGGCAGCGGTTTCGTCCTCCTCAACATCAACGCCGGTTCCACAAGGAACGAAGGCACCGAGATCACGCTGCGAGGCACACCGGTGCTCCGGGGCGGCTTCTCCTGGGACTTCGCGGCGAACTTCGACCATTCCTTCGGCCGGGTGGTGTCATTGCCGGCCACGTTCCCGGAGTTCTACAACTCGGACACGTGGCTGTACGGCAACGTCCGCACTGGCGCCGGCGTGGGCATGTCGACCCGCGCGATGACCGGCTATTTCTACCTTCACAACAACGCAGGCAAGCTGCTGATCGATCCGTCCACCGGCCGCCCGGTAACGAGCACCAACTTCATCGACGGCGGCTTTGACCGCCAGCCGAAGTGGACGATGGGCCTGATCAACACGCTCCGGTACCAGAAGTTCTCGTTGAACTTCCTGCTGGACTTCCGGCGCGGGGGCGACGTCTTCAACGCGACGCAGCACTATCTGACGACCCGGGGGTTGAGCATGATGACGCTCGACCGCGAGGTGCCCCGCATCGTTCCAGGCGTGCTGCGCGACGGCAAGGAGAACACGGCGAACCCGACCGTGAACACCATCGTCATCATTCCAGCGGTGCAGACCGGGTACTACTCGTTGATGAGCGAAGAAGTGTTCATGGAGAAGAACATCAACTGGGTGCGCCTGCGGGACGTGACACTGCGCTACCAGTTGCCGGGCAAGTACCTCGGCGCCCACGATGCCAGCGTCTTCGTGACGGGCACGGACCTCTTCCTCAAAACGAACTACTCGGGTCTCGACCCGATCGTGAATGGCAACTCGGCCGCGCTCGGTGGCGCGGGCGGGGCGGGCATCGACTGGGGCAACTTTCCAATGCCCAAGGGGTTCAGCTTTGGAATCAAGGTGGGGTTCTAACGATGAAACCAATCACTGATCGTCCCAACCATCACATGCGTTTTTTCACGCCGGCTTCAGCGACGCTCATGAAGAAATTTCTTGGAACAGTGCTTGCGGCCTCGACAGTATTCGCGATGAACTGCAAGGTTCAGGATTTTCTTGACGTGAATACCAGTCCGAATGCTCCGCAGTCGGTCACGCCGGGTTTGTATCTCCCGCCAATGCTCGACTACCTGGTCTCCTCACCGGCCATCGACGGCATCCAGATTGGCCAGTACAACCAGGAGTTCCTGTACACGTCCCAGCCCACGGTCTGGTCGCAGATGGGATATGCGAAGGGCAGTGACGCCGCCGCGCAGATGTGGCGCGACGTCTACTGGAACTTCGGCCAGAACCTGATTGACCTGATGACGAAGGCCGAGGCCGAGAAGCGCTGGGATGTGCTTGGTGTCGGCTACGTGCTGAAGGCGTGGGGCTGGCAGGTGCTGACGGATGTCCACGGCGAGATCATCATCAAGGAAGCATTCACGCCGGGGCAGTTCCTGTTCGACTACGACACGCAGGAGTTCGCGTACGGCGAAGTGCAGCGCCTGCTTGGCCTGGCGATCGAGAACCTGCAGAAGACCAGCGACGGGGTCGACGCGGGCTACCTGGGCAGGTACGACAAGATCTACAACGGCGACCGCACGAAGTGGCTGAAGTTTGCCTACGGGCTGCAGGCGATCAACCTGAGCCACTTCAGCAACAAGGCGACGTACAAGCCGGCGGACGTGATCGCGGCCGTGGACAAGTCGTTCGCGAGCAATGCCGACGACGCCTTGATGCCGTTCCCGGCCACGCAGGTGAGCACCGACCGGTCGCCCTACGGTTCAACGCGGGGCAACATCAACAACTACCGGCAGTCGCAGTTCATCGTGGGCCTGATGAACGGGACGCAGCTCGGCAGCATGGTGGACCCGCGCATGAGCCGGATGCTCGCCGTCGATTCAACCGGCGCGTATCGCGGCATGGACATCAATGCGACTGGGTTTGGCACCACCGACAACAAGGTGAAGCCGTGGAACCTCTTCGGGTACTACGCCACGCCGCCGGCAGGGTCGCCGAGCCGGTACATCTTTGACGACAAGACGAAGTTTCCGAACATGACGTACGCGGAGCTCCAGTTTATCAAGGCAGAAGCCGCGTACCGGGCCGGCGACAAGGCGACGGCGCTGACGGCCTACAAGAACGGCATCTCGGCTTCCTTCGATTTCGTCAACGCGCGCAACCTGGATGCAAGCTCGCTGGCGTCGCAAATCACCGCGGCGGAAAAGGCGGCCTTCCTGGCCGACCCCAACATCGTGCCGACCTCGGCCAGCAGCCTGACGCTGACGCAGATCATGTCGCAGAAGTACGTCGCGCTGTGGGCATGGGGTCATCTCGAGATATGGATGGACCTGCGCCGGTATCACTACACCGACATGGATCCGGCAAGCGGCAAGCAGGTGTTTCCGGGCTACACGCCGATTTCCATCCTGTTCGGCGACAACGCCGGCAAGCTCGTGCAGCGCCTCCGCCCGCGCTACAACTCGGAGTACATGTGGAACCTGAACGCGCTGAAGGCCATTGGCGCTGACGCGCTGGACTGGCACACGAAGCCGCTCTGGATCACTCAACCGTAACCGCCCATGAAAAAGCTCACTTCAATAGCGGTGCTGCTCGCCGCCTCCATGCTGGCAGGTTGCTTCGACAAGAATGCCGTGGCAGACATCACGGGGCCGGCGACAGGCGCGCGAATCAAGTTCTTCAATTTCGGCGTGAGTTCACCGAGCGTGAATTTCTACGCCAATGACACGAAGGTCACGGGGATCACGTCCGGCACGGGAGTCGAGTCGAACAGCGGCGTTGCCTATGGCGGCGTCGGCGCGGGTGGCTACTACAGTGCCATCCCCGGAGGGTCATACACGTTTAACGGACGCATCACCGCCGTGACGGACAATGGCCTCCAGGTCATGAAGCTCACCTCGACGATCGAGACGGGAAAGGCCTATTCGTTCTACATGAGCGGCATCTACGATGCGACGGCCAAGTCGGTCGAGGGATTCGTTGTGGAAGACCCCTTGCCTGCAACTATCGACTGGACGCAAGCGACGGTGCGATTCGTCAATGCCGTGTCCAACTCGCAGCCGATGATCCTGTACGCCAAGAATCAAACCACCGGCGTGGAAACGGCCATCGGGGGGGTCGTCGCCTACAAGGGCGCCGGCGTGTTCACACCGATGGGGGTGTTGGCGACGGGTGTGGCATCGACGTACGACCTGAGCACGCGGCTGGCGGGTTCGTCGACGAACATCATGACCCGGACCGGCATGACGTTCTCCGCCGGCCGGACGTATACGATCGCGGCCCGTGGCAACATCACGGTGACGTCGACGCAACTGCTCGACAACACCGCAAACAGATAACGACGAACCGGAATTCGGATTCCAGAATTGGAATTCGAATTCGGGATTCAAAACGGAAGGCGGAAGGAGTTAGGGGGCGGGGGATCCGGGTGGATTCCCCGCCCCGTTCATTCCCCGTCCCGCATTCCGCGTTCCGGTTCGGATTCCGCATTCGCCGTCCAATTCCGGAATCTACATTCCGGCAGATCCCGGAAGAGATGAAGGGCTGCCGGATTCGCCAAGGCGTCGGTGTTCGCCACCAACCGGCCGTGCACCACGTCGCGCACGGCAATCTCGCTGATCTTGCCGCTGAGCGTGCGCGGGATGTCCGCCACCTGCACGATGACCTTGGGCACGTGATGCGGGCTGGTGTTGTCGCGAATGCGCTGGCGAAGGCGTTCCTCGAGTGCGGCGTCGAGCTCCACGTCCGGCTGCAGGCGCACGAAGAGCACGATGCGCTCGTCCACACCACCGGCGCCGTCGGGGACGTCCTGGCCGATCGCGACGCTCTCCATGACCTCCTCCAACTGCTCGACCTGACGGTAGATCTCCGCCGTGCCAATGCGAACGCCGCCGGGATTGAGCGTCGCATCGGAGCGTCCGTGGATCACCAGCCCGCCGTGCGGCGTCTCCTCCGCCCAGTCGCCGTGACGCCAGACGCCGGGGAAGACCTCGAAGTACGCATCGCGATACTTGGCGCCCGTGGGGTCGTTCCAGAACGCCACCGGCATCGACGGAAATGGTGCGGTGCACACCAGCTCCCCGGGTTCTCCCACCACGCGCTTGCCCTTGGCGTTCCACACCTCCACGGCCATGCCGAGCCCAAGGCACTGCAGCTCGCCCCGAAACACGGGAAGCAGCGGGTTGCCGAGCGCGAAGCACGAGATGATGTCGGTGCCTCCCGAGATACTCGCAATCATCACCCCCGGCTTCACGTCGCGCGCCACGTAGTCGAACGAGTGCGCCGCAAGGGGACTCCCGGTGCTCAGGATGGCCCGCATCGCCGAGAGGTCGTGCGTGCGCACCGGCGCCAGCCCCGACTTCTCGGACAGCGCCAGGAACTTGGCGCTGGTGCCGAACACCGTCACGCGCTCCTCGGCGGCAAGATCCCAGAGTATCGACTCGTTGTCCGGGGCACCGGGTGCACCGTCGTAGAGCACGATGGTGGCCTGGGTGGCCAACGCCGAGACCAGCCAGTTCCACATCATCCACCCGCAGGTGGTGAAGTAGAAGATCCGCTCGTCACGCTGCAGGTCGAGGTGCAGGCGATGCTCCTTGAGGTGCTGCAGCAGCGTCCCGCCGGCGCCGTGCACCAGGCACTTCGGCAGCCCGGTGGTTCCGGAGGAGTACATGATGTACAGCGGGTGCGAAAACGGCAGGCGCTCGAACACCAGCGGGACACCCTGCCCCGGCCCGGCAAACTCGACCCACGTCACGGCCTGCCGCACGGAACGCAGGTCGGGCGCCTCCCGGAGCAGCGGCACGACGACCACACGCTCCACTGACGGGATGGCATCGGCGATGCTGCGCACGCGCTCCAGGCAGTCGATCTCCTTGCCCGCATACCGATAACCGTCGGCACAGAAGAGCACCCGAGGTTCGATCTGGGCGAACCGGTCGAGCACACCTTTGACGCCGAAGTCGGGCGAGCACGACGACCAGACCGCACCGATGGATGCGGACGCGAGCATCGCGATGACCGCCTCGGGGATGTTCGGGAGGAAGGCGGCCACGCGGTCGCCGGGCACGATGCCCGCTGCGCGCAGCGACGCAGCCACGGCAGACACCTCGTCGTGCAACTCGCGCCACGTCAGGCGGCGCGACCGGCGGCGTTCGTCGCTGGAGATGATCGCCACCCCATCGTCACACCGGCACAGCAGGTTCTCGGCGAAGTTGAGGCGGGCCGCTTCAAACCAGATCGGTCCGAGCAGCGGGTCAGGAGGCGCGACGCGCGCGCGACCGATCAGCACGGCGTCCCACGCGCCGCCGCCCGGCAGCTCGTCGGCAATCACCCCACACCAGCGCCAGAGTGCACCCCACATCGCCTCGCGATCGCGCACGGACCAGTCGTGCCATTCCGCCCAGGGCGCCTCCGCCTCGGGTGACGACGTGTGCGTGCGCGCGACCTCGGCGAAGAAGCGCCCCATGGCCGTGCGCGCTCGCGCGTCGGCGGGGGGCATCCAGAGGGGGGCGTCGGAGGTAGTCACGCGTGAATATTCGCGATCTGGATGTTAGCCGAAAAGTGCTACATCAGCGTGGTGGCGCCCATGGAATATGTAGCGCTGTCACCCGGTCCGTGGTTGATCGTCGTACGCCTGTTTCATCATGGCGCGCATGGCGCAGAAATCTTCACTTCACGCTGGAGACCAACACATCACCAAGCTGGACAACGCGATCGGCGCCGGCGCCCTGATCGGCATTCCCCTATGGCAGCGCTTCTCGTTCGTACATGAAGGCGACTTCGCCAAGACCAAGAGCACACGCGTCGGTAACCTGACGGCGCTCAACCATCGTTTCGACATGCTGAATTCCAATTCCGGAATCCGAATTCCGATTCGATGGTATGTTTGAGGGGTGAGCCGAACCCTTCTCGTGGATGCTGACGCCTTTTTCGTCGCCGTCGCCCGCCAGGTCGATCCCGGGGGTGCCGGCCGGGCGACCCTGCTGATCGTCGGCGGGCGTCCGGGGTCGCGCGGGGTGGTCTGCTCGGCCAGCTACGAGACGCGCGCCTTCGGCGTGCGCAGCGGGATGCCCATCTCGCAGGCGCTGCATCTCTGTCCGCAGGCAACGTGCGTGCCGGTGCCGCGCCATGCGTGCAGCGACACGAGCCGCGCCATCCGCCGTGTGCTCGACCGGTTCACGCCGCTCGTCGAGGGGGCGAGCATCGACGAGTGGTACCTGGACCTCTCGGGGACCGAGGCGCTGTACCATCACGAGCCCATCGACCAGACGGCACGGCGCATCCGCGACGCGGTCTTCGAGCAGACGGGCATGCACGTCTCCATCGGCGTGGGCCCGAACAAGCTGGTCGCCAAGCTCGCCGCCGAGCGCGCCAAGCCGAAGCCCGGCAGCGGCGCCATCGGGGTGCACGTGGTTGGCGACGACGGCGTGGCCGACTTCATGGCCTCCCTGCAACTCGGCGACATCACCGGCATAGGGCCCAAGTTGCAGGAGAAGCTGGCGGCTGTAGGGCTCGTGTTCGTGCGCGACTTGCTGGCCGCCCACCCGGCTGACCTCGCGCGCTGGCTGGGCCCCGAGACGGCGCGCCGAGTGCTGCGGAAGGCTCGCGGCGAGAGCGATGCCACCGTTGAGCCACGCGCCCCGGCCAGGCAGGTGAGCCGCGAAGAGACCTTCGACCGCGACATATCCGACGCCGGCGTGCTGCGGCGCGAACTGCGCACGCTGGCCGACCGGGTGGCGGCCGACTTGCGCGGTGACGCCCTGACGGCCCTGACGGTGACGGTCAAAGTGAAGGACAGGGCCTTCGTGGCACGCACGGCGAGCCAGACGCTCGCCGAACCCATTGAATCGGGAGCGGCCGTGGCCAAGGTGGCGCTGGCGCTGCTGGAGAAGTTGCGCACGGGCTGGACCGTTCCCGTGCGGCTGGCCGGCGTGGCGCTGTCCAACTTCCGGCCGGCGCGTGACGCCGAGCAGTTGATGATCTTCGGCGCCACGCCGGCCGTGGAGAGCACCAGGGACCGGGCCTTGTCGAGGGCGGTGGACCGCGTGCGGGAGAAGTTCGGTGACACGTCCATCCAGTCGGGGGTACCCCGAACGGTGCCCCTGGGCGAGAAAGGAGCGCGCAAGCCGCGCTGACAGCAGGCCATGCTGAAGTGGCGAGCACCGTTCCCTCGCCACATCTTAAGCGGTCATGATCAATCGCCTCACCCGTTTAGCTCGTCGCGCCGCCGTGCCGGCGGCCCTGGCGCTCGGCTCCTGCAGCGCCGACAAGGCACCGACCGCGCCCGGCTTGCCGGCGGGCACCGTGACCATCAATGGCAGCACGGTGAACGTCACCATCGCCGCCACGAACGCCGCGCGGGACAGCGGGCTGATGCGGATGACGAACCTCGGTGCGAACAGCGGAATGCTGTTCGTGTTCTTGTTCGATCAGCAGAGGGCGTTCTGGATGAAGGACACACCGACGCCGCTCTCGATCGTCTTTCTCGACGCGAACAAGAAGATCGTGTTCATGGCGGACATGGCGCCGAACGACAGCATCTTGCGGTACGGCGGTTTCAATGCGCCGCTGATGC
>DATCGU010000025.1:0-19197 GCA_036508735.1 Gemmatimonadaceae bacterium
GGTGCGGCGGGTGCTTCACATCGTGGCGGCCAGCGGCGCCGGGGTGCTGATCAGCGCGGCCGACCTGGGGGTGCTGCACGGCGTCGCGCACCGCGCCGCGCTGTTGCGAGCGGGTCGCGTGGTCGCCTGGATCGATCCGCGCCACGCCGCCCCGCGCACCGCCCTTGAGCTGGCCGTCGGCGCCCCGCGCACGGCAGCGGCACGGCTGCGCCGGCACGTCGCGGCAGCCTGCCGCCGCGACGGTGCGGTGCGCGTGTCGCTAGCCGACCGTTCCGCCGAGGAAGTGCTGGCGCTTTGCCGGGTCGAGACCGTCCAGCGGGCCGTCGAGCGCCAGCAGGTCCGGCGCCTCCTGCATCGCCGCGGCCAGCGCCACCACGCGGCGTTCGGCGAGCGACAGCTCCCCCAGGCGCGCGTCCATCCGGCGCACGAGATCGAGGCGCACCGGCCACACATCCTCGGCCACCCGCCTCGGCGCCTCGCGCAGCTCGGTCTGCA
Organism: Gemmatimonadaceae bacterium; assembly: GCA_036508735.1. Taxonomy (GTDB): domain Bacteria; phylum Gemmatimonadota; class Gemmatimonadetes; order Gemmatimonadales; family Gemmatimonadaceae; genus PNKL01. The sequence continues at coordinate 496 of DATCGU010000025.1, forward strand.
CGCGAGCGAAGCGCAGCGCCTCGCGAACGGTCAGGAAGGCGTGCATGGCCGCATCCATGGGCACGAACGCGGTGAAATGCGGCGGATAGTGCGCTGCTCCCCGCCACCGGACAACCCCGCAGTCGGCGCGCAGCTGTCCGGCGGCGATGCGCAGCAGCGTGGTCTTGCCCGTCCCGCGCGCGCCGGCGATGCCGACGATCTCGCCGTCGGTCACCTCGCCGCTGACGCCGTCAAGGGCGACCGCGCTTTCGCGCGAGCCGGTGAAGCCGGCGCCGAACGTCTTGCCAATGCCGGTGAAGGAAAACATCGCGTCGGACACGGGTGCGCTCCGGTGAAGACGCGCCGAGTGTGCACGGTGGCCCTGGCGCGCACGTCACCGGATCCGCGCGACGCGGACCGAAAGTTCGCAGTGGAGCTGGCTCTGGTTGCCGGAACCGCGCGAGGATCAGGCCACGGGCGCAGCAGACGTGGCGGGCGCGGCGGAAACGCCGGGCACGGTTGTTCCGGCCGGCGCGGCGACCGATCCGTACGCGCGCTCGACGAGCAGCTTGCGCGCCACCACGAGCAGCACCGACAGCCCCGGCACGGCGACGACGAGTCCCAGCGGCCCCAGCAGCTTGCCGCCGATGAGCACGCTCATGATGGTCAGCACGGGCGGCAGGTTGGCGCGCTTCTGCATGATGAGCGGGTTGACGACGTTATTCTCGAGAAAATGGATCACGAAGCCGAGCGCAATCACGAGCAGGGCGCGCACGCCGTCACCATCGACGAGCACGAAGAGTGCCGGAAGCAGCGACGACACGAGCGTGCCGAAGAACGGCACGAGTGCGACGATGCCGGTGAAGATGCCGAAGGTCAGCCAGTAGGGTACGCCGAGCAGCCACAGGCCGAGGGCGGTGAGGGAGCCGAGCACCAGCATGGCCAGCAGCTGGGCGAAGGTCCACGCGCGCAGCGCCACGGTGGCCGACCGAATGACGTCGCGCGCCGCGTCGCGGTGACGTGGCGGAATGAACGAGACGAACAGGTCCTGGTACGTCTCGGGGCTCAGCGCGAGGTACAGCGCCATCACCATGATCGCCACGACATTGATGACGCCGTGCAGCACGCCGAAGACGCGCGGCACCACTTCGCCCCCGAAGTTCTTCGCCTCATCGAGCGCCAGCTGCACCAGGCGGTGCTGGCCGGGGCTCACCAGGTCGCTCAGGCCGGGCACGCGTTCGACGAGCAGATCGAGCCGCGCTTCCCACGCCGGGATGTAGCGCGGGAGGACGTGAATGAGCTCCCGCGTCTGCTGCACCACCGGCCCCACGAGCAGCGAGCTGATGCCCACGACGACCGCCAGGGTGCCGAACAGCGCCACGGCAAAGGCGGCGCGACGCGGAAGTCGCGTGCGGCTCGCCAGGAAGTCGGTCGTGGCGCCGAGGTAGACCGCCAGCAGGATGGCGATGAACAGCAGGAGCAGCAGGTCGGCGACGCGCCCGGCGAGCCAGACCACGAGCGCCGCAGCCGCGACACCGGCGAGCGCCGGGCCGATGGTACGGCGCGGCTCTCGCCGGTCGGTCACCTACTTCTTCTCCTTGGGGACGTCCTCGACCTCGGCGTGCACGATTTCCTCGCCCGCGCCGATCTGCCGCGGCAGCTTGGCGCCGCCGGGGCCGAGCAGGCCCATCTTCTGCTTGAGCGCCATCAGCTGCTGATCGGCGCTGGCGGCGCCGGCCACGCGCTCGAGCTGCTTGAAGTCGTGCTGCAGGCGGTCGCCGGTGAACTCCTCCTCGAGTTCCGTGCTCGCCTTCAGCATGCGCTCGTTCTGGTCGATGCGCTCTTCCATGCGGGCGAACGCCTCGAAGGCCGACTTCTCCGACATCGACGACATCGTCTCGTTGATGCGCTGCTGGGCCTGGGCGCGCCGCTGGCGCGCCAGCAGCAGGTTCTTCTTGCGCTTGGCCTCCTCGATCTTGTCGTTGAGGTCGCGCAGCGAGTTCTTGAGCTTCTCGGTCTCGCCCTGGTGCGACGACCAGGTGGCCTCGAGCTGCTGGCCATGCGACAGGTGCTCGCCTTGGCGCACCAGCGCCTGCTTGGCGAGATCGTCGCGGCCCTCCTTGATGGCGAGCATGGCCTTCTGCTCCCAGTCCTGCGCCGCCTTGTACTCGCTCTCGGCCTGGTCCTTGAGGCGCTTCTCGTCGGCGATGGCGATCGCCACCTGCTGCTTGGCCTTGCCCAGCTGGTTGCGCATGTCGACGACGATCTGGTCGAGCATCTTCTCCGGATTCTCGGCCTTCGAGATCAGGTCGTTGATGTTCGACGAAAGGAGCGTGGTGAAACGGTCCCAGATACCCATCGTCAGCGTGCCTCGCAGATCGTCGTCAACTCGCGGAGGTGCGCGGCGAGGGCGAGTGTGATGCTTTCGTACACGGCCAGGAATTCCTGGAAGTCGAGTTGCGACAACTCGAGCGCCTCGGTAAGCACGATCGTGCCATCATCGATGCCGTACGAGCCGTGCAGCAGGTCCGTGGCATTGAGCTCGAGCAGGCGGCGGTTGAGCCGCGCACCCGTTGCGTCATCCACCGGGGTGTCCATGACCTTCACGCGCAGCACGAGTACCGGCGGCGAGTGATGGATGACCACACTGAGGTCGAGGGCGCCGCCGGGATTGACGGCCCAGAGCCCGGTTTCGATCTCGCGGTATGTTGCGCCCTCGTTCGACAGCCGATCGAGGAACGTCTCGACGTCTTCACGGTTGATCATTGCCTCACCTGCGTCAGCGTGTGGGGGATCCTACGACGTCCCCGATGGTGAAAGTTTCACCCGTTCACCGCGGCGGCGCCAGAGCGCGGTCAGTTCTTGCGGATCTGATGGAGCCGTTCCCTACCTAGCCGCCGCCTGGTCGGCGTGCCCGCCAGCCCGAAACCCGCCGTCTCGCGATTCACACATCGACCATCAACTATCGACTCTATCGACTATCGTCTATCGACTATCGTCTGGTGATCATCTTCTTGAGAAACGCCCCCGTATACGACGCCTTCACTTTCACGACCTCCTCGGGCGTGCCGGCGGCGACGACCAGGCCTCCGGCGGCGCCGCCCTCCGGGCCGAGGTCGACAATCCAGTCGGCCGTCTTGATGACGTCGAGGTTGTGCTCGATCACCAGCACCGTGTTGCCGCGGTCCACCAGCTTGTGCAGCACCTCGAGCAGCATGCGGACGTCCTCGAAGTGCAGGCCGGTGGTCGGCTCGTCGAGGATGTACAGCGTGCGCCCGGTGTCGCGCTTGCTGAGCTCGGTGGCGAGCTTGACACGCTGCGCCTCGCCGCCGGAAAGCGTGGTGGCGCTCTGCCCGAGGTGGATGTAGTCGAGGCCGACGTCGTGCAGGGTCCGCAGCTTGATGGCGATGCGCGGCTGGTTCTCGAAGAGCGCCAGCGCGTCCTCGACGGTGAGGTCCAGCACCTCGCTGATGCTCAGCCCGCGGAAGCGCACGTCGAGCGTCTCGCGGTTGTAGCGCTTCCCCTTGCACGTCTCGCAGGTCACGTAGACGTCGGGAAGGAAGTGCATTTCGATCTTCACGAGGCCGTCGCCCTGGCACGCCTCACAGCGCCCGCCCTTCACGTTGAACGAGAAGCGGCCGGGACCGTAGCCACGCATCTTGGCCTCGGGGAGCTCGGCGAAGAGGTCGCGAATGGGCGTGAAGAGACCGGTGTAGGTGGCCGGGTTCGACCGCGGCGTCCGGCCGATGGGGCTCTGGTCGACGTCGATGACCTTGTCCAGGTGCTCGAGCCCGGTGACGCGCAGGTGCGCGCCGGGAATGACGCGCGCCCGGTAGAAGTGCCGGGCCAGGACGCGATGCAGAATGTCGGAGATCAGCGTGCTCTTGCCCGACCCGGACACGCCGGTGACGGCGGTGAAGCAGCCGAGCGGCACGTCGACGGTGATGTTCTGCAGGTTGTGCTCGCGTGCCCCCTCGATGCGGAGCACCCGCCGTGGATCGCGCGGCCGCCGCTGCGCGGGCAGCGGGATGAACTTGTCGCCGCGCAGGTAGGCGCCGGTGAGCGATTCCTTGTGCCGGATGACCTCGTCGACGGTGCCGCTGGCCACGACCTCGCCGCCGTGCTTTCCCGCTCCGGGGCCGAGGTCGATCAGGTAGTCGGCGGCGCGAATGGTCTCCTCATCGTGCTCGACCACCAGCACGGTGTTTCCAAGGTCACGCAGGCGCTCGAGCGTGCCGAGTAGCCGGGCGTTGTCGCGCTGGTGCAGGCCGATGCTCGGCTCATCGAGGATGTAGAGCACGCCCACCAGCTTGCTCCCGATCTGCGTGGCCAGCCGGATGCGCTGGGCCTCGCCGCCGCTCAGCGATTCGGCCGAACGGTTGAGCGTGATGTATTCGAGGCCAACGTCCACGAGGAAGCGCAACCGTTCGGCGACTTCCTTCAGGACCGGGCCGGCGATTTCCGGATCGAGTCCCGGCTTGCCGGGAGCGCGCAACGGCACCGACTTCAGGAAGGCGAGCGCGTCGGCCACGGAGCAATCCACCAGGTCACCGAGATTCCTGCCGTGCACGGTGACGGCCAGCGACTCGGGCTTGAGGCGCGCACCGCCGCACTCCGGGCACTTGGCCACCAGCAGGTATTCCTCGAGCTCGGTGCGCACATTGTCGCTCGTGGTCTCAGCGTAGCGGCGCTGCACCGAAGCGAGGATTCCCTCCCACTTCACCTCGCCACTCTTGCCGGGCACGCCGTGCAGCAGGACCTCCTGCACTTTGGCGGGGAGCTTTCCCCACGGCGCGTTCAGCTCGAACTTGAGTTGCTTGGCGAGTCCGGGCAGGATGACCCGGCGCAGGTAGCCGTCCGGTTCGCCCCACGGCAGCACCACGCCCTCGAGCAGCGAGATGCTCGGGTCGCCGAGCACGAGTTCGGCGCTCGCCAGCCGGCGGACGCCGAGTCCGCTGCACGCCGCGCAGGCGCCGAAGGGCGAGTTGAACGAGAAGTAGCGCGGTTCGAGCTCGGGAAGCGAGATGCCGCATTCCGGACAGCCGTAGCGTTCGGAGAAGAGGTGCGACTCCGGCGGGCCGCCGTCATGACGCAGGACCTCGACGAGCCCGTCGGCCAGGCGCAGCGCCGTCTCCAGCGAATCGGCCAGGCGGCCCCGATCGTCGAGTCGCACCGCGAGCCGGTCGACGATGACCGCGACGTCGTGGTTCTGGCGGCGATTGAGCGTCGGCGGGTCGGCGAGTTCCACCAGGGCGCCATCGACCATGGCCCGCACAAAACCCTGCCTGCGCGCGTTCTCGAACAGTTCCTTGAACTCCCCCTTGCGCCCGCGCACGAGGGGCGCGAGCACCTCGATGCGCGTGCCGCCGGGCCAGGCGAGGAGGACGTCGGCGATCTGCCCCGCACTCTGCCGCTCCACCGGGCGAGCGCAGCTGGGACAGTGCGGCGTGCCGGCACGCGCGTAGAGCAAGCGCAGGTAGTCGTAGATCTCGGTGACCGTGCCGACCGTGGAGCGCGGGTTGTGGCCGGCGGTCTTCTGCTCGATGGAAATGGCGGGCGACAGCCCCTCGATGGAATCAACGTCAGGCTTCTCCATCAGGCCCAGGAACTGGCGGGCATAGGCGGAGAGCGACTCGACGTAGCGGCGCTGGCCCTCGGCGAAGATCGTGTCGAAGGCGAGCGACGACTTGCCTGATCCCGACAACCCGGTCACGACGGTCAGCCGATTCCGGGGAATCGTGACGTCGATGTTCTTGAGGTTGTGCTCGCGGGCACCGCGTATTATGAGGGCTTCGTCGGACATAGACCACTAAAGATGGCGGCGGGAAGCCAAAGATGGGAGCCGGACCCCCCGGGCCGGAGAGCGGTCGGTTGGCCGACAAAGCGACACGCGGGCTAGATTGTTCCTTCAGTCCCCTTCTTCCAGAGCCTCGTGACGACGCGAGACCCGAATAGCCCGATTCCGCCCGTTCCCGACTACGACCCCGCCCAACTTTCGTTCGGCGACGTCGCGGCCGTGCCACAACTGCGCGTGGAGAACCCGGGCGAGGTAAGCCAGGGGGCAGACGGCCTTCCCGTCGTCACCTTCCGCGAGCCGCCGGTGTGCGGCGAGTCGTCGTACGACGAACTCGATGGCGCCGGGCCGGGTTGGTCGGTGCGCATCGTGCAGGAGTCGGCGCCGGCGCGCAGTTTCGCGGCGCCGCCCACGGCGCGCGCTGCCGGCATTGCGACGGCACCCCCGCTGCGGCCCGCGCCGGCAGCTCCGTCTCGACCCGCATCGCGGCCGGCACCCGTAGCGCCCGCGCGGCCCGAAGTGGCACCTCCCGCGCGGCCCGCGGCGGCGTGGACCGTCGCAGCCGTTCGGTCGCCGACCTCCCGGCCGGCTGCCGGCCCTCCCGATCCACGGCCGGCGACAACGCGCCCTCCTTCGGCACCGCTCGCCGCCTTCCCGGCCGTGCGTCCGGTAGCGATGCCCGAAGCCATGATCGCACCGTCACGACCAACGCCCGTGGCGTTGCCCAGTGCATCGCTGGACCCGATGAAGCGCGCCACCGAACTGTCGCCGCGCGACGTCGATGCCACCATCGCGTACGCCTATGCCCTCGACAAGCACGGCAACGCCGCCGGGGCGCTGGCGGCGCTGGATGAGTGCGTGACCAGCGGCGGCGATGAACTGCGCCTGATCTGCGCGCGGGCCTTCCTGCTCGGCAGCCGGCTCAAGTACGACCTGGCCGAGAGCGAGCTGAAGCGGGCGGCGAAGCTGCGCGCCGATGATCCTGAGGTGCAACTGCAGGCGGGCATACTGGCGTGCCGGAAGGCCCGGTGGCGCGACGCGGTGGAGCCACTGCAGAGGGCGGCCAGCCAGCGCCCGGACGACGCACTGGCGCACTTCTACCTGGGCGAAGCGCTGAACCACGTGGACCAGCTGGCCCCTGCGCTGGCCGCGTACGAGCGCGCGACGGTTCTCGACCCCAGCAGTTGGCGCGCCTTCAAGGGCGTGGGAATCGTCCTGGACCGCCTCGGCCGCCCAACCGACGCATCCCTCGCCTACCGGAGCATGCGCGAGGCCCAAGGGCGGTGACGGGCCAGCGGCGCTGGGTGCTGCAACGCGCATGAGCATCGCCGGTCGTGGTCGGCGTCGCATGACGATTGCCCTGTTGCTCCTCGCCGCATGGGGTGGCGGGCTGTCGCTGCTGGTGCGGCGCGAGTTCTTCCAGGGGCGCGCCGAGCGCCTCGCCGAGGCGGCACTGCGCCTGAGCCCGGGGGCGACGTATTTCGCCGTGGAACAGAACGGCACGCGCATCGGGTTCGCGTCGACGACGATCGACACGGTGGCCCGGGGCGTCGAGGTCACGGACTACTTCGTGGCCGACCTGCCGCTGGCCGGCCAGGTGCAGCGTGCATCGGCGCGGTCGGTGGTCCTCCTGTCTCGCGCGCTGGCGCTCAGGACGTTCGACGTGCAGGCCGAGGCCGCCCGGACGCCGATGCGCGTGGTGGGGCGCATCGAGGGAGACAGCGTGGCGATCTTCGCCATTGACGTGCCCGGGCAGAGCGCCGACACGCAGCGCGTGGCGGTGCGCGGTCCTGTGCTGGTGCCCACCCTCGCGCCACTGGCCATGGCGCTGGGGGAAACGCCGAAGGTCGGCAAGACGTACCGGCTGCCGACGTTTGACCCTCAAGTGATGCAGTCGCGCGATGTCGCCCTGACCGTGAAGGCCGAAAGCCTGTTCGTCGTGGATGATTCGGCACGCTTCGACCCCGTGGCGAGGGTGTGGAAGAGCGCGCTGACCGACACGGTGCGCGCGTGGCACGTGGTCGGCGCGGAGGGGGCGGGCTTCAACGGCTGGGTGGATGCGCAGGGGCGCGTGGTGCTGGCCACGCAGACGGCCGGCATCACGCTGCGGCGCATGGCATACGAGCTGGCATTTGAGAACTGGCGCATTGCGCGTGACGCGGCGGCGGCTGGCGGCGGCACGCAGCGCGACATCATGGAGAGCACGGCCATTTCGGCGGGCGTCGATCTCGGCCGGGGCGCGCTCAAGCGGTTGCGGGTGCGGCTGTTGGGTGTCGAGCTCGCCGGATACGACCTCGACGGCGGCCGCCAGACGCTGCACGGTGATACGCTGAGCATCGAACGCCGTCTCGTGCCGGCCAGCTACTCGCTGACGAAACGGCCGCCCGACTTCATGGCCCGCTTCAAGGCGGAGCTGAGCCCTGAACCGCTGCTGCAGAGCTCCGACATGGCCATCGTGCAGAAGGCGATCCGCATCACCGGCCTGGAGCGCGACCCCGGAAAGGTGGCGGAGAAGCTGAATCGGTGGGTCTACGATTCATTGAAGAAGGAAGTGACGTTCAGCGTGCCCAACGCGCTGCAGGTGCTGCGCACGCGACGCGGCGACTGCAACGAGCATACGCAGCTCTACGTGGCGCTCGCACGGGCCGTCGGCATTCCGGCTCGCATTGCCACCGGCCTGGCGTACGTGCGCGGCAAGTTCTACTACCACGCCTGGCCGGAGGTCTGGCTGGGCGAATGGGTGGCGGTGGACCCGACGTTCGGGCAGTTCCCGGCCGACGCCGCGCACCTGCGCTTCGTGGTCGGCGGACTTGGCAGGCAGGCCGAGCTGCTTCGGCTGATCGGGAATCTGAAGATCCAGACGATAGTCGATGGACGATAGTCGATAGATATCTCGCTATCGCCTCTTTTCTCTCGTCTATCCACTATCGACTATCGTCTATCGTCTATCGTCTATCGCCTATCCACCATCGTCTCGCCCATGATCCGCCTCACCGGCCTCTCCAAGAACTACGGCTCGTTCGTCGCCGTCGACGGGCTCGACCTGCACGTGCCGCAGGGCGAGCTGTTCGGCTTCCTCGGACCCAACGGCGCCGGGAAGACGACGACGCTGCGCATGATCGCCGGCATCATGAAGCCGACGGCGGGCCGGGTGTTCATCGGCGGCGTCGACCTGGCCGTCGACCCCATCGCCGCCAAGGCGAAGCTGGGATTCATCCCGGATCGCCCCTTCATCTATGAAAAGCTCACCGGCGCCGAGTTCCTGCGCTTCGTGGCCGGCCTGTACGACCAGCATGGCGCGCAGGTGGAGCACCGGGCCCGGGAGCTGCTGGCGCTGTTCGACCTCGAGGAGTGGCGCGATGAGCTGGTGGAGAGCTACAGCCACGGCATGCGGCAGAAGCTCATCATCTCCAGCGCCTTCGTGCACCGTCCCGAGGTGATCGTGGTGGACGAACCGCACGTCGGGCTGGACCCGAAGGCCGTCAAGATCCTGCGCGACCTGTTTCGCGAGTACGCGGCGCGCGGCCACACGATCATGATGAGCACGCACTCGCTGGCCACGGCCGAGTCGCTCTGCGACCGCATCGGCATCATCGTGAACGGCCGGATGCACGCGCTCGGCACGATGGCCGAGCTGCGCGGGTCGACGACGTACGGCGGCAGCGGGCTGGAGGAGATCTTCCTGAAGCTGACCGGCGAGAACGCGGCGCGAAACCTGATGGATGTGCTCGATGCGTAGGACGACGGCGGACGGCGGACGGCGGACGGCGGAGGAGCGCGCGTGAGCGTCACGCACCTTTCCGCCGCGCCGGCGACCGTCGAGAACCCCGACGCGCCGCTGCTGTGGATCCTGACGCCCAAGTACCTCACGGCGCGGGCCCGCACGATGGCCGGGGAACGCGGGCGCAACGTGCGGTTCGCCGTGCTCGGCGTGGTGGGGGTGCTGTTCTGGGGCTTCATCTTCGGCGTGCTCTACAAGCTGCTGAGCTATTTCAAGGGCGTCCCGGAAATCGGCGAGCTGCTGGCCGGCAAGCTGCTGGGCCTGCTGCTCATCAGCTTCTTCTCGCTGCTGCTGCTGTCCAACGTCATCACGGCGCTCTCCTCGTTCTTCCTCGCCAAGGACCTCGACCTGCTGGTGTCGGCGCCGGTGGACTGGTTTCGCGTCTATGCCGCCAAGCTGCTGGAGACGACGATCTTCTCCAGCTGGATGGTCGTGCTGCTGGCCATCCCGATGTTCACGGCCTATGGCATGGCGTACGACGGCGGATGGACGTTCGCGCCGTTCGTGGCGTTTGCTTTCATTCCCTTCCTCGTCATTCCCTCGGTGCTTGGGAGCGCGGTCACGCTACTGCTGGTGAACCTCTTCCCGGCGCGGCGCACGCGCGACATCCTGAGCGTCATCGCCGTGCTGACCGCGGGCGGCATCGTCCTGCTGTTCCGCCTCGTGCGCCCGGAGAAGCTGGCGCGGCCCGAGGGATTCCGGTCGCTGGTGGACTTCATCGCCGTCCTGCGCGGCCCCACGTCGCCGCTCCTCCCCAGCGAGTGGCTGCAGCAGTCGGTGATGAGCTACCTGGCGCGCAAGCCCGACGCGCTGTCGATGTACATGCTGTGGTCCACCGCCGCCGCGTTCGTCGTGATCGGCGCGCTGCTCCACCGCGCGCTGTACGCCAGCGGGTTCAGCAAGGCGCAGGAGAGCGCCGAACGCTGGGCGCACGCCGGGATGCTGCAGCGCGCCGCCATGCGCGTTCTCGCCCCGCTGGGCACGCTGAAGCGCGAACTCGTCATGAAGGAGGTGCGGCTCTTCTTCCGCGACACCACGCAGTGGAGCCAGCTGATCCTGCTGGCGGTGCTCGTCGTGGTATACGTCTTCAACATCAAGTACCTGCCGCTCAAGGGCGAGGGGATCACGTTCTTCCTCGTGAACGTCGTGCCGTTCCTCAACCTCGTGCTCGCCGGGTTCGTGCTCGCGTCGATTGCCGCGCGCTTCATCTTTCCCGCCGTCTCGCTGGAGGGCCGCACGCTCTGGCTGCTGCGCTCGAGCCCGCTGGCCATGCGCGACCTCCTGTGGGCCAAGTTCTGGGTGGGCACGCTGCCGCTGCTGGTGCTCGCGCTGGGGATCGTGGGGATCACCGACTACCTGCTGCAGGTATCGGTGTTCATGTTCCTCGTCTCGGTGCTCACCATCACGCTGATGACGTTCGCCATCGCCGGGCTGGCGATCGGGTTCGGCACGATGTTCCCCCAGTTCGAGACGGAGAACGCGGCGCAGATCCCGACGTCATTCGGCGGGTTGCTGTTCATGATGGCGTCCATTTGCGTCATCGGCGGCACCATCATCCTCGAGGCGCGGCCGGTGTACGGCTTCCTGTCGGCGCGCGCCTTTCACCAGAGCGAGAACCCGCTGGAGATGGTGCTCGGGTTCGGCGCGGCCACGCTGCTGTGCGTGGCGTCCACGGTGATTCCCATCAGGGTGGCGCTCAGGCGCCTCGAAGACACGGAGCACACATGACGAACCTCCCCACCGAGCGCGACGTCGCCGCGATCGCCGCACTCAACAACCTGTTCGCACCCGAGGGCAAGACCCTCCACCGGACGCCGGAGTTCGTGGAGGAGCACCTCGCCGACTACCGCGTGCTGCGGGGCGAGGACCGCCGCCTGGTGGGATGCGTGGCCATCGACGAGTACTCACCGTCCGTGGCCGAACTCGTCGGGCTGGCGGTGCATCCGACGGCGCGTGGGCGTGGCTATGGCGTGCTGCTCATCGAGGCCATCGCCGACCTCGCGCGAAAGCGCGGCTACGACTACCTGTTCGCGGTCTCCTATTCCGAGAAGATCTTCGAGGCCTGCGGTTTCGCCAAGGTGAAGCTCGACGAATTCCCCGAGAAGATCCTGCGCTACGCGCGGATCGACCGCACCGAGATCGAGGTCGGCGAGAAGCACTGCTTCGTGCGTGACCTGCGCCAGAAAGGCTAGAAGCTGGATGCTAGGTGCTAGAGGCTAGGGCATGCACCTAGCACCTAGCTACTTCCGTGGCCGCCGCAGCAGAGGCCAGAGTACATAGGCCACCGCCACCGCGCCCAGCGCGATGCCGACGACGAGCGGAAGGTTCATGCGTCCCTCTCTTCGGCCGGCGCGACCGCCATCACCAGCGCCGCCAGGACGGCCAGCGTCCCGGCAATCCAGATCCACGACGCGGCGGGGACGAAGCGCACCGTCGCCAGGGCATCGGTCGTGTTCGCCTCGCGCACATCGATGCGCAGGTCCTGCGCCAGCCCGGGCGCGATGCCCGCGACGGCCAACTCTTCGGTTGGGCCACCAGACGAGCCGGCGTACGAGTCCCGGAGTTCGGGAACGAGGTAGGCGCGCGCGCGCCCGTTGATCGTGGCTCGCAGGGCTACGAGGCTCGCTACAATTTCTCCGCGCCCCACGGCGGAGACGCCCTCGAGCGAGATCGCCCACTGCGTGCCGAAGCGGTCCGCCACCCTGGCCTGCGCCCCTTCGCCCAGCGCGACATCGCTGGCGCGCGGGAAGCCGGCCATGGCCAACGCGACCGCGGTCAGCAGCACTGCCAGTTGCGCGGTGATGGCGGCACGCGCGACGGCGCCATGGGGTGCGCCTCGCCACACACGATAGATCCCGGTGGCCGCCGTCGCGATGACGCCAACCAGCAACACCCAGCCGGTAATGCGTCCCGGCGTGGACAGGGCAAACTCGCGCGCGCCCTCCCAGCCGCCCGCCCGGCGCATCGTCAGTCCGGCCAACGCGAGCGCGAACGCGGCGAAGCCGGTGGCGACGATGGCGGCAGTGCGCAGGCGAGCACTGGAAGCCACCACGAGCAGGGTCGCTCCACACCATGCGAAGGCGGTGCCTGCATGAACCGGCGCCCACCGCCAATCGTCGACCCACGCGCCGACGAGATAACTGCGGCGCCAGTCGAGCAGCATCGCACCGCCGAGCAGCGCCCAGCAGAGCAGCGCCCAGCGGCGGGTCACGCCACGCCACGCTTCGGTACCGAGGACGCCCATCACGGTCATCACCGCCGGCACCGAAACGAGCGACATCGCGACGAATCCCAGCGGCATCTGCGCCAGCACGACGGGCCGCATCCACTCGAGCGGGATGCCCCGCCCGTCATCGGGCGGGAAGGCGAGTCGCGCAAACGGGTTGGTGTAGAAGGCGGCCAGGGCGAGGACGGCGGCGACGAGCAGCGCCAGCAGCGCGGCAGTCCACGCGCGCAGGCTGCCGCCACGCGGCAAAAATGCGGCGGCCGCCGATGTTCCAATGCCGAGCAGGAGAGCCCAGATGAGCAATGAGCCCGAGGGACCGGCCCAGACGGCCGCAAGGCGATACGGCAGCGGCGTGGACGCCGACGTCCAATTGACGACGTAGCGATACGTCAGGTCTCCCACGGCCAGCGCATATCCGAGGCCGCCGATGGAGAGCGCCGCGAAGCACGACGCGGCATGAATGCCGCGTTCCCCGCTCTCGGAAAGGTCGGCGCGGCTGGACACCGCCCCAGCCACGCCGAGCGCCGCGCCCCACGCCGCAAGTAGGAGCGCGAGCCAGAGAGCCAGCTCGCCCAGCAGGATCAGGTGACGGCGCCCTTCAGGGCCGCCCGGCGAACGCGGGCCATCAGCTGCTCGAGCGACTGCTCGGCGCTCAGGCGCTCCTCGGGCGACAGGGTGCCCGACGTGCGGTCGAGCTCACGCACCTGCTCGAGCATCTCGTCGATGAGCGCGCGCAGGACGAAGTTGCTGCGTCGCTTGTCGAAAGTCTGGGGCTGTGTCTCGGTCATTCGGAGCCGTTGGGTTGTCTCGAATTTGCCCTGTATGGGATGGAACGCCAGCCACGGAGCATCAGCGCGCCGTCTGGCGCAGCACGATCGTCGCCGCCGCGCCGCCAACTCCGTCCCACGTGAGGTCGCGCCAGCTGGCATCATGCCGCGCCGGATGCCGCCAGTCGTACAATTCCTTGCCAACACCCACACCGACGGTCACCAGCGACGCCCGCTGGATGGCCACCGCGTAGCGGGCGTCACGCTGGAACAGCGAGTAAGCTGCACTCTGGACGACGGCTGAGACGGCGAAATGCAACATCTTGTCGCGCCCAAACCATGCGTCGCCACCGCGGTGCGGGATGCCGCCGGAAAACAATACAAAGGCCAGCGTGAGGTTCATGGCTCGTCCACCTCCGTGAAGCGGTACGGCGCCCGGTGAATGCCGCGGTCCGTCACGATGGCCGTGACCAACGCCGCCGGCGTCACATCGAAAGCCGGATTGTGCACCGCCACGCCGGCCGGCGCCAGCACTCGCTCACCCACGCGGCGCACCTCGTCACCGTCGCGCTGCTCGATGGGAATCGAGGCGCCGTCGCGCGTCGCCGCATCGATGGTCGACGACGGCGCCGCCACATGGAATGGGATGGCATGATACTGCGCCGCCACCGCCAGCGCGTACGTGCCGATCTTGTTGGCCACGTCACCGTTGGCGGCAATGCGGTCGGCGCCGACGAACACGAGATCCACCCGCCCGGCGCGCATCAGCGAGGCGGCCATGCTGTCGGTGCATAATGTCACCGGCACCCCGGCGCGCGTGAGTTCCCATGCGGTGATGCGGCTCCCCTGCAGCAGCGGGCGGGTCTCGCAGGCGATCACCGACACGCGGCGGCCAGCCGCCACCGCGGTGTACACCGGCGAGAGCGCGGTGCCAATGCCGGCCGTGGCCATCGCACCGGCATTGCAGTGCGTGAGCACCCGCGCGCCGTCGCCGATCGACTCGGCACCGTGCGCGCCGATGGCCGCGCACATCGCCTCGTCCTCCGCGAGAATCCGTTCGGCTTCTGCGGCAAGCGCGTCCATGAGTGGCGGGCCCGGCATGGCGCCCTGATCCACCACGCGACGCATCCGCGCCATCGCCCACGACAGGTTGACGGCCGTCGGACGCGCCCGCGCCAGCCGATCGATGCCAGCGACCAGCGCCTCGCGCGACCTCGCCCCCGAGACGCTGAAGGCCGCCACCAGGCCAAGCGCCGCCGCCACGCCGATGGCCGGCGCGCCGCGCACGGCCAGGGAGCGAATGGCGTCGTCAACGGCGTCGATCGTGCGCAACTCCACCTCCACCTCCTCGCCGGGAAGCCGGCGCTGGTCGATGATGCGGAGGCGGCGCGATGGCGCGTCCCAGGTGAGGGCGCGCGGGATTGGCATCAGGTGCACGGGAAGAGGCACAGTGGAGTGCACGGGAAGGGGAACAGCGGAGCGGAGCGGAAGCGGCAGAAGTATGGGGGTGCGGGGGAACCAAAGCGATTCCCACCGCCCCGCACGACCCGTAACTTTCCTCATCCTCCTGCACCGCCGCCGATGCCCTACGAATTCCTGAACGTCGAAGTCGCCGACCGGATCGCCAAGGTCACGGTGAGCCGCCCGGACAAGCTGAACGCCCTCAATGCACGCGTGCTCGCGGAACTCGACGGCGTGTTCACCGCCCTCGCCACCGACCGCCACGTGGGCGCGGTCATCGTCACCGGCGCCGGACGAGCCTTCGTGGCCGGCGCCGACATCGCCGAGATCGCCGGGCAGGACACCGAGCGCCTCGAGCGGATGTCCGCCTCGGGACAGGCGATCTTCAACAGGATCGAGCGGCTCCCCAAGCCGGTCATCGCGGCCGTCAACGGCTTCGCGCTCGGTGGCGGCTGCGAACTGGCGCTTGCCTGCCACATTCGCATTGCCTCGGAGCACGCCAAGTTCGGCCTTCCCGAGGTGAAGCTCGGGCTCATTCCCGGCTACGGCGGCACCCAGCGGCTGGCGCGGCTGATCGGCAAGGGACGCGCCATGCAGATGATCCTGTCGGGCGAGCAGATTGACGCCGCCGAGGCTTACCGCATCGGTCTGGTGAACGTGCTGGCCACGGGTCCGACGCTCCACGAGGTGGCGTTGTCCATCGCGCTGCAGGTGGCGAAGAACGGTCCGTTGGCCGTGGCCCGCGCCATCGAGGCCATCAACGACGGCTTCGACCGCCTGCCCGATGACGCACTGGCACTCGAGGCCCGGCTGTTCGGTTCGCTCGGCGCCACGAAAGACATGGCCGAGGGAACGGCGGCGTTCCTTGCCAAGCGTCCCGCGCAGTTCACGGGCGAATAGGGTGTCAGTGGTGTCGGTGCCGGACGCGCCGCACCGGCCGGACGCACGCACGTACGCCGCGGAACTCGCCATTCGCGACTTCCGCAACCTCGAGCGCGTGGACGTCGTCGTGCCGCGCGAGGGCATGGCGATCGTCGGGGAGAACGGACAGGGCAAGACGAGTCTTCTCGAGGCCATCGCCTACGTGGAGCAGCTGCGATCGGTGCGTGGCGCGCGCGATCGCGACCTCGTGCGTTTCGACGCGCCGGCATTCCACGTGAGCGCCACCGTTCACGGCCCGCAGGGTGTCGCGCAGCTGGGGGTGGGTGCCGACCGCGGGGGACGCAAGAAGGTGACGCGCGATGGCGTGGAGATACCGCGGCTCAGCGACGCGCTGGGTGCGCTGCCCTCGGTGCTGCTCGCCCCGCGCGACGTGACGCTGGTGAGCGATGGCCCCGCCGAGCGGCGCCGCTTCCTCGACATCACGCTCGCCCTCACGTCGCCGCGCTACCTGCGGGCCCTCCGGCATTACCGCGCGGCGCTGGAGCGGCGCAACGCCGCCCTGCGCGACGCATTGCGGCACCGGCGCGACGCATCCGCCGCCGCCGTCTGGGACCCTGCGCTGGCCGAGCACGGCGCCGTGCTCGTGGACGAACGTCGTGCCTGGGTGAGCGAACACACCGCCGAGTTCACGCGACTGTCGCACGCCATCGGCGAGTCGGGTCACGCGGCCATGGAGTACGCCACCACGCTGGCCGGCGGCGCGCCGAGCGCCGATGCGCTGCTCGAGGCGCTGGACCGGGCTCGTGAGCATGACGCGCGCCGCGGAGCCACCCACGTAGGACCGCACCGCGACGACCTGGCGCTGACGCTGGACCACCGCGACCTTCGCGTGGTCGGTTCCGCGGGACAACAGCGCACGGGTGCCATCGCCCTGCGGCTGCTCGAGGCGGCGACGCTGCGTTCGCGCCGGGCCACGCTGCCGGTGCTGCTGCTGGACGACCCGTTCGCCGAGCTCGACAACCGCCGGGCGACGCGGGTACTCGACCTGCTGCTGGAGGCCGGCGTGGGCCAGGTGGTGCTGTGCGTGCCGCGCCCCGAGGAGATTCCCGCGCGGTTCACGCGGCTGGCGCGCTATCGGATTGCCGGTGGCGCGCTGACGGAGGGGGCGTGAGCGAGAAGCGTCGCGGACCGACCAGGGTGGGCGATGCGCTGACCGAGATGCTGGCGGGCAGTGCCCTAGGCGCGCGCATTGCACGCGCCGAGGTGCTGGGGCACTGGGAGGTCGCCGTCGGGCCGCAGATCGCCGCCGTGACGCACGCACGGGCCATCGCCGAGAACGGCACGCTGATGGTGAGCGTGAAGACGAACGGGTGGCTGCAGGAACTCGGAATGATGGAGCGTTCGCTCATCGCGAAAGTGAACAAACAGGCTGGACAGGATGTCGTCCGGAAGATTCGCTGGGAGCTTCAACGCTAAGTCATTGTCAGTAAGCGGTTTGCAGATCGGCGCTCCGGTTGCGTTCCGGGGCGTTTGCTATTATAGTATAGTGATTGTGGAGAATCGCGGTAATTCGGCGTTTCTTTGGAGCTTCCCCAACTCCCCTTCTGCGCGCCATGGCCAAGACGAACGACGCGGCTGAATCGCACTACGACGCTTCCGGCATCCAGGTCCTCAAGGGACTCGAAGCGGTGCGCAAGCGCCCGGGCATGTACATCGGCTCCACCTCGAGTCGCGGCCTGCACCACCTGCTGTACGAGGTGGTGGACAACTCCATCGACGAAGCGCTGGCCGGCTACTGCGACGAGGTGCTCGTCACCATTCACGGCGACGACTCGATCACGGTGTCGGACAACGGGCGCGGCATCCCGGTGGACATGCATCCCACCGAGGGCCTGCCGGGTGTTGAACTCGCGCTCACCGTCCTGCACGCCGGCGGCAAGTTCGACAAGAACAGCTACAAGGTGTCGGGCGGCCTGCACGGCGTGGGTGTGTCGGTGGTGAACGCGCTCTCCGAGTCGCTGAAGGTCTGGGTGAAGCGCGACGGGCAGGAGCACTACATGGACTTCGTGCGCGGCGACACGACGACGAAGCTGAAGCTGCTCGGCACGGTGCCACCCAAGGTCTCGGGCACCAAGGTCTGGTTCAAGCCCGACCACGAGATCTTCACCGAGCTCCACTACGAGTACGACCTGCTGGCGGCGCGCCTGCGCGAGCTGTCGTTCCTCAACAAGGGCGTGGCGATCACGCTCACGGATGAGCGCGCGGGGTCTGAGCGGGCGGAGACGTTCCACGCCAAGGGTGGCCTGCGGGAGTTCGTGCAGTTCCTGAACGCCAGCCGCAAGGTGCTGCACAACGAGATCCTCTACGCCGACGCCGAGCGGGACGGCATCGGCATCGAGATCGCCATGCAGTACAACGACGGCTACAACGAGACCGTCTTCTCGTTCGTGAACAACATCAACACCCACGAGGGCGGCACGCACCTCACCGGCTTCAAGTCGGCGCTGACCTCGGTGATCAACAGGCATCTTGACAAGTCGGGCATTTCCAAGAAGGACAAGGACCTGCGCTTGAGCGGCGACGACGTGCGCGAGGGGCTCACGGCGGTGCTGTCGCTCAAGGTGAAGGAACCGCAGTTCGAGGGGCAGACCAAGACGAAGCTGGGCAATTCCGAGGTGGAGTCGGCGGTCAAGACGTTCGTCAACGAGTGGCTGGCCGAGTACCTCGAGGAGCATCCGCGCGTTGGCAACATCGTCATCGACAAGGCGCTGGCGGCGGCGCGGGCGCGCGAGGCGGCGCGCAAGGCGCGCGA
>DATCGU010000026.1:0-8122 GCA_036508735.1 Gemmatimonadaceae bacterium
AGCGGGATTGCGGTGTTGGCGAGTGCGAACAGCGGCAGCACGCCGAACGCGACGGGTCGGTGCAGCCAGTGCTCGAGCCAATGCGATGGCGAGGCAGTGTCCGCATCGCGTGACGAGTACGGAATGGCGAACGCCAGGGCCACCCCGGCAAGCGTCGCATGCACCCCCGAATGATGCAGCAGCCACCACATGGCCAAGCCGCCCACCAGGTACGGCGGGAGCGCCATGACGCGGTACCGTCGGTTCAGAAGAACGAGAAACAGCCAGACTGCAACTGCGGCGCCCATGTACCCGAACGACAGCTTGGCCGTGTAGAATGCCGCGATCACCACCATGGCGCCCAGGTCATCCATCACCGCATACGCCACGACAAAGACCTTGAGCGATGCGGGCACGCGCTTGCCGAGCATCGCCAGGGCGCCCATGGCAAATGCAATGTCGGTCGCCATCGGGATGCCAACCCCGCCCTGCGTGGGGGTGCCCGCATTGAAGGCGAAGTGCACCGCAGCCGGGGCCACCATGCCCCCGAGGGCCGCGATGATGGGCAGCATCGCCTGGCGCACATCGGAGAGTTCTCCGCTGTACAACTCCCGCTCGAGCTCGAGCCCGATATGAAGGAAGAAGACGGCCATGAGGCCGTCGTTGATCCAGTCCACTAGCCGAAGGCCCGCGACCTCGCGTTCCCAGATCGCCGTGTACGAGAGGCAAACCATCGAGTTGGCGAGCGCGAGCGATACCACGGTGGCGACGGCGAGCAGCACACTCGACGCGCGCTCCGAGGAGAAGAACTCATCGAAGGCCGCAGTGACTCGGCCCTGCATGGGGGGCATCGCAGCGGGGGGCTGGAGGGTCTTTCGGAGCTGGTTCAGCGCAACACCGTCAAGTGTTCTGCCGCTGCCGGAGGCGCGGTCCTCGGCGTTGTCCCCGGATGGAATCCCATCACGCCGAGCATGACAACGAAGCCTACGACGTAGGCCGCCGAGACGAACCAGCCATGACGAATCCACTGGCGCGCATCCTTCGCCTCGGGGTACATGTTGGACAGTGCCACGCCGGCCGAGGAGCCGAACCAGATCATCGAGCCACCGAACCCGACGACGTACGCCAGGAAGCCCCAGTCATACCCGCCCTGCTTGAGCGCCAGCGCGGTGAGCGGAATGTTGTCGAACACGGCCGACGTGAAGCCCAACCCGAACGCCGCATGCCACGAGGCGTCCGGCAGCTTGTCCACCGGCATCATCGACGCGCAAAGCACCAGCGACAACAGGAAGACTGAACCCTTCAGGGCGTTCGGCATCAGGCTCCAGTCGGGTTTGCGAACGCCTACGGTGACGAGCAGCGCCACCCACACGGCCGCGCCAAGGAACGGAAAGCGGTCCGACACCTCGGTGAAACGCGTATTGATCGTCACGTTCACGATCACCGCTGCGGCAAGGATGGAGCCGACCACGCCCACTCGTATCCAGTCGATGCGGGCGTCGGGCGTCTCGTCCCGCTGTATGGGCGAATAACGCTGCTGCAGCACCGACGCCGGGATGCCGAAGATGGCCAGCGCCGCAGCGGAGCCGATGAACGCATGCAGCACCTCGGTGGGCGGCACGCCGGCGATCCACATCATCGTGGTGGTGGTATCGCCCACCACGCTGCCGGCGCCGCCCGCATTCGACGCGGCCACGATGGCGGCGAGGTACCCGATGTGGACCTTTCTCCTGAACACCGTGTGCGCGATGGCGCCGCCTATCATGGCGGCGGCGATGTTGTCGAGGAAGCTGGCGAGGACGAACACCAGTACGAGGAGCACCAGGCAGCCGGTCCAGTCGTCGGGCAGAAACCGCGGCAACACGGCGGGGACCTTGCTCTCCTCGAAGTGCTTGGCCAGCAGCGCGAAGCCGACCAGCAGCATCAGGAGATTGGTGAGGATCACCCACTCCTGCTCGACGTGCAGCGCAAAGGCTCCCGCACCTGCACCCGTCTCGAAGGACGAGACGAAGCTCTTGTACAGCGCAATGACGACGGCACCGGTGAGGGCGATGCGCAGCGTATGCAGATGCGAAACGGCCACGCCGAGCAGCACGAGGCCGAAAAGGATGAATTCGACGGGGACGGGCCCGAGGGCCGGGCCGGAGAAGGCGGTGGTGGCCGCCGAGGCGGTGACGGGGAACGCAGCAAGCAGCAGCGCGGCAAGGCGCAATGAACGCATGACCTCCTCTGATGGTTGGCCCCGCGCGAATCGTCGCACGCGTTCCGAGGCCCGCGAAAGATGCCGCCGTGGCACAACACGGGCAAAGCGCCGCAACCTCAGGTACCGAACTCCGTCCAGCGTGGCGATGCCGCGAAGGCGGCATGGATCAGGCCGACGTGCGAATACGCCTGCGGGAAGTTTCCCCACATGATGCCCGACGTGGGATCGACGTCCTCCGCCAGGAGTCCCAGGGGAGACTTCACGGAACGAATGCGATCGAGCACGACTCTCGCCTCGTCTTCCCGCCCCATCCGCGCCAGCGCCTCGACCAGCCAGAAGTTGCAGAGCGTGAAGGCGACATTCGGCACCCCGAAGCCATCATCGGTGCGATAGCGCTTGAGCCAGCCATCGTGCTCGAGATCCGAACGAATGGCCTCGATGGTAGCGTTCGTGCGCGGGTCGGCAGCGGTGAGCAGTCGCAGGCTCACAGCCTGGAGGAGCGCCGCATCCACCTCGCTACTGCCGTAGTCCCCCACGAGGCAACCCCGGGCCGGGTCAACGGCCTTGGTGAAGATCTCCTGCCGGATGCGTGTCGCCGCGTCAGTGAACTCCGCCGTGTCGGCCGGCCGATGCGCCGTGGCAATCCTGCCCATGCGCTCTGCCGCCGCCCAGCACATCAGCGCACTGAAGGTCCGGGGTCGCGATTCGGCCCGATATTCCCAGATACCGGCGTCCGGCTGGCCGGCCACGGCAATGGCGCGTCGCGCCAGGCGAATCACCAGGTCGAGTACCGGTCTCGTCACCTGCTCGCGGTATCGCGCATCGAGAAAGAGCGGCGTGAGCGCGAGCACCATCTCGCCGAACACGTCATTCTGCTTGTGCCCGGCGGCGGCATTCCCGACGCGCACGGGCCGTTCGCCGAGGTATCCCGACCAGTCGGCGAGGATGCTCTCCTCCAGGTCGTGCTTACCATCGATGCGATAGAGAGGCGCGAGGTCGAGGTCGGGCGCCGCGGAGGCCACGTTGAGGAGGAACTGCAGGAACTGCTCCCGCTCCTCGAAGTGTCCCAACAGCCGAAACGCATCGAGCGTGTAGTAGGCGTCCCGCAGCCAGCAGTACCGGTAGTCCCAGGTGCGTCCGGAGCCAGGTGACTCGGGCAGCGAGGTCGTCAGCGCGGCGACAATTGCACCGGTGTCCTCGAAGCAGTGCAGCTTGAGGGCGAGCGCGGAGCGGATGACCTCTTCCTGCAGGATCGCGGGGATATCGCACTGCTTGACCCAGTTCTGCCAGTAGCGCGTGGTCTCGCGCAGAAAGCGTTCGCAGAGCGCCTCCAGGGGTTCCTCCACGGGCGCCCCCCATGCGAGCACGAAGTACTTGCGCTCCGTCAACGCGAACGGCTCATCGTTCAGGTACGAGAGGGGCGCATCAGTCGTGAGCCGCACTTCGGCATCGTAGCCCTGGAATGCCAGGTGATGAGAGCCGAACTCCCGTCGTGGCCGCCGTTTGGACCAGCCGAGGATCGGGTCGCAGAGGACGCGGATGCGCGGCGTGCCCGTGAGCGGTTCGACGATGCGAATCAGCTTGGTGGGGCGGAAGCTGCGCTCGTGCAGCACGAACCGGGGAGCGAAGTCGAGAATGCGGAACGACCCGTCTGTGGCCTCGAACCGCGTCTCGAGAATGTTCGTGTTCGCAAGGTAGCGTTGCGTTCCGGGCGCCGAGCCGGCGGGGCCGATGGCGAATCGCCCGCCCTCGTTCTCGTCGAGGAGCGCCCCGAAGAGCGGCGGCGAATCGAAACGCGGCAGGCAGCACCAGACGATCGCACCGTCGCGGCGCACGTGCGCCGCCACCTGGCAGTTCCCGATGAGGCCGATATCGGCGAGCGACATTCGCACGGGCTCCGTCCCCACGGTTCGCCCTCCAGGCAAAAGCTCCGCGACTTCACGGTGAAAAAGGCTGCGATGATTGGTTCCCATCTAAGATTGCACCTCGTGACGCGAGTTTGCGAGGATGCGAGCGCTTGCCATCGCCGAGTCACCGGGCGATATCTTCCACAGGTACGGGTAACGCCCGACGCCGCCGGACACCGGCGGGAACCCCATTCCACCGAGGCACGCGTGCGCCGGCAACTCACGTTCCTCGTCGTGCTTCTCACCGGCCTCGGGATGCTCACCGTGGGTGGCTATCTCGCGCTCACGCGGACCACGCGCGACTGGTTCGAGTCGGACCTGGCGCTGCGGTCCCACCTCGCGGTGGCGTCGGCACGGCAGAGCCTCGTGGCGCAATGGGGCGGAGGTCGGGCACCGCTGGCCAAGACACTGACCGACATGACGCGCGACGAGCGCGTCATGGGCGCGGCGGCGTGCAGTTCCGGGGGCGCGTTGCGGGCCGCGACCCAGGCGTACCCCGCGGAGTTTACGTGCCGGTCGGTACTCGATCGCATGCGGCGGGAGGCTCCGCCATCCGCGACCTCATGGTCGATGACGCCCATTCTTCCGTCCGGGCGCGTGCACCTCAGCATCATCCCGCTCAGCGGCGACGACGGCCCACTCGGCACGGTCATTCTCGTGCACGACCTGAGCTATCTCGAGCGGCGTGAGACGACCACGCGCAACTTCATTCTTGGCGCGTTCTTCATCCTCTCCCTCGGCGCGTCGCTGGTCACCTTCCTGGCGGCGCGGTTTGCCTGGAACCGGTGGACCCGCGACTTGCGGCGCGCGCTGAGCGGCGACGCGCCGCGCGAGTTCCGGCCGCTGGTGCGAGACGTCCGGGAACTGGCGGCGCGGATCGCCCACGAAGGCGACACGGAAGCGCGGGCCGGGGCGTGGAGCCCGGCGCGCCTGCGGGCGACCCTGACCGAGCACCTGCACGGCGAACGCATTGTCATTCTCGCGAACCGTGAACCCTACATCCATGAGCACACCGTCGACGGTGTGCGCGTGGTGAATCCCGCCAGCGGGCTGGTCTCGGCGCTCGAGCCGGTCATGCGCGCGTGCGGCGGCGTGTGGGTGGCGCACGGTAGCGGATCGGCGGACCGCGAGACGGTGGATGTCCGCGATCACGTCCGCGTGCCACCGGGCGAGGAGTCCTACGTCCTTCGCCGGTTATGGCTGAGCGAGGCTGAGGAGAACGGGTACTACTACGGCTTCTCGAACGAAGGATTGTGGCCGCTGTGCCACGTGGCGCACGCACGACCCGTCTTTCGGACCGAGGACTGGGCGCACTACGTCGCGGTGAATCGACGATTCGCCGACGCGGTCTGCGCGGAAGTCGATACCGATGACCCGATCGTGCTCGTGCAGGACTATCACTTCGCGCTGGCGCCGCGGATGATCCGCGAGCGCTTGCCGCGCGCCACCATCATCACCTTCTGGCATATCCCGTGGCCGAATGCCGAACGCATGGGCATTTGCCCCTGGCACGAGGAGATCATCTCCGGCTTGCTCGGATCCAGCGTCGTCGGATTTCACACGCAGCAGCACTGCAACAACTTCATCGACTCGGTCGACGCGTTCATGGAAAGCCGGATCGACCGCGAGGAGGATGCCATCGTGCAGGGGAAGCGGCGTACGCTGGTGCGTCCGTACCCGATTTCCGTCGAATGGCCCGTGCACTGGCTGGACCAGGTGCCGGCGGTGGCCGAGGCGCGGGTGCAGGTGCGCGAGGAACTCCACCTCGCTCCCGACGCCTTGCTCGGCGTCGGCGTCGATCGCCTGGACTATACGAAAGGCATCGAAGAACGCCTGTCGGCGGTGGACGAACTGCTCACGCGCTGCCCCGAGTTCCGGGGGCGGTTCACGTTCGTGCAGCTTGCCGCCCCCAGCCGGACGAAGATTGATCGCTACCAGGAATTGAACGATCGCGTGGAGGCACTGGCGGCCCAGGTCAATGCGAAGTGGTCCACGGAGCACTATCACCCGATCATCCTGCTCAAGTCGCACCATCAGCCGACGACCGTCTACCGATTCCTGCGGGCGGCTGACCTCTGCTACGTGAGCAGCCTGCACGACGGCATGAACCTGGTGGCCAAGGAGTTCGTCGCCGCCCGTGACGATAACCGTGGCGTGCTCGTGCTCAGTCAGTTCACGGGCGCTGCGCGCGACCTCACGGAGGCGCTGATCGTCAACCCCTACGATCTTGGTCAGGCGAGCAACGCCCTTGCCGCCGCGCTGCGCATGCCCGTCGAAGAGCAGGAGATGCGCATGCAGTCCATGCGACGTCTGGTGGCGGAATTCAACGTCTATCGCTGGGCCGGGCGCATGCTCATCGACGCCGCCGCGCTGCGGCGGAAGGAGCGCATGTCGGGGCGACTGGGCACGACGCACACCACGGGTGCATGAAGCGGCTCCTGGCCCCGGAGAATCGCGACGTGCTGATCGCGCTCGCGTCGTCGCGATCGCTGCTCGCCTTCGACTTCGACGGCACGCTGGCCCCGCTGGTTGACGATCGTGACGGGGCCGTGATGCGCCCGCGGACGGCAGCGCTCTTCGCGCAGGTCTGCGTCCGGTATCCGTGCGCCGTGATTTCCGGCCGGCGCAGGGCGGACGTCACCGCGCGATTGGGCGGCGCGGCGGTGAAGTACGTCGTCGGGAACCACGGACTCGAACCGGGGGCGGGGCTGGCCACGTTCGCGCGGGACGCGGCGTCCGCGAGGACGCTGCTCGAGCACGCGCTGGCCGGCGTCGCCGGGGTGGACATCGAGGACAAACGGTTCTCGCTCGCATTGCATTACCGCCGATCTGACACCAAGCGCTCGACGCGCGCGGCCATCCTTCGCGCGATCGCGTTGCTCACAGTGCCCCTGCGCGTGGTACCCGGCAAGCTCGTGGTGAACGTCGTACCGATGCATGCACCAAACAAGGGAGACGCCCTGCTCCACCTGTTGGCGGAGGAGGGCGCACCGCGCGCACTGTTCGTGGGAGACGACGTGACGGACGAGGACATTTTCGACCTGGACCAACCCGACCGTCTGGTGACGGCGCGCATCGGCGCATCAACCGCATCACGAGCCATGTACTACCTGCGCAACCAGGCGGAGATCGATGTGTTGCTCGCCGCACTCATCGCACTGCGTACGGCGAGCTTCGCACACGGCATGTCCGCCGCTAAGTTGGGATGATGGACGGTGGCGCGCATCGACGCGTGCCTCGCCGCAGCAAATATCCAACCCTCTGCCAGCAGGAATGTCACCCCGTGACACTCGCGGTCTCAGCCGTAGCAGTCCGTATATGAAGTCTCGTCTCGGGCAGTACCTCGTGCGGCTCCGCGCCCGCATGATCGAGCCCGGCGCGCCCCGCCTGGCCGATGAGAGTCAGTGGTACACGGAGCACACGGCGCTGCTCATCAGCACGTTAAAATGGGCGTTTCTCGGCGCTGGTGCCGGCGTGTGCGTCGGTCTCGGCACGCGCGGTTTCCTCTGGACCATCACCAATGCGCCCACCGCCGTGCGGTGGATCACGCGCGACGCGTTCCCGGGCTTCTGGCTGCTGCCGCTCGCCCTGCCCCTCTGTGTCTGGCTGATCCGGACCTTTGCGCCGGAAGCGCGTGGACACGGCACCGAGGCGGTGATCGCCGCCATTCATCAACGGTCGGGGCGCATCGACTGGCTGATCGCGCCCGTCAAGCTGGCCGGCACCGTGTTGACGCTCGCCTTCGGCGGCTCGGTCGGCAAGGAAGGTCCTGCGGCCCAGATCGGCGCTGCCATCACCAGCCTGTTCGCCGACCTGCTGCGCCTGAAGGACGAGGACCGCCGCCGGCTCGTGATCTGCGGCATCAGTGCGGGTTTTGCCGCGGTCTTCGGGACGCCGGTCTCCGGCGCGCTGTTCGGCATCGAGGTACTGTATCTCGGCCGCCTGGACTACACCGTGATCTTCCCCGCCCTGGTCGCCGGCATTGTCGGCCATCTCGCGTGCGGCGTGCGCCCGCCGTTTCCGGAACTCCAGG
>DATCGU010000027.1:0-6152 GCA_036508735.1 Gemmatimonadaceae bacterium
GGCGGAAGAGTACCTGAGCCACATCGCGGGCGACGAGTTCAGGATCTCGACGATGGTCGAGGCGGCGCGCGGCCTGGAAGCGCCGGGCGAGAAGGCCACCCGGCATGTCATCGCGGGCGGCTACGCGCAGACCATGGACCAGGCACTCAGGGAGTTGTACGGGTAGCCTCGCCGCGCCGGATCCGTCTTGCCGTTGCAGAAGACGGATCCCGAATGAACAAGGCTACGATCGCCCGCCGGACTTGAGAAACTGCGAGAACTCCTCCGGCAGCCCCGCCGCTCGCACCTCGGCGGCGGTGGCGGCAATGTCGTATTCCAAGCGCGCGAACTCCACCTGCACGTCCTCGGCGTCCACGTCGAGCAGCACGTAGCCGGCCCGAGCGTCGCCGTCCTTGGGGCGCCCCACGCTGCCGGTGTTCACGAAGTGCACGCCGTCCACCACGCGATGCCATGGCTTGTGCGTGTGGCCAAAGCAGATCACGTCTCCGGCATGCAGGGCCGCCGACGCGGCCATCCTGGCCAGGAAATCGTCCGAGCGATCCTCGGTGACATACACCAGGTTGCTGCTCGGCGTGGCGTGCACCAGTGTCACGGTTGGGCCGCCAACATGGCCGCCAAGCGGCTTGAGGTCGAGACGAAAGGGCAGCGCGCCGAGGAACTTCTTGGACTCGTCGCTGGTGTGTGCGAGCGTCCACGCAAAGCTGATGTGCGCCAGCTCCTCTTGGCGCGCGTCCTCCGACCGGCACCCGCAGTGCTTGTACCCGGCGGCCACGGTGGAGTCGTAGTTGCCCGCCACGCCGGCGATGCCCACCGTGCGAATGCGCTCCACGACCTCGTTGGCTGAACTCGCGTAGCCAACGAGGTCGCCCAAATGATATGTGGCGTCCACGTTGCGCGTGGCCACGTCGGCCAGCACCGCGTCGAGCGCCGGCAGGTTGGCGTGGATGTCCGAGATGAGCGCGTAGCGCATCAGCACGGCTCCTGGGCTCGTGCCACCGCACGCTTGTCGGCCTGCCTGCGCTCGCGATCGAGCGCCGGCACCCCCGCGAAGCACGAGCGCGCGCAATCAATCAGGTGCCGGTGCACCACGTTCTCGGCGTCAGCCAGCCGGTAGTGCGCGAACTTCCCCTCGCGCGTGTTCTCGACCAGCCCCATGCGGCGCAGGTACGCCAGGTGCCGCGAGACGGTGGGCTGCGGAAGGCCGAGGACCTCCACGACGTCGCAGACGCAAAGTTCGCCCGCGGCCAGGACATTGAGGATGCGAATGCGCGTCGGATCGGCAAACCCCTTGAACAGGGTATCGAGGTCGGCGATCGCCACCGGTGGTTCGGCGAGCGTAGGGAGTCTGCGTGCCATCGCGTCAGGGAAAGGGGGGATTACATATGCGTTAGTCCATATATAACTTGCTTAGGCGCATATGAAAGTCAACGCTTCGCGCCCGCAGCGCCGGTTGCGGTGACTCAACAATCAAGGTGAGACCATGGCCCGTTCGCTTCCGCTGCAGTCCGATTCCGCCGCCGCTTCCGGTGCGCTGGCAGGCACGGTGCTCGTGTTCGATCCAGCCATGTGCTGCCCCACCGGCCTCTGCGGGCCCGGCGTGGATCCGGCCTTGCTGGCCATCGCGCGCGACCTGCGTTGGCTCGAGTCGCAGGGCGTGATGGTGGAACGCCACGGCCTGGCGCAGTCGCCCGACGTCTTTGTTGCCCACTCGAAAGTGACCGGACTGATGCAGGCGTTCGGCGACAAGGGACTCCCGGCGACGCTCGTCAACGGTGAGGTACTCACCTTCGGCAAGTATCCGACGCGCGACGAGCTGACGGTCGCGCTCAAGGCATCTTCCGCGCCTGTAGCGGAGGCCGGGGGATGCTGCGCTCCGGGCTCCGCCTGCGATTGCGGCTGAGCCGGCGAACGTGACTCCGTTCCTGTTCTTCACCGGCAAGGGTGGCGTCGGCAAGACGAGCGTTGCCTGCGCCACCGCCGTGCAGCTCGCCGAGGGTGGAAGCCGCACGCTCGTGGTCAGCACGGACCCCGCGTCGAACCTGGATGACGTCTTCGGCCTCGAGTTGGGGCCCGCTCCGCTCCCCATCCCCGGTGTGCCGCGGCTCTGGGCAATGAACCTCGACCCGGAACAGGCCGCCGCCACCTATCGTGAAACGATGGTTGCTCCGTACCGCGGCGTCTTGCCCGCATCGGCAATCCGCAGCATGGAAGAACAGTTCTCCGGCGCCTGCACCGTGGAAATCGCCGCCTTCAACGAGTTCACCACGCTGCTCGCCGACCCAGCCGCCGTGGCGGACTTCGACCACGTCATCTTTGACACGGCGCCCACCGGACACACCCTGCGCCTGCTTACGCTGCCGTCGGCGTGGACGGGATTCATCGACACGAACACCACCGGTACGAGCTGCCTGGGACCGCTCGCCGGCCTCGAGAAGCACCGGGCGCAGTACGGAGAGGCGGTGGCGGCACTCGCTGATCCAGCGCGTACCACCCTGATACTCGTTTCGCGCCCGGAGACGTCGGCGCTGCGCGAGGCGGCGCGCGCCAGCAGCGAACTGCGTGCGATGGGAATCGCCAATCAGGAACTGGTGGTCAACGGCGTGCTCGGTGACTCGCGGGGTGATGCCGTGGCCGCGGCCTTCGTCGAACGCCAGCACCTGGCTCTCGCTGGAATGCCAGCCGAGCTCGCGCCGCTTCCGCGACGCGACGTTCCGCTCGTCGCCTGGGACCTCACCGGCGCACCGGCGCTGCGCGACTTCGCGCGGGCGTCGGACGTGACCGCGTCGGCGCCTGCGTCCGCGTTGGCGACCTCACCGGTGGCTGCGCCAGCTCCCACTTCAATGCGATGCGCGGCGCCTTCCACGCCTGCGGCGTCCGAGGACAGCCTCGGCGCGATCCCGGACCTGACCGCGCTTGTCGCCGAACTTGGCGCGGCGCAGCGCGGTGTGGTGATGACCATGGGCAAGGGCGGCGTAGGCAAGACAACCCTCGCCGTAAACATCGCGCTGGCGCTCGCCCGCGCAGGTTACCGCGTGCACCTCACCACCACGGATCCTGCAGCTCACGTGGCCGCGTCAGTGACTGATGCCGGCGGTGAACAGCCGAAATCCCTCTCGGTCAGTCGCATCGATCCCGACGCCGAGACGGTGCGCTATACGGAAGAGGTGCTGGCGTCTGCCGGAGAGATGAGTTCCGCCGACCGCGCGCTTCTAGAGGAGGACCTGCGTTCGCCCTGCACCGAGGAGATTGCCGTCTTCCGCGCATTTGCCCGGGTGGTGGACGAGGGGCAGGACGGTTTTGTCGTGCTCGACACGGCGCCCACCGGTCACACGCTGCTGTTGCTCGACGCGGCCGAGAGCTACCACCGGGAGGTGGCGCGCACGGCGGGCAGCGCGAGTATCCCCGACGCGGTGCGTTCACTCCTGCCCCGGCTTCGCGACCCCGCCTATACGAGGATGCTGCTCGTGACGCACGCCGAAAGCACGCCCGTTCACGAGGCCGAGCGGTTGCAGGCCGACCTGCGCCGCGCTGGCATCGAGCCGTACGGGTGGGTGGTGAATGCCAGCCTCGCCGCGAGTGGCACGGCGCACCCGCTGCTCAGCCAGCGAGCGGCGCTCGAGCGGCCGTGGATTGCCAGGGTACGCGCCCTGTCGGGGCGCGTGTGGTTGATTCCGTGGCACGCGTGACATAATTGGATGGACGCTGGCCAGACGCGCCGGCGATCGCCTCACGCCCAACTCGGACCGCCAATGACGCAGTCGCGACTCGCTACGGTGTTTACCCGTGTTCTTTTGGCCGCCATCCTGGCGTTGCCGATGCCAGGCATGGCCCGCGCCCAGGCGACCGCGATCGCAGCCAAGCGACCGGCGCGTACGTGGCCGCTGACGCGGCCCGAGGCGACGAACTACGCCGAGACGAGCCGCTACGACGACGTCATCACGTTCATGAAGGCGATGGCGGCGGCTTCGCCGCAGATCCACCTGACGACGTACGGCTACACCTTCGAAGGCCGTCCCATGCCGCTCGCCGTCGTCGGCGCGCCCGACGCCTCGCCCGAGGCGGTGCTGGCCACCGGGAAGACGCGGGTCTTCATCCAGGCCAACATCCACGCCGGCGAGGTCGAGGGAAAGGAAGCCGCGCTCTGGCTGCTGCGGTCGCTGGCCAAGGGAGAACGGGCGAGCTGGCTCAAGGACATCGTCCTGCTCATCACGCCCATCTACAATGCCGACGGCAACGAGCGGGTGAACGTGCGCAACCGCGGCGCGCAGTACGGCCCGGTGGGGGGCATGGGACAGCGCGCCAACGCGCAGGACCTGGACCTGAACCGCGACGGCACCAAGATGGAGTCGCCGGAGGCGCGCTCCATGGCCAGGCTGATGTCGCAATACCACCCGCAGGTGTCGATCGACCTGCACACCACCGATGGCAGCGATCACGGCTACTATCTCACCTACGAGATTGGCCTCAACCCGAATACGTCGCAGGGAATCACCAGCCTCCTGCGCAACGACCTGCTCCCCGCGATCACGTCGGCGGTGAAGGCCAGGCACGGATGGGACTTCTTTTATTATGGGGGCGCGGCCTCACGTCAGGGGGAGCGCGCCTGGTGGGGCGATCTCGACCTCTACAAGCCGCGCTACACGCACACGTACTTCGGCATCCGCAACAGCATCGGCATCCTGTCGGAGACGTATTCGTACGCGACGTTCGAGGACCGCATCAAGGCCGACTACTGGTTCCTCGAGGAGATCCTCAACTACACGCTGAAGAACGGCAACGCCATGCGCCAGGTCGTGGCGACGGCCGACGCCGAGTCGATCATCGGCACGCAGCAGATGGTGCGCGGCCAGCTGGTGAAGCTGCCGGGCACGGTGAATGCGGTGCTCGCCGATACCAGGTTCGAACCGAATCCCTACGTCGCCGACCGTCCCCTGCGCCTCCGCGTGAACGGCAGCGAGCGCGTAGAGACGATGCCTCATTACGGAACCGTGCAAACGACCGAGACGAGCCTCGCCCCGCGAGCCTACGTGATTCCGGCCGCCGCGAGCGCACCGAGCGTGCCAAGCGCCGGTGCTGCGCCCGGTACACCCGGCGCTCCGGGCATGCCGATGCGGGTTGTCCTCAGCCCGTCGGCGCGCATGATGGCGAGCGTGATCGACCGCCTCACGGCGCATGGCATCAAGTTCTTCATCACCAGCCGCGAGACGACGATCAAGGCGGAGCGCTTCCGGATCGAGACGTCCCAGCAGGAAGCCCAGGAGTTTCAGGGCACGCACAAGCTCCGCACGCTGACCGGCGCGTGGCAGGCCACCGACCAGGTCGTGCCCGCCGGATCACTCGTCGTGCCGATGGACCAGCCGCTGGCCCGCCTGGCCTTCATCCTGTTCGACGCGCGGTCGGACGACGGGTTCATGGCTTGGAACATCCTCGACGCGGTGCTGGGGGCCACTCCCGCGCCCCAGTACTACCCGGTGCTGCGCACCATGGACACGATCGCGAAATAGGGTCACGTATGCAGAGCGCCCGCGCGCCGACATGGCGCGCGGGCGCTCTCGCGCTCTCGCGATCCTATGGCAGCGCTGGTATCCGGCCGGGCGTCGGCGGCGCGCCCAGTCGCTCGAGTTCCTGTTCGAGGGCCGGAATCTCCGTCGTCAGGATGGGCTTGAGCCTGGCGTACTCCGCGGCGAAGTCGGCCACGGCAATATCGTACTGTTCGCGATTGGTCTTCGTTGGCGGGGCGAGCATGCCGTCGGGCGACGCGTTGCTGGCGAACGCCTGGATGGACACCGGTATCTGTTCGCCGCGCGCCGAGTTGATGGCATCGCCGCGCAGCGCCCGTATCGAGAGGGCCAGCCGCGCGTTCACGTCCCGGGCCCGGTCGGCCAGCGCCTTGGGTGCCTGCGGCATCTGGTCGAGCACCCTCACGATGGCCTCCATCTTGGTCTTGGCCGCCGTGGCCGCCTCGACCGACGACGAAACCTGACGCGTCAGTTTCTGCGTCTGCGTCCGGAATTCAAGATTGGATTCGCGATCGGCAACCGTGGTGGTCGCCGCCGGGTCGTGCAGGATGTTGAACGATACCGGTCCTGCCAGCGCCGTCACCACGCCCTTTTCGCGGCGCACCAGCGTCACGGTGTACTTGCCCGGAGGCA
>DATCGU010000028.1:0-25546 GCA_036508735.1 Gemmatimonadaceae bacterium
CGCGCCTCGGCGCTCGATCCCATTGAGGCGCTTAGATACGAGTGAGGCAGAGCGTCGGGTTGCTATCGGCGCTCCGTCGTAAGAAGTAGCTTTCCGCCCCCGATTCAACTTCCAATCCTCGACCCACTCCCCGGACCATGCGCCCATTTTCGTTCCGCGCCTTTCGGACGGTCGCCACGTTGGTTACCGTAGCCGGCCTCCTTTCCTGTCGCGACACGCCTACGGAACCGCCCACACAGTTGCGCGCGGGGCGCATGGTCTCGGTCGTTGTCCCTCCGGTGCTGGTCATCAGCCAGATCTATGGTGGTGGTGGAAACTTGGGGGCGACGTACAAGAACGATTTCATTGAGTTATTTAACCCAGGGACGACGACTGTATCGCTCGCCGGATGGAGTGTTCAGTACGCCTCCGCTACCGGCACGTCGTGGGCGGTCACCGCTTTGAAGGGATCGGTACCGGCTGGCGGCTATTACCTCGTGCAGGAGGCGGCCGGTAATGGTGGAACTGCCGCGCTGCCGACACCCGACACGACTGGCAGTCTCAATATGTCGGCAACGGCCGGAAAGGTGCTTCTCGCCTCGCAGCCGACGGCTTTCGTGGGCGCCTGTCCCTCGGGCACCTCAATAATCGACCTGGTAGGGTTCGGGAGTACGGCTAGCTGTGGGCTACCTCCTGCTCCCGGTCCGAGCAGCAACAACACGCAGGCGGCCATGCGCGGCAATGCCGGATGCCGCTACACGGGAAGCAATGCCGCCGACTTCACCGCCGTCGCTCCCGTGCCGCGCAACAGTGCCTCGCCCGCCAACGTGTGCGGCTCTGTGCAGGCACCGCCAGCAACGGTCACCATTGCCCCTGACACCACCGGCGTGAACGTGGGCGCCACCGTCACGTTCGCGGCCACCGCCAAGGACGCCGGCGGCAACACCGTCGCCACCACCTTCACCTGGACAACGAGCAACGCCACTTTCGCCACGGTGGATGCCAACGGCGTGGCCACTGGCGTCGGCGCGGGCCTCGCCGTCATCACGGCCACCTCGGCCAACAGCATCAGCGCCAGCGCCAAGCTCAACGTGAGCGCGCCACCGCCGCTGCCCAACCATTCCGGCGAAATCGTCATCAGCCAGATCTACGGCGGTGGCGGCAATGGCGGCGCCACGTACAAGAACGATTTCATCGAGATTTTCAATCGCACCACGCAGCAGGTGGATCTCGCCGGATGGAGCGTGCAACAGACGTCCGCTTCGGGTTCGTCCTGGAATGTCACGCCGCTCAGCGGTGTGCTGCAGCCGGGAGCCTACTACCTGATTCAGGAAGCGGCCGGTGCGGGCGGCACGGTCGACCTGCCGACCCCCGATGCAACCGGCAGCATCGCCATGGGTGCCCCCAGCGGAAAAGTGCTCATCTCGCAAACCGTCACACCACTCGCTACCGCCTGCCCGACTGGCACTACGGTGGTGGACCTCGTGAGCTACGGCAGCGGCACCAACTGCGGAACGTTCACTCCACCCCCTTCCAACACTGCCGCCGCCATCCGCAAGAGCAGTGGCTGTTTCTATACTCCCGATCCCGCGCTCGACTTCATCGCCGCCACTCCGTCGCCGCGCAATACGGCGTCCCCGACTCGCTCCTGCGTCGTCGGCCCGCTCGACCACGTGACCGTCACCGGCAACCTCGCCGTCCTCGCCGGCGCTGCGACGCAACTCGTGGCCCAGGCGCTCGACGCCAATGACAACACCGTAACCACGGCAACTCTCACCTGGTCATCGGGCAATACCGCGCAGGCCACGGTCGACGCCACCGGCCGCGTGACCGGTGTGCTCGCCAGCGCCGACCCGGTGACCATCACCGCGATCGCCGTCGCCAACGGCATCACCCGTTCGATGTCGGTGCAGGTGCAGGTCAACACCGACGGCATCAACTTTATCGACATCAGCAGTTCGTCCGCCAGCTTCCCGGCGGGCTTCCAGACGCAGCTCTTCGCCACGGCGCGCGCGCAGTCGGGCGGCACGGCCATCCCCGCCACCTTCGTGTTCGAGGCGGTGGACCCGCAGTACGCAACGGTCCAGACCCTGCAGAACACCGGGATCATTACTGGCGTTGCCGCCCCGACCGACGGATCGAAGCCGGGCATCCGCATCACCGCCACTCCGGTGGGCGGCGGCACGCCATACCAATTCACCGCGCACCCAGTCACCATCGAGGCGCCGGTCAGCGCGTCGGCATCCATCTACGTGACCAACGACGAGTTCGGCGATCCCACGCCGGCGGCCACGTCGAACACGAACGACTTCCTTATTCGCCGCCAGCAGTTCACGCTCTCCTACAACCAGGCGCGCGGCACGCCCAATTGGGTCTCGTACGAACTCGACACGCGGCAGATGGTGACCGGCGCCGACCGGTGTAACTGCTTCACCGCTGAGCCGTTGCTGCCAGCCGACAAGCAGGTGTTCACGTCCGACTACACCAACGGCGGC
Organism: Gemmatimonadaceae bacterium; assembly: GCA_036508735.1. Taxonomy (GTDB): domain Bacteria; phylum Gemmatimonadota; class Gemmatimonadetes; order Gemmatimonadales; family Gemmatimonadaceae; genus PNKL01. The sequence continues at coordinate 2,475 of DATCGU010000028.1, forward strand.
TACGACCGCGGGCACATGACGCGCTCTGCCGATCGCACGATGACCAACGTCGAGAATGCGTCAACATTCTACCTCTCCAACGTCGTGCCGCAGATCGCCGACCTCAACCAGGGCGTCTGGGCGCAGTTCGAGAACGCCCTGGCCGACTCGGCGCGCGCCGGACGCGCGGTGTACATCATCACCGGCCCGCTCTACAGCCGTTCGCACGGCCTCACCTTCCTCAAGGGCGAAGCAAAGGTTGCCATCCCCGACAGCACCTGGAAGGTCGCGCTCATCGGCCCCGCCAACAGCGGTAACCCGTTCTCGCGCACCAACGTGCAGTCGTGGGATGATCTCGCCGGGCTGACGCTGATGGCCGTCAACATGCCGAACATTGCCGGCGTGCGGAACGACCCGTGGGCGAAGTACTTCACGACGGTCGACGCCATCGACTTTGCCACCGGCTACGACATTCTCTCCCTCCTCAACGCTGCCTTCCGCGACGCACTCCAGGCCCACGATCGCGCGCCCGTCGCGCTGATCACGTACACCGGCACGCTCAACGACGGCTCACCAGTTGCCTTCGATGCCTCGACGAGCACCGATCCCGACCTCAACCGCACCGATCTCGGCCGCACCGAAGCGCTGACGTTCAATTGGCACTTCAGCGACGGAACCGACGCCACGGGGAAGACCGTCGCCAAGACCTTCCTGGCGCACGGCACGCAGACCGCGACGCTCACCGTCACTGACGTGTTCGGTTGGCCCAACAGCACGTCGGCTACGGTGACTATTGTCAACCTGCCGCCGACCGCAACGCTCGATGTTCCGCTTGCCGTCGATGAAGGCGCGCCGATTACGCTTGCATTGACCGGCGCCACCGATCCGTCACCCACTGATGTCGCCGCGGGATTCACCTTCGCGTTCGATTGCGGAGACGGAACCGGCTATGGCACCGCGATGTCGAGTGCCGGCGCAAGCTGCCCGACCACCCGAGGCGGCATTCGCACGGTGCGCGGCAAGGTGATCGACAAGGACGGCCTTTTCACCGAATACACCAGCGTCGTCACGATTAATAACGTCGCGCCGGCACCAACCCTCTCCCTTTCGTCCACGTCCATCTTCTCGGGTGAGACCATCACCGCAACGGGCTCGTTCACCGACCCGGGCGCAGATGCTCCGTGGAACTACCTGTTCGCGCTTGGCACCGGGTCGAACGTGACCGGCACGCTGAATGCGTCTGGGATGGCCGCTACAGCCGAACGGCAGTACCTCACCGCCGGCAGCTACACCATCACGTTCGGTGTCACCGATGCCGATGGTGCCAGTGGAAACCGGACCACGACCATTGAGGTGAAGCGGCGCGAAGTAAGTGCCGAAGTGAACCCGACGGACATCAAGCTCAACGACAAGGGGAACGGCGACATCAAGATCACCCTGCGCTCGACATCGTTGAACCTGTCAACCATCGATCTTGCGTCCGTCCGCATCGGCAGCGTGTCCGTATCACGGGCGGGGAACAGCGGCTACCAGGCCTCGGTGCTGCCAAACGAGGTGCAGCTGCACTTTGACCGGAAGGCGCTCATTGACGCCGGGGTGCTCACGGCGTCAACGACGCAGGTGGTACTGAACGCCAATCTGGCGTCCGGCGTGCAGATCACGGCGGTTGGAAGCGTAAACGTGCACTGATCGGGCGGTATTGTTCGAGAAAGTTCGAGAGCGCCCAAGCCATCCCGGCCCGGGCGCTCTCGCGCTCTAATGTTCTCTCGCTCCGCCCCTCAGTGGCCAGGGCCGGAATCGAACCGGCGACACACGGATTTTCAGTCCGTTGCTCTACCAACTGAGCTACCTGGCCGCAATCCGTAATTCTAGTCGCCTCAGCGCTTTAGGTGAAGGGGGAACCCTTCGGAACCCCTGTGCCTCTGCCCCCTGCACTCCACTGTGCCTCTCTCCCCTGCACTTCACGGTGCCTCCCCGTGACCCCACCCCCCCATACCTCGTATTATCAAGAGTGCTCAACAACCACCCGATGCGCCGCCTCATACTCACACTCGCCTTTGCCGGGGCCCCTGCACTCGCGCTCGCGCAAGGCGCGCCGCTGCGCGTCCCCGCTACCGTTGATACCCTCCCCAACGGACTGACCCTCATCATCCACGAGGATCACTCGGTCCCTATCGTCACCTCCAACGTCTGGTTCCACGTCGGGTCCGGTGACGAGAAACCGGGGCGCACCGGCTTCGCCCACCTGTTCGAGCACCTGATGTTCATGGGCTCACAGAACGCGCCATATCCGCAGTTCGACCGCCTCCTCGAGGCCGCCGGCGCCAACAACAACGGCTCCACCACCGAAGACCGCACCAACTACTACGAAGACGGGCCCACGTCGGCGCTCCCCCTCATGATGTGGCTCGAGGCCGACCGCATGGGATGGCTGCTTCCCACGATGGACATCCCCAAGGTCGATCTCCAGCGCGACGTCGTTAAGAACGAACGCCGCCAGAGCGTCGAGAACCAGCCCTACGGCATGGTCTACGACTACCTGCCGAAGCTCCTGTACCCCGCCGGCCATACCTACTCCTGGTCCGTCATCGGCTCCATGGCCGACCTCTCGGCGGCCTCGCTCGAGGACGTCAAGGACTTCTTCCGCCGCTACTACGCGCCCAACAACGCCACGCTCGTGGTCGCTGGTGACGTGAAGCCCGACGACGTGCGCGCCTTCGTCCGCAAGTACTTCAGCGACATCCCCCGCGGGCCGGCCATCGAACGCCCCGTTCCTGCGAAGTTCACCGTCAGGGATACCGCCATCGTGCTCGAGGATCGCGTGCAGCTCCCGCGCCTCTACCTCAACTGGCACACGGTCAAGGGATGGCACGCCGATGACGCGGCGCTCGACATCGCTGCGTATGTCCTCGCCGGCTCGCGCACCAGCCGCCTCACCCAGGCGCTCGTGTACAACGGCGAGATTGCCACCAACGTCAACGCGAGGCAGGACGGCAAGCGCCTGGACGGCGATTTCTCCATCATTGCCACGGCGCGCCCGGGACGCGGGCTCGACACCCTGCGCACCGTCATCGACGCCGAGCTCGCGCGCCTCGCCAGCGAAGGCCCCACGGCCCGTGAACTCGAGCAGGCGCGCAACGCCACCGAGGCCGCCTTCCTGCGCGGCATCGAGCGGGTGGCGGGCAAGGCCGATCGCCTCAACGCCTATTACTACCAGACCGGCAACCCCGATTCCTTCCAGGCCGACCTCGATCGCTACCGGGCCGTGACCGCCGCCGATGTCCAGCGCGTCGTCAAGCAGTACCTGCGCACCAACCGCGTGATGGCATCAGTCGTCCCGCAGGGCAAACTCGACCTCGCGGCCAAGAAGGTAGCCCCATGAGATACTCCGCACTCTTCCTCTGCGCCTTCGCGCCGGCCATTGCCTTCGCCCAGGCTGTCGATCGCACACAGGTTCCCGCGCTCGACAAGCCGCCCGTGCTCAAGCTCCCCACGCTCGAGCGCGCTGGCATATCCAATGGCGTTACACTGCAGCTCGTTCAACAGCATGAGCTTCCGCTCGTTCAGCTGACGCTCGTCATCGCCGGCGGCACCAAGCTCGACGCCGATCAGCCGGGGCTGGCCTCGTTTGCCGCGCGCATGCTCACCGAGGGCGCCGGCGCCCGCGACGCCAACGCCCTGCAGAGCCAGCTCGCCTTCCTCGGCGCGCAGCTCTTCGCTAGTGCCGGAACCGATGCGTTCACGATCTCCCTCAACGTCCCCAAGCGTGCGCTCGGCGAGGCGCTCGACCTGCTGGGTGACGTGGTGTTGCGCCCCTCGTTCCGCTCCGCCGACGTCCGCCGCCAGCGCGACCTGCGCCTCGCCGGCATCCTGCAGCGCCGCGACAACCCCAACATGCTCGCCGCGCTCGCCTTCAACCAGATTGTCTTCCCGGCCGGACACCCGTACCATCGCGCGTCCGATGGCGACTCGGCGTCCACCGCCAGGCTCGACTCGGCGGCGGTGCGCGCGTTCTACGAGCAGACTTTCGTCCCTGAACGCGCCAGGTTCGTCGTCGTCGGTGACGTCACCGTGCCCGAGATGCGCGCGCTTCTTGGCAGGACGTTCGGCGCCTGGACGCGCGGCACCACGCCGCGCACCATGGCCGCCGTCACCGTGAAGCCGGTGAGCAACACGCAGGTGAAGATCTACCTGGTCGACAAGCCCAACGCCGCCCAGTCAATCATCTACCTCGGTGCACCGGGCGCCGATCGCCTCAGTCCCGACTATCCGGCGCTGATGGTGATGAACACCATCCTCGGCGGCTCGTTTTCGTCGCGGCTGAACTCCAACCTGCGCGAAACGAAGGGCTACACCTACGGCATCAGCTCCCGCTTCACCTGGGCGCCGCTCGCCGGACCGTTCGTCATCTCCAGCGCCGTGCGCAGCACCGTCACCGACAGTGCGCTCATCGAGGTCTTCAGGGAAGTGAAGGCACTGCGTGACCTCGCCGTTGATGCCGCTGAACTCGAGCGCGCCAAGGCCTATGTCGCGCTCGGTGTACCGCAGCGTTTTGAAACCAATTCGCAGGTGGCCGCCCAGCTCGTGGACCTCGGCGCCTATGGCCTGCCGCTGGCCTCGCTCGGCGACTTCGTGTCCAAGGTGAACCAGGTCACCGCGGCCGACGTGCAGCGCGTGGCCCGCCAGTATCTCCCGGCCGGCACCGCCACGCTGCTCATTGTCGGTGACGTCGCCAAGGTTCGCGCCGGCATCGAGGCACTCAAGCTGGGTTCCATTTCCCTGCTCGACGTGCAGCAGGTGGCACGCTGAAATGAGCGATACGCCCGTCCGCGTCGCCTTCCAGGGCGAAATGGGGGCCTTCTCCGAGGAGGCCATCCAGCAGTTCTGGAAGGGCAAGGCCGAGCCGGTTCCGCACCGGGATTTCGGTGATGTCGTCCGCGCCGTCCAGACCGGAGCGGCCGAGTGCGGCGTGCTGCCCGTCGAGAACACGATCGTCGGCGCCATTGCCGCCGCGCACGATGCCATCGCCGCCAGCGAGGGGCTGCACGTCATCGCCGAAACAGTGGTCAATGTGCACCATTGCCTGCTCGGTGCGCCGGGATCGACGTTCGAGAGCATCAAGATGGTGCTCAGCCACCCCGCGGCGTTGGCGCAATGCGGTGCGTTCTTTGCCAAGAATCCGCGCCTCGAGTTGCATCCGGTCTATGACACCGGCGGTGCGGCGCTCGATGTGGCCAACGTGGCCGATCCCGAGATCTCGGCAATTGCCAGCCGCGGTGCCGCGTTGCGCTTCAAGCTCATCGTCCTCATGCCCAACATCGAGGATCGCGCCGACAACCAGACGCGTTTTCTCGTGATCTCGCGGTCGCCCGAGGTGATGCCGCTTGGCACGCCGGCGCGCACCACCCTCATCTTCTCGCATGCCGACCGTCCGGGCGCGCTGCTCCACGTGCTCGAACCGCTCGCGCGCCACGGCGTGGACATTCACCGCCTTGAGACGCGTCCAACCGGCGACCCCTGGAGTTACCGCTACTTCGTGGAATTTGACCACGGTTCCGGTGAGCCCATGGTCGAACTCGTCATCGCCGAGATGACCGCCGCTTCGCGCACCCTTCGCCGGCTGGGTACGTATCCGCGCTGGAATCCCGGCCGCCGCGGTTCCATCGGCTGGCACTCGGGTGCAATTCCAGCCGTCTAGCGCTTGGCCCTGTCTCTCACGGAGACCGGAGCGGAGTAACGCGCCGTGATCACGCTCTTGATGCCGCCACGCACGTTGAAGTCGCCTACCACCGTCATCGACACCGGCTTGCACGCCGCCGACAGGTCATCGAGTATCCGGTTCACCGCACGCTCGTAGAAAATGCCGTCGTTGCGGAAGCTCCACAGGTAGAACTTCAGGCTCTTCAGCTCCAGGCACAGCCCGGCCGGCGTGTACGTGATGTGGATCGTGCCAAAATCCGGCGCGCCACCCGTGAGCAGGTGCAGGTCGGCCGCATCCGTCTCGATGCCACCCGTCGGGCACAGCGACGTGAACTCGTCGCAGGTCATCTGGATTTCGTAATCGCGCCCGGGATACGGGTTCGCGAAGGTCTCCAGCAGGTCGGCTTGCGGCATGTCAGTCCTGGCGGCGCCGCTTCGACGCATCATCGAGCAGCTGGCGTTCTTCCGTCGTCAGGCTCTCCAGCCCTTCCGCGGAAATCTTGTCGAGCACGCGGTTGAGGCTGGTCGCGTCGCCTGCCACCGGCTCCGACGCGTCGGCCGGCAGCGGGCGCGCCACCGCGCGACGGCGCGCTGTCACGGCCTTGCTGCGCGCCACGGCATCGTCGGCATCGCGGCCACGCGGCGCCCGGTGCGACTTGGGCACCGCGCGCGGCAGGTCTTCCTCAGGCACGTCAGGCACCTGTTCCACGCGCCGCCGCAGGTTCGTCAGGTTCACTGCCGCCGAGGTGCGCAGGTACAGCCACCCCGCGCCCAGGCCGCCCAGGTGCGCCAGGTAGGCAATCCCGCTGGTCGGCGACGATGTGATGCCGCCCACCAGGTTCATCAGCACCACCAGCACCATCAGCCAGCGCACGCTGATCGGCACCACGCCAAACAGGTACAGCATCTCGTGCGGCCACAGCGTGGCGTAGGCGAGCATCACGCCCATGACCGCGGCCGACGCGCCAATCAGCACGCCGTCACCCGGCACGAACAGGTGCAGGAACCAGCCACCGAGGCCGCAGAACAGGTAGAAGCGCGTGAACTCACCCGGGGTCCATTGCGCTTCGACACGCGGACCAAAGAGCCAGAGCGTGTACATGTTGAGCGCCAGGTGCCAGAAACCCCCGTGGACGAACATGTACGTGCCGATGGTCCACCACGCGCGCCCCAGGTCCCCCAGGTCCTTCGAATGGAATCCAAGCGCCGCATACATGTCGGCTGGGTTCACCACCGTCATCTGCAGGAAATAGACGGCGATGTTGATGCCCAACAGCCATGCCACCGCCACGCCCAGGTGGCGTGACGGACGGAAGTCGGCGGTGGTCGGCGCGAACTGGCTCATGCTCGAAATATCGTCAGCGCAGGCCGGTAGGTGCAGGGAGGCGCAGCACCAGCCGGGCATCACCGTGCAGCGCTACCGCCTGCTCGAGCAACACCGACCAGCGACGGTCCAGCATCGGCGGCTCCCCGGTGAGGAACGGGTGAATGACAATCTGCGTGTCGGCGCTCGTGTGGTGCGCCTGCTCGATCAGCCGCAGCATCTGGCCGTCCGACGTATCGTCTTTCGGGCACATCACCAGCGCGTGCGCACAACCCGCACCACTAGCAGCGGCCAGCGTCTCAATGGCGCTCGCCCGCATGCCGTCAGGTCCCACGAAATCCACCGTCACCTGCGCCATCGCCAGGTGCGGAGCCAGCAACGCCAGCGCCTCGGGATGCTGGCCGTCGCCGTCGAGCATCAGGGGCAGCGGGGCCTTGGTGAGGCCGAATGCCGCCGTCAGGAACTCCAGGTTCCCCAACGGGTCGCGGCCACCGATGGCGACGGAGTGGTATTTCGATCGCATCATCTGCCGCTCGATTTCCTTCACCAGCGCGGTCGCCGTGTACATCGTCGCCGTCTCGGCTTCCCCGGCAAAGCGCACGAAGAGCTGCCGGCGCCCGGCCCAGACACCCTGGGCCTGCACTGCCGAGGGCACACCGGCCAGTGCGGCTGCGGCCATCCGTGGAATGGTCATCAGGACTGCTCCCCCTTCGTGTGCAAGGCCAACTGCACGATGCGCTCGCACAGTTCCCGAAACGAAATCCCCGCCGCCGCTGCCGCCTGCGGAATAAGGCTCAGCTCGGTCATCCCCGGAAGCGTGTTCGCTTCCAGACAGTAGAATGTTCCGTCCTCCGGCATGCGGAAGTCAATGCGCGCATACCCACTGAGCTTCAACGCCCTGAACGCCAATTGCGCTTGCGCCTGCACCGTGGAGCGCTGCGACGAGGTCAGCTTGGCCGGAAATTCCTCGCGCGCCATCCCTGCCGTGTACTTGCACTCGTAGTCGTACAGCTCGTGCCGGGGGATGATCTCTCCCACGGGTAATGCGTCGTCGCCGAGGATGCCGACGGTCAGTTCCCGGCCTGGAATGAACTGCTCGATCATCACCTCGTCGTCGTACAGGAAGGCATCCTTCACGGCCGCGACCAGCCCGGCAGGCCCGTCCACCTTGGCCAGCCCCACCGTGGATCCCTGTTTCGACGGCTTGACGATCACCGGCCAGCCCAGCGCCTGCTCCACCTGGTCTGCGCTGGCCGGTGCCATCAGCCAGTCGGGGGTTCTGACCCCCGCCGACCGGAACAGGATCTTCGACAGCTCCTTGTCCATGGCCAGTGCGCTCGCCAGGTGACCACTCCCCGTATAGCGAACTTGTACGGCATTGAGCATGGCCTGCAGGGTGCCGTCTTCCCCTTGGCCGCCGTGCAGCGCGAGGAAGACGATGTCCGCCTCGCACACCTCGGGCAGGGTCGTCAGGCTCGCAATCAGCGGCGACGTCTCGAACCGGCGCAGTTGTTCCAGTGTCGGGGGCTCGCGCTTCATCGCGTCATGCACCAGCTCGGTGAACGCGGCTTCGCTCAGCACGCCCAGCGCCGGGTCCAGTGGCGTCACCGCATGCCCCTCGGCGCGCAGCGCCGCCACCACCTTCGCACCCGAGGCCAGCGATACGTCGCGTTCCGCCGAGGCGCCGCCTAGCATCACCGTGATCTTCATGGGGTCTACCGGGCCATCAGGAAGTGCAATAGATCCGACCGGGTCAGGATGCCAGCCACCGAGCCGTTGCGCCGCACCAGCACCGCCGGGTTGCTCTTGCTCACCAGCTTCACCACGCTGTCCACGCTCTGGCCCTCGTCGACAATCGGGAATGGCGCATCCATCACGTCGCCCACCGACTTGTCCAGCACCTTCGAGTCCTCCAGTCCCTTCGACGTCAGCACGCCTTCACTCACCGAGCCCACGCAGTTGACGCCATCCATCACCGGCAGCTGCGACACGTCGTGCAGGCTCATCAGCCGCAGCGCCTGCCGCACCGTCGCTCCCGCCGCCGTGCTCACCACCAGCGGTGTGTCTCCCGTCTTGGCGCCCAGCAGCTGCCCCAGCGTCGCCTTCTCGCTGTCCAGCATCTGGTTTTCGCGCATCCACTCGTCATTGTACAGCTTCGACAGGTAGCGCTCGCCCGTGTCGCACAGGAAGGTCACCACCAGCGCGTTCGGGTCGTTCAGCCGGCGCGCCACGTTCAAGGCCACGTGCGTGATCAGCCCCGATGACCCGCCCACGAACATCCCTTCCTCGCGCGTGAGCCGGCGCGCCATCGCAAAGGCGTCGCGATCGCTCACCGTCTGGTATTCGTCGATGACACTCATGTCGAGCGTCCCCGGCACCTTGTCCTGCCCAATCCCTTCCACCTTGTAGGGAGTGCCGTCGACCGTATTGGCCCCCTGGCTGCGCCAGAACTCGGCCAGAATCGACCCCTGCGGGTCTCCGCCCACAATCTGCACCTTTGGGTTCTTCGACTTCAGGTAGCGCCCCGTGCCGGTCAGCGTACCGCCCGTTCCCGCGGCGCCCACGAAATGCGTGATCCTACCCGACGTCTGCTCCCACAGCTCCGGCCCCGTCGTGGCAAAGTGTGCGTCCGGATTGGCCTCGTTGTAGAACTGGTTGGCGAAGATCGCGTTCGGCGTTTCGTTGGCGATCCGCTTGGCCATCATCACGTAGTTGTCCGGATGGTCCGGCGGCACCGCCGTCGGCGTGATGATCACCTCGGCGCCAAAGGCCTTCAGCAGCCGCACTTTTTCCTGCGACATCTTGTCGGGCATCGTGAAGATGCACTTGTAACCCAGCAGGGCGGCGGTGAGCGCCAGCCCCACGCCGGTGTTGCCGCTCGTCCCCTCGACGATCGTTCCTCCCGGCTTCAGCGCGCCCGACTTTTCGGCCGCCTCGATGATCGGCAGCCCGATGCGGTCCTTCACCGACCCGCCGGGATTGAAGAACTCGGCCTTGCCGTACACCGGAGTCACGATCCCCTTGGTGACGCGGGTCAGGCGGATCAGCGGCGTCCAGCCGATCGTCTGGAGGACATTGTCGTACGGAAGGCGATGCCGCTCGTGCTCAGTCATGAAGGGAAGCTCGGGAGTAGTTGGTGCGTCGGAATTATTCTGTTTCACTCTGTATATATCTGTGTATATCTGTGACGAATTGTTGTCGTTCGCCTCCTGTATCACACCACTTTCTTCGCGTCCGCCACCAGCGTCGCCAGCCTCGCCAGCGCCTCCAGCGGCGTCATCTCGTTTGGCTCGAGCGCCGCCAGCTGCGCAATCAGTGGGTGCGAAACACCCGCACCGAACAGTCCAAGCTGCGGCGTCTCCACGGCCCGCGCGCGGGCCGCCGCCGGCTTCGGTCCGCGCCCCGCCAGCGCCGCCGCCAAATCCTCGCCCTCGAGCAGGCGCAGCAGCGCGCGGGCGCGGGCAATCACCGGCGCCGGCAGTCCGGCCAGCCGTCCCACCTCGATGCCGTAGCTCCGGTCCGCACCACCCGGCTGCAGCCGGTGCAGGAACAGCACCGCGTCGCCCGTTTCCTTCACCGCCACATTATAGTTGCGAACTGCTACTAATTCGTCGGCCAGTTGCGTCAGCTCGTGATAGTGCGTCGCGAACACCGTCTTGCACCCCACGCCGTCGTGCAGGTGCTCGCTCACCGCCCACGCAATGCTCACCCCGTCCCACGTCGACGTGCCGCGGCCGATCTCGTCCAGCAGCACCAGGCTGCGCGCCGTCGCCGTGTGCAGGATGGCGCTCGTCTCCGACATCTCCACCATGAACGTCGACTGCCCGCGCACCAGGTTGTCGCTTGCCCCCACGCGCGTGAACACCCGGTCGGCAATGCCCACCCGCGCCCGCGCCGCCGGCACGTAGCTCCCCATCTGCGCCATCAGCGCAATCAGCCCGATCTGCCGCAAGATCGTGCTCTTGCCCGCCATGTTCGGGCCGGTGAGGATGATCATCCGCGCATCGGCCGTCAGCGCCACGTCGTTGGGGATGAACTGGTCGCGTGGCATCATGCGCTCCACCACCGGGTGCCGCCCGCCGGTGATCTCCAGCGCAAAATCGTCGCTCATCTCGGGCCGCACGTACCCCTCGCGCGCCGCCACGTCGGCCAGCGCGGCCAGCACGTCCAACTGGGCCAGCGTCGCCGCCACTCGCTGCAAGCGGGCGATTTCCGCCGCCGTCTGCGCGCGCAGATCCTCGAAAAGCTGCCGCTCCAGTTCCTCGGTGCGCTCGGTGGCGTGCAGCACCTTCTCCTCGAACTCCTTCAGCGCCGGCGTCACGTAACGCTCCGCCCCCGTCAGCGTCTGCCGCCGTTGGTAGTCCTCCGGCACCAGATGCTTGTTGGCGTTCGTGATCTCGATGTAGTACCCGAACACCCGGTTGTAGCCGACCTTCAGCGATGTGATGCCCGTCCGTGCCCGCTCCTGCGCCTGCAAGGCGGCGATGGCGTCCTTCCCCCCTGTTGCCACGGCCCGCAGCTCGTCGAGATCCGCGTTCACGCCCCGCGAAATCGTCTCCCCATCGCCAATAGTCAGCGGCGGCCGCGCCACCAGCGTGGTGGTGATCATTGTCGCCAGCGACGCCGCATCGTCCCAGGTCGCTTGCAGCGTGGTCAGCAGCCCCATGGCCCCCCCGGCCCCCCCGGCACCCACCCGCGACAGCGCCGCATGCACGGCCGGCAGCCGGCACAGTGAATCGCCCAGCGCCCGCAGGTCGCGTGGCGTGGCGCGTCCCGCCGCCGTCTTTCCCGACAGCCGCTCCACATCGCGCACGCCATCCAGCACCTCGCGCAGCGCGGTGCGCGCCGTCGTCTCGGTCACCCACGCGCCCACCGCGTCCAGCCGTGCGTCAATCGCCTCGCGTTCCGTGAGGGGCGCCAGGATCCACTGCCTCAGCAATCGCGCGCCCATGGGCGTTTGCGTCCGGTCGAGCACGCCCAGCAGCGTGCCCGACGTGTCGCCCCCGCGCATCGATTCCACCAGCTCGAGGTTGCGACGAGTCATCTCGTCCAGCGGCATTGTGCCGCCCGGGCGTTCGAGCGTCGGGCGCGCGAGGTGCGGCACGCCACCGGGCTGCAGTTCGCGTAGGTAGCGCAGCAACGCTCCTGCGGCGCCCAGCGCTACCGCATCTTCCGCGCCCACGCCGAAGCCTTCGAGCGATTGCACCTTGAAGTGCTGCGCCAGCGCATCGCTGGCCAGCCCCGCGTCGAACTCCCATGCGTCGCGCTCCGTCAGCAGCACGTCGAGCCCGCCCAAGGCGTCCTGCGACGCCGCGTCGCCGGCCACCACCAGCACCTCGCGCGGCGTCAGGCGGCTGAGTGCCGCGTTGGCATCGCCGCGAAGGCCGCGCACCAGCCGGAACTCCCCTGTCGACAGGTCGACGGCGGCCACGCCCAGTTGCTGGCCGTCCACCCGCACCGCGCACAGAAAGTTGTTGCGCGTGCCGTCCAGCAGGTCGTCGCTGAAGGCCGCGCCGGGCGTGATCGTCTCGATCACTTCGCGCTTGACGATCCCCTTGGCCAGTCGCGGATCCTCCATCTGCTCGCAGATGGCCACGCGGAAGCCCTGCTGCACCAGCCGCCGCACGTATTCCCCGGCCGCCTTCACCGGCACGCCGGCCAGCGGCACCTCGGCGGCCCCGCCGTTGTTGCGGCTCGTCAGCGTGAGTCCCAGCACGCGCGCCGCCGTCTCGGCGTCCTCGAAGAACATTTCGTAGAAGTCGCCCATCCGGAAGAACAGGATGGCGTGCTGGTGGCGCGCCTTGATGTCCCGGTACTGCTGCATGAGCGGCGTCGCCTGGTCGCGGCTCACCGCTTCTCCGCTTCCACGACCACGGCCGGCGATTTCTTCGATCCCAGCCGCCGCGCCTCCTCGGCGGCCTTCCCGCGCGTGGCGTAGTGCCCTACGCGCACCCGCCACGGCTTGTCGGTGGTCACGCGCGCATCGAGGCCGCGCGCCTTGAGCTTGCGCACCAGGACCATGGCATTGTCACGATCTCCATACGCCGCCACCTGCACCGACCACTTGCCCTTGGCGCCCGTCGTTCGGCTGCGGTCGACGGTCCGCTGTCCACTATCTATCGACTTTCGACTATCAACTATCGTCTTTCCACTATCGACTATCGTCGCGACCGTGGCACACGGCCGCATGTAGTAAGCAATTTGATTGACCAGTTCCACATCGCCGGCCGGCGCCAGGCGCTGGGCGTCGCGCAGCGCGGCGCACGCCTCTGCCGGCTTCGAATCCTCGAGTAGCACGCGCGCTGTCCAGTAGCGTCCTGCCGCCCGCGCCGGCGCGTCGGGATGATCCCGCGCCAGCTGGTCCAGGTGACGCAGGGCCGCCGCGCGATCACCGCGCGTGAACTCCAGTTGCGCCAGCCGGAGCAGCGCATCGCCCGACTGTGGCGACAGCGGATACTCGATGGCCACGCGCAACAGGTCCGTGCGGGCCGCCTCGCCGTTCTCGGCCAGCACGCCGCGCCAGTACAACGCTTCCGCGTATGCCAGCGAGTTCGGCGCGGCCGCCGCCAGCATCGAATCAACCACCGCCCGCCCCGCCTTGGCGTCGCCGTCGTTCACCAGCCGGCGCGCGCGCGCAAATGGGTCGCCCGCCCCCTGCGCGAATGCAGCGGAACTGACGAAGAATAGAAGTAGAATGAGTGTCTTCAACACGGATATGTGCGGTAGTCTGTGGTTCTCGCGTTTTCGCATTCTCGCGCTCTCACGCTCTCGTGTTCTCGCGCTCTCGTGTTCTCGCGCTCTGTAGTTTTCTACTTCATATGCACAACGCCAACACAAGCGATTCCACCACCTGCTCCTCCGACGACGCCTTCGTGTCCTTCAGCGCCTGGTCGAACGTCAGCAACAGGTCGAGCGCGCGGTCGCAGCGCGGCACGTCCCAGTGCGGTAGCGCCTTCATCCAGTGCTGGATCGCCTCGCCCCACGGGCGTCCCGTGAAGGCCCCGCCTTCCTTCAGCACGTTGAAGTATTCGCGGGACAGCATCCCGGGGTTCATCCCCCCCGCGCGTGCCGCCGATCCCCACGCCAGCGCGAACGTCTGCACCGTGAGGGCGATCACCACCGACACGCCGGAATTCTTTGGCTGCGCCATCACCCGCGGCAGCATGGCCAGCGCGCCGGCGGCATCACGCGCGGCCACGCAATCCAGCAGGTCTGCCAGCGTCTCGCCGTGCCGTATGCCCACTACCGCCTGCACCGCCGTCTCGTCGATCGGCCCGCCATTGGTGTAGCTCAGCAGCTTGTCCAGTTCCCCCGCCAGCTGCGCCAGGTCGTTTCCCACGTGCGCCGCCAGCAGCAATGCAGCGCTGTCTTCGATGCTGCCGTGCAGGGTCGTCTGCAGGTGGTGCGCAATCCACTTCAGCACCTGGTCTTCGCTGAGCGGTTTGAACAACACCGTCGTGCTGCGGGCTGGCCAGGTCTTTTCCGGCTCTTCGCCGGCACTCACCACGAGCACCAGCACCGTGCCGCGCGCGGGCGTGGCCAGGTACTTGTCGAGCACCCCCATCGGCGCCTTCTTCAGCATCTGCGCGTCGCGAATCACCACCACGCGGCGTTCCGCCATCATCGGCAGCGCCTCCAGCAGGTCGCGCAGTCCGGCGGCATCGAGTTCCGCGCCGCGTCGTGTGTCCACGTTGAACTCGCGCATCGCCGGGTCCACCGCACCCGCCAGCAGCTGCCGCAACAGGTCTTCCTTCAGGAAGTCCTCGTCGCCGTGCAGCACGTACACCGGCTCGAGGGACCCGGTGTCGATGGAGTTCTTCAGCGTGCGTGATGTGATGGCCGGCATCGGGGAGAATTATACCCCGTCGGCGAGCGCCCTGCCGACCTATCGCCCGCGAGAACTCGCCAGTTGAAGCCGGGCCGGCGGTGGCGTCAGCTGTTCACCCAGCGATACGCCAAGGCGTTCGTACAGCCGCTCGCGAAAACCGGCCGACAGCTCGATGCTCGGCAGCACCTGCAGCGCCAGCAGGGAGCGCCGCACCCAGACGTCGCGCGTGGCGCAGGCCTTGCACTCGTACAGGTGTTCCTGCATCGCACGCGACCTCTCCACGGAGAGAAATCCGTCCGTGAACTCGGCGTGCTGACGCTGAAACTGGCGGCAGGAACAGGAAGGGCGGCAAGGCATCGTCCCACGATACCCGCCGCCCCACCAAGGGTTCCACCTAGCCCCTAGCCCCTGGCACCTAGCATCTCAAATGACTGGCCCCACCACTTCGGCAAACGCTGCCCGCGCCCGGTTCAGCCGCGACTTCACCGTGCCCAGGTTGCACTTGGTCATCTCGGCGATTTCCTCGTACGAGTGCCCTTCCAGCTCCCGTAGCACGAAGACCTGCCGGTGGTGCGCCGGAAGCCGGCGGACGGCGGCGTCCACCATCTCCCGCAGGTTCTGGCGATCGAAGGCGTCGTCCGGACGGGAATCCGGATCCTCGAACTCGAGCGGACGCTCCTCGTCTTCCCAGCCCGACGTCATCGTCTGGAACAGCACCAGCGGATTGCGCGCCCGGTTGCGGAGCTCGTTCTTGGCCAGGTTCGACGCAATCGTGTAGATCCAGGTCGAAAACTTCTTGGACCGGTCGAAACGGGCCAGGTGGCGGTACACCCGCACGAAGACCTCCTGTACCAAGTCTTCCGCCCGCTCCCGGTCACCCACCGTCCGGTACACGAAGTTCAGCAGCCGCGACTGGTAGCGTTCGACCAGCAGGTCGAAGGCCCGGCTCGTGCCGCCAAGATAGGCGGTCACCAGCGCATTGTCGTCGAGTTCCTGCAGCTCCGCCCTGCCAAAGGGCTTTGCCGTCTCAAGCTTCAGGGCCGTCTGTCTCATCTACTCCTCCTCAGGCACATGCCATCTTCTGCCTGAGATGAAGTGCAGGGATCATACCACATCAGATATGTAGACACCAAGATCGCAAGTACTTGAGTATCAATGACTTGCCATCTGTAATCTCCGCGTAAGCTGTCCGGTTGGCGGGAAGTGTGTGTCCTTTCTTATGGACACCTCCGCCCACCCCATGCCCCGATCCCCCTCCTCCACTCCTCCCCCCTCACCAAACCCCCGCACTCCGCACCCTACCCAGAGTAGTAAGCCCCGCACCCTACCTGGAGCAGTAAAACCCCGCTACGTAAACAATCCCCAGCATTGTCTTCATGTCTTCTATCTCCCCGCTCCGGATCATCTCCAGCGCCCGTGACATCGCCACCGGAATCGACTCCACGAACTCGTCGGCATCGAACTCCGTTTCGTGATGGGTAATGCCATGCGCCACGAACAGGTGCAGCCGTTCGTCGGTGAACCCCGGGGTCGTATACGCCGCCAGCAGCGGCTCCAGGTGTGCCGCCACGCACCCGGTTTCTTCGCGCAGCTCCCGCGCTGCGCACTCCGCCGGTGTCTCCCCGGGATTGGGCCGGCCGGCGGGGATCTCGTACAGGCTGCCATTGGCCGCATAGCGATACTGGCGAATCAGCAGGATCTGCGGGTCGTCGCCGTGCGGATCGCTCAGGAACGGCACAATGACGCTCGCCCCGCTATGACGGACGATTTCCTGCTCACCCACCCGGCCATCGGGAAAGCGCACCTGGTCCACGTTCAGCGTCACCACGCGCCCTTCATAGATGCGCCGGCTGCTCACCGTTCCCGTCGGTTCCGTCATGCGTCCGCTCCTTCATCGTCGTCGGCATTCGTCACCGAGAGCACGCCCAGTTGCAGCGCGGCCAGTGGTCCCTCGATCGCGCTCGCGTCGCCCACCGCCAGAACCTGCAACTCATCCGGATGCAGGTGCGCGCGGGCCGCGGCCAGCACATCGGCCGGCGTCACCGCCGCAATGCGATCGCGATAGGTGCCAAAGTAGTCGTCATCCAGTCCGTACACGTTCGCCATCGCCAGGGCCCCTGCCACCGCACCCGTGGTCTCGTAGCGGATGGGAAACACCCCTCCCAGGTACTTGGTGGCCAGTTCCATCTCGTCGATGCTCACCACGGCGTCGCGAATGCGGTCAATCTCCAGCAGGATCTCCCGCACAGCAGCGTCCGTCACCTCGGTCTTCACGGCCGTTCCCACCACGAACGGCCCGGCCGCGCGCCGCCAGTCGAATGCGGAGTGCGCGCCGTACGTGTAGGCGTGCACCTCGCGCAAGTTGAGGTTGATGCGCGACCCAAAGAGCCCGCCTAGCACCGCGTTCATCACGACGGTCGCAAAGTAGTCGCCATGTCCGCGCGGTAGCCCAAGGTGTCCCACACGCAGTTCCGACTGCGGCGCATCGGCCTTGGATACCACGTGCACTCCTCTCACCCGCGACCGCGCACCCACCACCACCGCCGGCATGCGCTGCACCGGCCGCGACCACGCGCCGAGTCGCCGCTCCACGAGCGAGCGCACGCGTTCGGGTGTCACGTCCCCGGTCACGATGAGCGTCGTCGTCGCGCCGCTGTACCTGGCCTCGTGCCAGGCGCGCACCTGCGCGGCGTCCAGTGCCCGCACCGATGCGCTCGTGCCGCCCGCCGCTCGCGCATACCGCGATGACTCGTCATACACCACGCGCGCAAAGCGCTCGTCGGCCAGTCCCCGCGGCTCCACGCGCTCCTGCAACAATTCCGCCAGCCGCTCGGCCTTCAACCGCGCCACATCCCCATCGGCGAACCGCGGCGCCATCAGCACGTCGGCCAGCAGCGCCAGTGCATCGTCGAGTCGCGCCGGCGTCACCGTCAGCTGCACCGTTGCGTCGTCCCAGCCGGCGCCACTCTCCAGGCCCGTCCCCAGCCGTTCAAACGCCTCGGCCAACGCCGGCCCGCCGCGCTCTGCCGCCCCCTCGGCCAGGGCAGCAGCCGTCAGCGATGCCAGTCCCTCGTTTCCGGCGCCATCACCCGATGCGCCGGCATCGACCACCGCGAGGATGCTCACCAGCGGCAGGCGCGGCATGGGGGCAACGATTACGCGCAGGCCATTCCCCAGCGTGAACCGTTCCGTCGACGGAAATTCATACGGGCGTGGATCGCCGGGCTGCGGACGCTCTGAAATGGTCACGCTTCCTCCGCAACAGCCCGTGGCACGTACACCAGCGATGCCCGATTGTCCTCGCCCAGGAATTCCCGCGCGAACGCCGTCACCGCGTCTGCCGTCACCGCGCGATACTTGTCGAGTTGTTCGTTGACGAGCGCCGGATCGCCAAAGAGCGTCGCAAACTTGGAGAGCGCGTCGGCCCGGTCGCCCGCTGCCTGCATCGACATCACATAATCGGTCTCTATCAGTGCCAGCGCGCGCGCCACTTCGTCGGCGCCGGCTCCTTCGGTGCGCAGCCGGTCGATCTCGGCCACCACCGCTGCTTCCAGTGTCACCGCATCCGTTCCCGGTCGTGCCGTTGCATCCACGACCAACAGGTCGGCACCCTTCGCCAGGTCCCACGTGAAGGCGCTTACGTCGCTCGCCACCTCGCGCTCGCGAACGAGCGCGCGATACAGCCGGCTTCCGCGCCGCATGCCCAGCACCGCGGCGCATACGCTGCCCGCATAGTAGGCGCTCGATCCAAACACGCTCGTGCGGAACGTCAGGAAGAGCCGCGGCAGCATCACGTCGTCCTCCACCACTTCCCGCTTCCACTCGCCGAACGTGCGCGGCAGCTCCATCGGCGCCAGCGGCGGGCGTCCGTTGCCGCGCGGGATCTCGCCAAAGTGCCTCTCCACCATGGTGCGCACTTCGGTGGCATCAAAGTCGCCGGCAATCGTCAGCACCGCGTTGTCCGGCGTGTAGAATGTGCGGAAGAACCCGGCCACGTCGTCCAGGCTGGCCGCCGTCAGGTCTTCCATGCTTCCCATGAGCGAGTGATGGAACGGATGCGTCGGCGGGTAGCACAGCATCGGCAGCCGTTCCCACCACGAACCGTACGGCTGGTTGTCCACACTCCAGCGCCGTTCGTTCATCACCACATCGCGCTGCGTGTCGAGCTTCTCCTGCGTCATGGCCGGCAGCAGCGCACCCATGCGATCGGCCTCCAGCCAGAGCGCCAGCTCCAGGTGGTGCGACGGCACCGTCTCGAAGTAATTGGTGCGGTCCAGCCACGTCGAGCCGTTCAGCGTGCCACCGGCGCGCTGCACCAGCTCGAAGTGCTCGTTGGAACCCACGTGTTCGGACCCCTGGAACAGCATGTGCTCGAACAGGTGCGCAAAACCGGTGCGTCCCTCGCGCTCGTTCGCCGAGCCCACGTGGTACCACAGGTTCACGGCCACCACCGGTGCCGAATGATCCTCGGAACACGTCACGAGCAGGCCATTTGGCAGGCGATACGACTCGACGGGAATGCGCATCGTCGTAAAATGCGCGCGCACCGCACGCACAGGTACCCCTACTACTCTCCGTGAGAGACCACTCGTAACCCTAGCCCAGCGAGATGTGCGTCCCCATCGTGGGCATGTGCACCCGGTATCCGCGCTCGCGCAGCTGCACGCCAAAGGCGTCCTGTGCCTCAGGTTCACCGTGCACCAGAAAGACGTCCTTCAGGCGCGGCGACGTGGCGCGCACGGCCTGCAACCACGCGGCCAGCTCCGTCCGGTCGGCGTGCGCGCTGTATCCATTCAGCACCACCACCTGCGCCCGCAGGGGCACCTCCACACCAAACGTCTTGATGGTCGCCGCGCGTTCCACAATGCGCCGCCCCAGCGTGTGCTGCGCCATGAAACCGACCACCAAAATCGTATTGCTCGGGTTCGGCGCCCCCTGCTGCAGGTGATGCAGGATGCGCCCCGACTCGGCCATGCCCGACGCCGAGATGATCACCATCGGTCCGGTGGCCTGCGACAGCGCCTTGGAGTCCTCGACGCTTGGCGTGTACTTCAGCAGCGGAAACTGGAACAACGAGGTGCCGTTGTGGCTCCGCACCATGCCTTCGGTCTGGTCGAAGATGTCGGCGTTCCGTTCGAACACCTCGGTCGCCTTCGTCGCCAGCGGACTGTCGATGTAGATCGGAATCCGCGGAATTTCCCCGGCCTCGGCCAGCTGGTGCAGGTCGTACACCAGTTCCTGCGTCCGACCCACGGCAAAGGCCGGCACCAGCACGCGGCCGCCGCGCGCAACTGTCTCGCGAATCACGCGCGCCAGCTCGGCGCGCGTCCCGGCCACCGATTCGTGGTCGCGATTGCCGTACGTCGACTCCATCAGCACCCAGTCCGCGTTGCCCGGTGGCTTGGGATCCCGCAAAATGGACAGTCCCGATCGCCCGATGTCGCCACTGAACACCAGCCGCTTCACGTGCTCGCCGTCTGACACCTCGAGCGTCACCGAGGCCGATCCCAGGATGTGGCCGGCCTCCGAGAAGGTCACAAACACCCCGGGCGCCACTTCGAACCGCTCGTCATACGCGTGCGGTACCATCAACTCGATCGTCCGCACGGCGTCGCGCACTGCGTACAACGGCGCAAAGTGCTCTCGCTTGTTCCGCGCCAAGTGCTCCGCGTCGCTCTCCTGGATGTGCGCCGAGTCGGCCAGCATCGGCTCGCACAGATCGCGCGTGGCACGCGTGCAGTGGATCGGCTTGTTGTACCCCTCGTGCACCAGCAGCGGCAGGCGACCCGAGTGATCGATGTGCGCGTGCGACAGGATGATCGCGTCAATCTCCCGGATGGGCACCGGCAGGGCCAGGTTCTTCTGCTGCACCTCGGTTCGCCGGCCCTGGAACAGCCCGCAGTCGAGCAGGAAGGTGCGGCCGTGCGCCTGCACCACGTGGCACGACCCCGTGACTTCGCGGGCCGCGCCCTGGACGGTCAGTTGCATGGAGTGGGCCTGCGCTCAGGTGGCGTCGGCATTCGTCCTTCGCTGGAATACCACCGTGATGCGCTGGTCGTCCTGCGTCATCATGGCGGGCTCCCACCCCGAGCGGCTGCGTTCGTTCAGCAGGTCGGTCAGCGCATCTTCGTCGTCGCGCACGCGGCTCGTGAGGCGCAGGATCGCGGCTTGGTATTCTTTCATGTCGGCCAAGATACTAGCTTTTCACCCTATGGTCACCTCCCTGACGCTCCCTGGCCTCACGGTCATCGAGCACCCGCTCATCCAGCACAAGCTGTCGATCCTGCGCGACCGCTCCACCCCCACCAAGGTCTTCAAGGAGCTGGTGGACGAACTCGCCATGCTCATGGCGTTCGAGGCCACACGTCACCTGCCGCTCGAACCGGTGACCATCGAGACCCCGCTCGAGACCATGTTCGCACAGCGTCTCGCCGGGCACGAGCCCGTGCTTGTCCCCATCCTGCGCGCCGGGCTCGGCATGGTCGACGGCATCCGCGCGCTCATGCCGTCGGCGCGCGTGGGACACATCGGATTGTACCGCGACCACGACACGCTTCAGCCGGTGGAGTACTATTTCAAGGTGCCGTCCGACCTCGCACAGCGTGATGTCTTCGTGCTCGACCCCATGCTTGCCACCGGCGGCTCGGCGGTCGATGCCATCACGCAACTCAAGAGTGCCGGCGCGCGCCGGTTGCGCTTCATGTGCCTCGTCGCCGCCCCCGAAGGTGTAACGTTTCTGCACGACGCTCACCCCGACGTTCCCATCTTCGCCGCCTCGCTCGACCGCGAACTCAGCGCCAGTGGGTATATCCTCCCAGGGCTTGGCGACGCCGGCGACCGCCTCTTCGGCACCAAGTAGCG
This sequence comes from Gemmatimonadaceae bacterium, assembly GCA_036508735.1. GTDB lineage: Bacteria > Gemmatimonadota > Gemmatimonadetes > Gemmatimonadales > Gemmatimonadaceae > PNKL01. The sequence goes on from DATCGU010000028.1 coordinate 24,167, forward strand.
ATCCAAAGGCAGTCAACGGATGACCGTTCTCAGTCATCCGACATCCGTAATCCGTAATCCCAATCGTCGTTCGTGACGTCTCAGGGTAGCAAAGCGTCTCTTTGCTTGGAGTCACGTCCTCTTGTTCGCACTCACGTGCGGTCCTATACTTTCCGCACGTCGCGAAACTATTTCCCGCCAGTTCACCGCGACGCGCCGCCACCCCACTCGATGCTCATCAATCTCGTCCCGGACTTCCTCTCGGTCCTGCAAAGCACCGATCCGGTCGCGGAATACCAGCGATACTTCGAGACGCATCGGCCTCTGCTCGAGGCGTACTGGCACAATTACGTGCTCGACCCCAGTGGCCCGCACTTCCTCGACGTCGTGCGCGAGGCGGTCTATGCCGACCGCGATGACCTGCGCGCCATGCTCGACCGTGTGGATGTGGTGGCGCTCGCCACGGCGGCGGAGGAGCAGTGCACGGCACTTTTCGAGGTCGACTCGCCCGTTGATGTCGTCCTGATGGTCGGGGTGGGCGGCGCCAACGCCGGCGAACTCGTGGTGAACGGCAGGGGCATCGCCTTTGCCTGCCTCGAGCACTTTACCGGCATCGCCAACACCACCACCCGCGGCCTCGGCCTCGAGCCAGAACTCATCCCCATGTGGTTGTCGCACGAGATGGCGCACGCCGTGCGCTACACGTCGCCAACCAGCCGCAGCGCCATGCGAAAGTTCGTCGCCGACCAGGGCGGCTACTACTCGTACTGGGAAACGGGGCGGTACATCGCCCTGCGCGAACATCTCGTCAACGAAGGACTCGCCGTGCAGGCCGCGCGCCTGCTCAGCCCGGGGCACGCCCCATGGGAGTACTTTGGCTTCCAGCGGCGGCAGTATGTGCGCACGCGCGAAATGGAGCCCCTGCTTTTCCGTTCCGTCGCCGAGGAACTGGGCAGCAACGCGCTCGGCTTGCGCCTGCGCTGGTTGTCTGGCGGCATGAGCGATGACGCGCGCACCGTGGACCGGTACGTCATCCCCGAGCGGGCGGGCTACTTCCTGGGTGCGCGCCTCGTCGAAGACGCCCTCACGGAGCACGGCATGGCCAAGTGCCTGCGAATGTCCGCCGAGGAGCTGCTCGGCATGGCGCCCGAGGAGATGGTGGCGCGCACGGCATAGCTCGCGCTCTCTCGCGCTCTCGCGAAGACCGGAGAGGCACGAAGGTCACCGTGAGAGAGTTGTACTCGCCGTTATCTCCCCCTCAACCCACGCCCGGAACTCGCGCCGAAACCGCGCCACCGAGACCCTCTCGGCATTTGCCCGGCACGCAGCCACTGTGAGCTCAGGCCCCTCTTCGAAGCGACGCACCGCGGCGGCAATGGCCTCTGCCGTCTGTTCGCCAAA
>DATCGU010000029.1:0-6293 GCA_036508735.1 Gemmatimonadaceae bacterium
GTAGTAGGCGGCAGGTACGAATACGGAAGGCGGATTCCCCACGCCGGGTTGGACGGGCGCGCTGGGGCTGCCCGACGTTGGCGTGCCAGCTCCTGACGAACAGGCCAGCAGACTCAGGACAAGGCCACACCGAAGCATGAGTCGTGTCATCTCTTCTTCCCAATGCATGCAGCGGCGTGCAGGCAAGGTTAGCACATCATTGCCCTGTCCGACGTCAACGCCGCCAATTGGTTAAGAGACGTGGTAGGATGAGGGGACGCTACGCATTGCTCGGAAGCTCAAGTTAATGTCAATTCTCTTCACTCAATGCGCGTTCAGCCCCATTCCAGCGTTGGCCCAGTGGGAAACCCAGAGACGGCTGGCGACAGTGAACCGTTTTGCGCCGAAAGGAGGTCTCTCGGTCGAATGCGTGACTCGAATCATGCGAATTACTGGAATTCATTTCGTCCGCCAATTCGAGGTCGGCGCGACCCGAACAAGGCATGACATGTTGGGTCGTGGAATCGAGTTCCCCGCATCGGAGCATCCCGAGATTCTCCCCTGTCGGGACTAGCTAGCTAGAGAAGGAATAACTGCACTGTGCAGTTTCTCTGAAACGGATCGCCTGATTGGCTGACAGAATGGCGGGGCGCCCTGCACTGGGGCGCCCCGCTGTACATCTAGGTGCCCTTGAACCCAAGCAGGCGATCGCTCCACCTGAGGCTATGAGACGTCCGGAGCTTCATTCCGGCCGGGGAGCTCATTACTGCCTGAACGTAGCGCCACAAGTTCGTCCCCAGAACCTGTTTCCACAGTCCGGCCGCCCGGCCCCGTCTTTCGCAGCAGGGCCCCGAACGTCAGGTCGTCCGTTCGGGTGGCGTCGCCGTCTCCCACGTTGCGGAACTCCGTCGTGTCGAAGTTCAGCGAATTCAGCTGATCTCGGATCATCGCTTCCACCCTCGGAAGCGGGTGCGGCATCCGCCGGCGTGCGTTGGACCGGCGTTCCGGTGTGACCGCACGACCGCTGGCGAGGTCGGTCGTGACGTATGGCACATCCATACGGTGGCAGAAGCCTTCCCCAGCAGCCAGCTTTGCACGCCGTGGGTCGAGCGACAGCAGGTCTGTCTGCTCGCGCACGGACGATCTTTCCCTCGTACTCCGACTATCGGAGGAGACCATTCATGAGTAGCGCATTTCGCCGGCTCCTTGCCAGCGCCCTGCTCCTCACTGGAGCCACCAGCGCCAGCGCGCAGACGGCGACCGGTACGGTGACAGGTTCTGTAGTCGAGCGCCAGTCGGGCCGACCCATCGAGGGCGTGCAGGTGCGCGTCGTGGGTACGCAGCGTGGCGCCCAGACCGACCAGGCCGGGCAGTTCCGCCTCATCGCCGTGCCGGCAGGCGCGGTGAGCATCTCCGCGCAGCGCATCGGCTATGGCGCATCGACGCGAGTCGTGGCGGTGACCGCCGGCGGCACGGCGACGGTGAGCTTCAGCCTGGCGCCGTCGGCGACGACGCTCGAACAGGTGACGGTGACGGCGACCGGCCAATCGGAGCGTGCTCGGCAGAATGGGGCCGCCACGTCCACCATCGACAGCTCGGCGATCACGAAGGCGGCGATCAGCACCTTCTCCGACGCGCTGAGCTCGCGCGTGCCGGGCGTGGTGGTACAGCTGGCGGCCGGTGAGACGGGCGCCGGATCGCGCATCCGCATCCGCGGCTCGAACTCCATCTCGCTCTCCAATGATCCGCTCCTGGTCATCGACGGAATCCGGATCGACAACAACGCCCAGTCGTCGGCGGTGGGCACGGGAGGACAGCTCCCCTCGCGGTTCAACGACATCAACCCCGAGGAGATCGAGAACATCGAGGTCATCAAGGGGCCCGCGGCGGCGGCATTGTATGGCACCGCGGCCTCGAACGGCGTCATCCAGATCACGACGAAGCGCGGGCGTTCCGGCAAGACGCGCTGGGACACTTTCGGCGAGCTCGGCTCGCTTCACGACGTGAACGTCTACCCGCTCAACTACAGGGCCTACGGGCATCGGCCGAGCGGCGCCGTCACCAGCAGCTGCAGCCTGTACAGCCGGACGAGCGGAAGCCCCACCGCCTGCGCCGTCGTCGATTCGTTCGCGACGAACAGCCCGATCGAGAGCGCCGGCATCCTCCAGCCTGGCAACCGCCGGCTCACGGGACTGAGCGTCGCCGGTGGCTCCGACGTTGCCCAGTACTACCTGGGCGGGGAATACCAGAAGGAGCAGAACGTTGTGGCCATCAATGGCCAGCAGCGGCTCAACCTTCGCACGAACCTGCACGGTCAGCTCACGAAGACGCTCGATGCACAGGTGAGCATCGGCTACACGAACAGCAGCCTCACGCGCCCGCAGAATGACAACAATTCCTACGGTGTGGTATCCGGCTCCCTGCTGGGCAAGGCGGCGGACTGCTTCGGCGCGATTGCTGCCATGCACCCGGCGGTCTGCGGCGCCGATACAGTGAGCTACGGCTATTACAACGCCAAGGTCAATCCGTACGACTTCTTCAACCTGGACACGCGGCAGCAGGTGCAGCGCCTCACGGGTGGCGTGACGAGCAACTGGACGCCCCTGGCCTGGCTCGTCGTCAACGGTACGCTCGGGGGCGACATCAATCACCGCGGCGACGAGCTGACGCTGCCGCGCGGGGTGCTCCTCGCCGACAGCACGTCTGCGCAGGGATACCGCGGCGTGTACAACGCGAACATCTTCAACTTCACGACGAGCCTGAACGCCACGGCGACGTACGACTACTCGTCGACCATGAAGTTCACGTCGACCGTGGGCACGCAGTACACCGACGTTGGCTCGCACCGCACCGACGCGTTCGGACAGGGCCTGGCGAGCGGCACGACCTCCCTGGCCGGCACGTCAAGCCTCTTCCAGGTGAGCGAGACCACGAACGACGTGCGGACGCTCGGCTTCCTCGGCCGCGAGCAGATGGCGTGGCGCGACCGCGTCTTCCTCACGGCCGGGCTGCGCACGGATCGCAACAGCGCCTTCGGCACGAACTTCTCCCGCGTGTATTACCCGTCGCTCAGCGGATCGTGGGTCATCAGCGAGGAGGACTTCTTCCCTAAGATCAGCGTGGTCTCGTCGCTGCGGCTGCGCGCGGCCGTCGGGTCGGCGGGCCAGAACCCCGGCTACCTGTCCGCGGAGCAGTACTACAATCCCGTCTCGCAGATCATCAACGGAACGGAGTCGCCCGCCTTCACCATCGGCGGCGCTGGCAATATCAAGCTCAAGCCGGAGAAGTCGACGGAGCGGGAGCTGGGCTTCGACCTGGGGATGTTCGCCGATCGGCTCAACTTCGAGTACACGCACTACGACAAGACGACGCGCGACGAGCTCGTGAACACGATCATCCCGCCGTCGGTGGGTGCGAGCACCAACCGGTACGTGAACTTGGGCCGCGTGCGGAACGGCGGTGACGAGGCGCTCGTGCGCGCGATGCTGTTGGACCGGACCAACGTGAAGCTCGACTTAACCGTCAACGGCGCGTGGAACAGCAACCGCATCGAGGACCTTGGCGTCGACGCGAACGGTCACCCGATTAAACAATTCACGGGCGGCTTCGACGATACCCAGATCTTCAAGGTGGGGCTCCCGGCCGGCGCATACTACGGCCGCGCGGTGTCCTACAACGACGCCAACCACGACAACCTGATCGCCTGCCCCAACGGCGTCGGCAGCGCCGGGTGCGAGGTGATCGTCGCCGATTCCGCGACGTACCAGGGATCGCCCTTCCCGGCCGCAGAGATCAGCTTCACGCCTGCGCTGTCGCTCGGGTCGTTCGCCCGGATCACCGCAACGTTCGATCACCGCTCCGGCCAGAAGATCTACAACCTGACCGCGGTCTACCGCGATGCATACTTCGCGAACGGCCAGGTCGCGCAGAATCCCGATGCGAGCAACCTGCAGCTGCAAGCCGCGGCACAGGCGGCGGCGGAGAGCGGCATCACGTCGGGCTTCATCGAGGATGCGTCGTTCACGAAGCTGCGCCAAGTCGCCCTGATGCTGACGATCCCGCAGTCGCTGGCCTCCCACGTGGGAGCCAACAGCGCGACGCTCACGCTGGCCGGACGGAACCTTCACACGTGGACGAAGTATCGTGGTCTCGATCCCGAGCTGAACTCCAACGCGCAGTCGAATTACGCCACCGCCGACTTCCTGACCTCCCCGCAGGTTCGCTACTTCACGGCGCGTCTCGCCTTTGCCTTCTAGGAGACGCACACTCATGTTGACTCAGATGCCAATTGCCCGCTTCACGGCCAGGGTCCTGACGGGCAGCATGCTCGTCGCGGGACTCGCGGCCTGCAATCAGGACACGCTGCTCAAGGCTCCGACGCCCGACGTCGTGCGCCCGCAGGACATCAGCGGCGCCTCCGCACTGCCGACCGCCTACGCCTCGGCGATCGGGGACTTCCAGCTTGGCTACGCCGGCGGCTACGGCAACGGCCTGGACAACAACGAAGGCATCGTCCAGATCTCCGGACTGCTCAGCGACGAGTTGATCAATACCGAGACCTTCAATACCCGGATCGAGGTGGATCGGCGCGCGACGAACACGATCAACGCGACGACGTTGCAGACCTTCCAGGACCTGCAGCGCTCCCGCGCCTCGGCCGACCTCATCGCGAGCCGGTTCCATCAGTTCCTGCCGGCGGATGCGCGCGGCGCCGAAGTCCAGGCGCTGGCCGCGTACGCGTACGTGCTGCTCGCGGAGAACTACTGCAACGGCGTGCCGATCAGTCGCCTGAACGAAGACGGGACCTTCACGTACGGCGCACCGCTCACGGGCGCAACGCTCCTTACGACCGCGATCGCGAAGTTCGATTCGTCGATCACCGTCGCGACCGCGGCGGGGGCGACCGGGGCGACGGCGCTGAACCTGGCGCGAATCGGGCGCGGACGCGCCCTGCTCGACCTGAATCGTGTGACGGAGGCCGCGGCCGCGGTCGCCGAGGTTCCGAGCAGCTTCAACTACAGCTTCGCGCACAGCGAGAACACGGGCCGCGAGAACAACGCCACCTACGCCTTCAACTATCTCGAGCAACGTTTCGGGGTGGGCAACCGCGAAGGGACCAACGGGGTACCGTTCGTCGAGCTCGATGACCCGCGCGTGGCGCCCTTCGACTTCGGCACCGGATTCGACAACGCGACGGAGGAGTACCTGTCGGGCAAGTACTACGCGCGCAATGCCCCGACCCAGCTCACGATCGGCAGCGAGGCGCGGCTCATCGAGGCCGAGGCGGCCTTCCGCGCAGGTAACATTGCCACGATGCTCACCAAGCTCAACGACGCGCGCGCGAACGCGTCGACGTACTCGGATCAGTTCACCGGCCCGATCCCGAATACGCTGGCTCCGCTCACGCTGGCCGACCTGGGCACCACGACGGGCAGCCAGCGCCAGGTCCTGTTCCAGGAGCGGGCCCTCACGCTGTACCTCACATCGCACCGCGTCGGAGACCTGCGCCGCCTCATCTCGCAGTACAAGCTGAACGCCGAGAGCGTCTTCCCCACCGGGATCTACGTGAAGTCTGGTGGCGTGTACGGCACGGCGGTCAACCTGCCGATCCCCAACGAAGAGGGAAACAACCCGAGCTTCCTTCCGGCCGCCTGCATCAACCGGTCGGCGGACTTCCAGTAAGCACCCCCGGATGACGTAGCGGCTCGCTGCGACTCACCGCCCTGGATACAATGAGAGGCCGGACACGGGAGCATACCGTGTCCGGCCTCTCATTCCTGTTTCAAGTCACCGGAGCGCGGCGCGTGCGTGCGCATCACACTCCTGCGAGAAGCGCCGTCCACCCTTCGCGTTGCTGGCTTGTCGCGCACTCTCGGCAGAATTCGGACGTAGCGTCGCCGACACTGCCGGGAGCGAGCGATACGAGGCAGCGCTGTTACGGCAGCGCCGCGCCTTGGCTCTCTGAGCTACCTACCTCAGGCACAGGGCCAGCGCCGTGATCTTCGCCGGCACGACATAGCTGTCGCTCGCCGGCACGCGGAGTCCGTCGCGCCGCACGAGCGACTTGGCGAGGGAGGCACAGCGCGTGCGCGTGGCGACGAGGACATCGCGCACGGCGAGTTCGGCCCGCACGTGGCGGCGCCCGTCCGCGAGCCGATGGGCCGGCCGATAGGCCCCGGTTTCGCACGCGTCCATGAGGGCCCGGGCATCGCGCTTGTCCGTCGTCGTGCGCCGCGAGCGGGTGGCGGACATCGGCGCGACGTTCGGATCGGCCACGATCACCTCGTGCCCGAGCGCCTCGAGGTGGCGCGCGA
>DATCGU010000030.1:0-3191 GCA_036508735.1 Gemmatimonadaceae bacterium
CTGATGCGGCAACTGATCGCCGAGGTGTTCACGGCGGCCTTCGATCCCGATAATCGTGGCGACCGGCACGACGGCGCGGTGCTGCCGGTTCCCGCCGGCGCGCGGCTGGCGCTGACCACCGATTCGTACGTCGTGTACCCGCATTTCTTCCCCGACGGCGATATCGGCGCGCTAGCCGTCAACGGCACGGTGAACGACCTCGCCATGTGCGGCGCGCGCCCTGCCTGGCTCACGGCCGGCTTTATTCTCGAAGAGGGACTGCCGTTCGATGTCCTGCGGCGCGTGGCGATTTCGATGCGCGATGCCGCGGCGGCCGCGGGCGTGCGCATTGTGACCGGCGATACCAAGGTCGTCGAACGCGGCAAGGCCGACGGCCTCTTCATCAACACCACCGGCGTCGGGTGGGTGCGCGACGGCGTGGACGTGCGCCCCGCGCGGCTGACGCCGGGCGACGCGATCATCGTCAGCGGCGACATCGCCCGCCACGGCATCGCGATCCTCGCCGCGCGCGAGGGGGTGGCCTTCGGCGGACCGCTGGTGAGCGACTGCGCCGCGCTCGCGGCGCCGGTCGCGGCGCTGCTCGATGCCGGGATTGACGTACACGTGTTGCGCGACTGCACCCGCGGCGGACTCGCGGCGTCGCTGATCGAACTGGCCGAGGACGGCGGCGCCGACTTCGACGTCGAAAGCGCCGCGATTCCCGTGAGCGAGCCCGTGCGGGGCGCTTGCGAGGCGCTGGGGCTCGATCCGCTCAATGTAGCCTGCGAGGGGCGCTTTGTGGCCTTCGTGCCCGACGCCGATGCGGTGCGCGCGCTGGCCCTGCTGCGCCACTGTCCGGTCTCGGCCGACGCGGCGGCGATCGGCCGCGTCACCGCCCGCGCTCCCGGCCAGGTGCGCCTGCGCAGCCCTTACGGCCCCACGCGCCGACTGCTGCTGCCCGCTGGAGAACCATTGCCGCGAATTTGTTGAAAGCGCCACGGCGCCGCCGCCCTTGAAAAGGGCGGGCATGGTCAAGGCGTGGTGGGAAGTTGGCCGGCTTTTTCGAGCAGCGCGCGAACTTCCTCATCGGTGGTCTGCGAGAAGTCTTCATACCACTGGCCGACCCCGGAGAAATCCGCGGGCGTCATCACGGCGACAAACTCGTCCACCTCCGGCTGCATCTCTTCCGCGGTGGACAACGCCGTTGTGGGGCTTGCCACGATAATGCGGCCCGCTTTGAGTTGTCGAAGCGCCTTGACGGCCGCACGCATCGTGGCGCCAGTGGCGATGCCATCGTCCACCAGGATGACCGTGCGCCCGCGCACATCGGGCGCCGGACGGTGGTTGCGATAGGCGCGTTCCCGGCGCTGCAACTCGCGTAGTTCGCGTCCCGCCACCGCGTCGATGACGTGGTCAGATATCTCGAGCATATCAACGACGCTTTTGTTGAGCACGCGCACGCCGCCGCTGGCAATCGCGCCCATCGCCAGTTCTTCATGGCCCGGCACGCCCAGCTTGCGCACGACGAATACGTCGAGCGGTGCGTTCAGGGCTTGCGCGACCTCAAAGGCCACCGGCACGCCACCCCGCGGCAGCGCGAGCACCAGCACCCCGGGGCGGTTCGCATACTTGGCCAGCGATTTTGCCAGCATCTTGCCGGCTTCGGTGCGGTCACGAAATTGCGTTTTCATCGGTCAGTCTCCCTCGGGTGCCGGGGCAAAGTCACCGCGGCTTTAGGTACTGGCGGAACCATGTGGCAGCGAGCGAGGCCACCTGGTCCAATGTGCCCGGTTCCTCGAACAAATGCGTCGCCCGAGGCACGACGACGAGCTGCTTCTTGCACCGCAGTTGCTCGCAAGCCTCTTCGTTGAGTTTCAGCACGACGTCATCCCGCGCACCCACGATGAGCAGGGTGGGCGCCTCCACACGTGCCAGGGACGCGCCAGCCAGATCGGCCCGGCCTCCCCGGGAAACAACCGCATCGACCACCGAACCCAGCTCCGCCGCGGCCACCAGCGCCGCTGCTCCACCCGTGCTCGCGCCAAAATATCCGATGCCCAGGTGCCGGGCCGCGGCGTGATTGGCGATCCAGCGGGTCGCGGCGACGAGTCGCCGGGCCAGCATCTCGATGTCAAAACGCAGATGTCCGTCTACAGCGTCCTCGGCTTCCTCTTCGCTGGTGAGCAGGTCGAACAACAGCGTGCCCGCGCCCGAGTCCTGAATCGCCCGTGCGACAAGCTGATTGCGCGGACTGTGGCGGCTGCTGCCGCTGCCGTGGGCGAACAGCACGACGCCCTTGGCCGCCGGGGGAATCGTGAGATCCCCGGCGAGCACGACTCGATCCACCGGAATATGCACCGGCGAACCCGGCGTTTTGGCCGAATGCCCCAAGTGCGACCGTGCGGACCCGCCTGGGCGCTCCGGCTGCCGACTGATAGGAAACTGGGTTTTCATTCTGTGCCGGAACGTACTCAGATCACAACACCAGATCCACCGCCCGTTTACACCCCGCGCAGGCCCCCTCGCGAATCCCCGTCAGTTTGGTCTGACCCCCGCGCCGCGTCACCAGCGTGGCGCCACAGGCGGGACAGGCTGTGTCCTCTCCCTGTCCGGATGCGACGTTACCCACATAAACATATGACAATTTCGCGCGACACCGCGCCCGCGCCTCCATCAGTGTTCCGACCGGCGTGACCGGTTCTGTCGCCCGATGGTCGGGATGATAGGCGCTCAGGTGCAGCGGCGTCCCCGGGCCCAGCGCCTCCGCCACCCACTCCGCCAGCCGGTCAAACAGCTCCGGCCGGTCGTTCAATCCGGGAATCACGAGATTCGTGAGTTCCAGATGAGATCCCGCCCTCCGCACCTGCCGGCAGAAGCGCAGTACAGGTTCCAAACTGGCGTGGCATTGCCGGCGGTAGAACGTGTCCTCCATACTCTTGACGTCCACATTGAGCGCGTCTAAAAGCGGCAGCAATTCCGCGGCCGGGGCTTCCTCAGCGTAGCCGTTCGTCACCAACACGTTCTTGAGCCCCGCCAAACGCGCCAACCGGGCGCAGTCCCGCACGAATTCGAAGCCCGTCAGCGGCTCATTGTAGGTGTAAGCAATCATCCGGCAGCCCGATGCCTGCGCCTGTGCCACCACCGCCGCCGGGGTCGTTCGGGACGACGCACTGGCTGGAAACTGCTGCGAAATTTCCCAGTTCTGGCAGAAC
>DATCGU010000031.1:0-2900 GCA_036508735.1 Gemmatimonadaceae bacterium
CCGCGTCGAGCGCGCCCTGCCTGGTGGCGCCAGACTGCCATGAGTCGGCGCGCTTCGACCGCACAATGGATCCGGACGGCACCGTGCATCGCCTGCACGCCGAGGATGGCTGCCAGCTCACCGGGCGCGTCTCCCGGCAGAAGTATGCGGGTGCTGGTGGCGTGACGTTCCACGATGTCGTTGCGGTGCTGCGCCGCGCGGCCGCCCAACCGGCCGCTGGCCGCGAGCAGTTGCTGCGCTGGGCCGTGGCGAACGCCGTCATGGGCAACTACGACGCGCATGCCAAGAACCTGAGCGTGCTCTACGACGCCCAAGGCACCGTGCGTCTCGCACCCGCCTACGACGTGGTGGTCACCACCCTGTTCGCGGGTCTCGATCAGACGTTCGCGCTCGCGTTCGGCGGCACAACACATCCGGCGGCGCTCACGCCGCAGCGTCTGCGAAGTGTCGCCCGGGAGTTCGATGTGGCACTGCCCCAGGTCACCGCACTCACCGTGGACGTGCTCGCACGCGTGCATGGCGCCCTCCCGTCGGTGCTGCACGCCGTGCTGGGGCTGGGCGGCGATGCGGCCGTAATGGAGCGCCTGAGCGTGGCCGTCACTGCGACCGCAAACGCGTTCGCCGCGCGCCTCGAACTCTGAGACCCAACGGATTCAGCCGGTCCGGGCGGTTCGCCTCGACGCGGCATCGCGTTCAGCGCGCAGATGGGCGACGACCTCGGCGGAATCGCCGTGCAGGCGCTGCTCGCGCCAGGTGGGGGATTATCAGGTGGCCGCCGGGGGCGAGGGCGACCGCCGCAATTCCCGGAACTGGGTGATTCGCACGTCGCGGTCGGGAAAATGCGCGACAATTTCCAGCGTGCCACCAAGCGCCTCGAGGTAGCGACGCAGCGTGGAGACGTACATGTCGGCCTGCTGCTCGAGCCGCGACACATTGCCCTGGTCGGTGTCCAGCGCATCGGCGAGGTCCGCTTGCGAGAGGTCGCGCGCATTGCGCAACTCGCGCAGGCGCATCTCGGCCTCGAGACGATTTGCCTCTGCCTCGATACGCTTGCGACGCTCGACCGGCATGGCGTCGATCAGCTCCCGGAACTTTCTCGCCATCAGATCAAGCCCTCCTCGCGTAACTCGCGAAGGTGTACATCGTACAGTGCGTCCGCACGGCGGACGATCACGTCGTAAAACCGATCGTCACCAGTCTTATCGCCACCGAGCAGCAGGATCGCCGTGCGACGCGGGTCAAATGCGTACATCAAGCGGTACGGCCTGCCGCGATACTGCACCCGCAGTTCCCTCAAGTGCGCGTGTCGTGACGTCACCACCTTGGAGGAGTGCGGAAATCCCAGCGCCGGGCCGCGCCATTCGAGCAAATAGACTTTCGCGCCCAGCGCATCCTGCACAGCGCGGGCAAGGCCTGACCACCACACGAAGAACTCATCCGTGAACTCGACATCCCATGTCACGGCACACATAATGTCATGAAAGACATCCCTCAGCGCAAGGTCGGCGTTCACGGCTCCCTGCGTGAAGATGTGAACCCCAGCCACGCCGCACATCACCAAAAGCGCGCGCCCGTCATCACTCTCCAGCCGCCGGTGGCCGGGTGGGGGACTTTGGGTGGCCGCCGGGGTGTTGTCGGCATTCCGGGCCACCGGGCCCGGCTGGCAGACGCGCATGAACGATGCGCTTTGCGCGTGGCTCTCGGCCAAGCCCGCACCAAAATGAAGAATGCTGGGTGGTGTTCCCGAGATGGAAGGCGCGCCAGGGCTGGACGCGAGCACGACGGGTATCCGCCCGCGAAAGCGGCCGCAGGACCCATAAAGGGCGCGCGCAGCGCGCCCATAGGGTCCGAGAGCTTGCGAGGGTGGATACCCGTCGTGCGTGCTTGCGAGGGTGAATACCCGTCGTGCAACGCGGGGGGAGTTCGACGCGGCGATTTGCCCAGTGACGCGACGAGTTGATGACAGCCGTCACCTCATCGGATCGTATTGTGGGCCACGCCCTGCACTTCGCACCCTGGCTTGCGTTCTGTGGAGGCTTGCTTCCCTCAATAAACGTATTTACGTTAAATGCGCGCACCAATCCGTTATGAGTGGGACTTGGGCAAGCGGGAGCAGAATCTCGCGAAACATGGACTCGCGTTCGAAGACGCCTGCCAGGTGTTCGAGAGCGCGCTGAAGTGGGATTTTCCGTCGGCTCGTGCCGGCGTAGAGGAGCGTCGCATCGCGACGGCGTTCACTCCGGCCGCGCAAGCGGTGTGCATCCTCGTTTACGTCGCGCGCGCCGATTCAGTGCGCTGCATCAGCTTTCGAAGAGCCAGCAAACGAGAGAGGGAGGAATACCGTGAGTACCTTGGAGAAGATCGTCAGCTTCACAAGTGAGGAGCTTCGCGCGCAGTCTGCGGCGGGCACCACGGGCTCGGACTGGGCGCGTGTGCGCAGCCAGGAACCCGACATGACCGACCCCGACGCGCCCGACTGCAGCCAAGAGATGCGCGCCGAGCTAAAGCGCCTGCGCGGCCGCCCTCGCGGCAATGGCCGCAAAACTGCCACATCGCTTCGTATCGACACGGACGTGCTATCGGCGTTCCGGGCCACCGGGCGCGGCTGGCAGACGCGCATGAACGATGCGCTCCGTGCCTGGCTTTCGGCGAAGCCTGCGCCGAAATGAAGGATGAGCCCTTCCGGTGCATATGCTGTCGCTGGGTGCTACATTCTGCTCTCCCCTAGCGCGAGGCACCGCCCATGGGCCAGACCGTGGAGTTGATGGAGCGCATCACCGTGAATCCCGAGCAGTGCGGCGGACGCCCGTGCGTCCGCGGCATGCGGATCAGGGTGGTTGACGTGCTCGACCTGCTCGCGACCGGCATGAGCCCCGCACAGGTCATCGAGGAGCTTCCCG
>DATCGU010000032.1:0-3144 GCA_036508735.1 Gemmatimonadaceae bacterium
TCTCACGTTCCGTCTCTGTCCCGAGAAACGCCTGCGCTTCAGCGAGGGTCGCTGGATCAAGCCAGAACTCCTTGCGGACCTTGCCTTCGGTGAGGGCGCGTCGGCCTGGGGCTTTCGCCTTCGCGCGGGGTGTCTTCCGGGATGTGGTCGCCATCACGCCTCCAAGGTGTACGGACAAGTATAGCAGAGTATCCGTACGCCGACAAGCGTGTCTGGCACTCGCGCAAGGAGCGCGCGGGGCAGGCCGAACTCGTGGAACGCGCGCGCGAAGATGGGATGTGCGGTCACGGTCTGCGTCGAGAGCAGGCCGTGGCACGTGAGCAAGTAGCGCATATGCAGATCCGCAATGGTGAGCGGAGAGCAGTACACGCCGTTGCCGGTCCGAAACTGCCCTTTGAAGTCCGCCGTCCACAGATCATTCGGCGCGGTCATCGTGGGCGGCAGCACGACCAGAAGGCCTGGCTGCTGAAGCAACCGGAATGCCGAGCCGGCGCTTCTGGAAACGATCTGGCCTGCGACGGAAGGATGACGCCTCCGGATCGACGCGACGGTACGATGGAGCATGCTGTCACACCCGCGCGCCAACCGGCTGCCTCGCCGTCTTGCAGAAAGTAGCTTCTGGAAGCTACTTTCAACCATGCGCTCGATCGGCCTGAAAGTCCTCAAGAACAAGCTCAGCGAGTACGTCCGGCTCGCTGCTGGTGGCGAGACGGTGCTCGTCACCGATCGCGATCGCGTCGTCGCCGAATTGATCCCGCCCAGGGAAGGGAGGAGCACCATGCTCGCCGATGCGCAGTTGGCCGAGGCCGTCCGGAAGGGATGGGTCACTCCGCCGGTGATGGTGACGAGCGGCCCGCCCGCCCACGTCCCGGTGGCCACCCTGAAGCAACTGCTCGACGAGCTCGCGCACGATCGCGGCGATCGTTGATCTACCTCGACACGTCCGTTGCCCTCGCGCAGCTCTTTGCCGAGGATCGTCGTCCGCCGGTGTCATTGTGGAGCGAAACACTCGTGTCGAGCCGGTTGCTGGAGTATGAATTGTGGACGCGCGTCAACGCCCGAGGTCTCGCGAAAGCGCATGGCGAAGCTGTGCGCGGGCTGCTCGGGCGCATCGCATTCGTCGAGATGGCGCGACCGGTGCTCGAGCGCGCGCTCGAGCCGTTTGCCACACCCGTGCGGACGCTGGACGCGCTGCACCTCGCGTCGATGGAATTCCTGCGGCAGCAGGGACAGCAGGTGGCGCTGGCGAGCTACGACGATCGGCTCGTGGCGGCAGCGAAGCGGATGAAGTTCTCGGCGGTCGAACTGTAGATTCTGACGCCGGCTCCAATCACACGCGTCTCCCAGGCCGCTGCCCGGACCGCCGCTCGACCGTACATCGCACCGGCCACCGCGCTGTAGATCCTGTTGGCGTATGCGCGGCAGCGAGGGGCCGTTACGCGGCGCGGAGAGGTGCGAGATCTGTTCGCCGCACCGGGGCACAGCCAAGCTCGCGCAGCAACCGGTTCAGTGTGACGACCGTCAACTGCGCCGGCGCCGTGATCTCGATGCCAATCGGCTGGCCGCTCTCCGCAAAGTCGACGATCAACCCAGGATCAACACGACGTGTCCGAACGCTCTTCTGGCGTTCCCTCCGCGGGAGATATAGATACGCGGCGAGCGGTTGCCCGTGACGATATGTGACTTCAAGGTATGACTCTTTCATGGCTCGACGCGATAAGCGGTAATCACCACCACAAGTTGGCCGTGAGTGTCAGGTTCCACAATGACCTCCCAGGTCGCGCGGCGGTACCGAGTTTCGATTCTCCAGCGGCCTGGAACAGTATCTGGCCGCAGCCCCGAGGCGCCGGACAGCATGCGACGCACGTCGACTTCATTGAAGTCGCGGTCCGCCATGAATCCGGTCAGGTATTCGTCGGCCGGGATGGCCACATGGAACGGATGGTTGCGGCGCGTATCACCTCATTGCAGCTCTTCGGCGACGAGGCGCACGCCGCACGGGTGTCTCCCTGGGTGCCAGCGTAATCAATGGCAACACGTCGAGCGCGTCGAAGGCGCGCGTCAGCGTGTCGAGCCGCAGGTTGGCGTCGGGGCTCTCGAGCTGCTGGTATGCCTGGCGTGTGACCTTCATGCGGCTTGCCATGTCCGCCTGCGACAGCCCCATCTGCACGCGGCGGGTCACCAGCACTGCCCGCACGGCGATCTTGAACGGGATCGTGATGGTGAGCCAGTGTGCACCGCGTGGCAGGCGCCGCCGTGACCTCTTCTTCGCTGGGAGTGCGCTTCCAGTGACCAGATGCGCTTCCACCCAACCTTCCACGGCATCCTGAGCCATCACCTTCGCCGATGCGAGATCGTCCGCGCAGGTCTGGCACCCGGGTGCATCCACGAAGATGACGGAGTACTGGTGTCCGTCACGGTAGGCAAACGCATGGAACTGCATGGGGTCTCCACACTCCGCGTTCATGACGTGCCCCTGCGCAGGCTCACGCCCGACTGTCGTTCAATACTGCGCAAGGTGCCGACCGAAATGGACTCGAGAGGATGCGGCACCGTGGTCTTGCCCGGCTTGACTGGGTGAGACAACTGGATGTGCGAGCCTCGTTGGCGCTTGATGCGCCATCCGTCCGCATGGAGACGGGCGAGAACCTCTCGGGAGTTCATGCCGCTGACCTTCCGCCGGCGGAGGGAAGATAGGCAAGTTATAACTTGCCTGTCAAGTTGCGGGTCGTGCTGACCGTCTCACGATACGCAGGTCACTCCACCCACAGATCACCGTTTCGCTGCACCCCGCAATTGTCTCTATTCGAACGACCCAAGACCAGTTCATCGCCTTTCCTCGCAATGACACTGACAGCGCTTGGGTGACACTGTCGGAAGTGGATTCTGTAGTCGCCGTCTCTGTTGATGACTCCAGGAGGTTTGCGCAGGTTCATATGATCGACGGGGACGAGATGCGCGACCGGTTTGACCGGACATACGCAGCACGTCGCGCAGCTGGACATACGCTTCCGCTCGGGCGCGGCGTATGGTTGCCTCTCTACCTACCGGACGCGGAGAGTCCCCCAGCTCAAGTCGGAGGTGGAGCGGGGCTCGCCCATCCGGCTATTGCGCGCGTTCCACTTCGGCCACCCGGAGCGCCGG
>DATCGU010000033.1:0-20193 GCA_036508735.1 Gemmatimonadaceae bacterium
GCGCGAGATACGTGGTCTACATGGCCCAGGGGCGCGAAGCTGGGCAGGATCCCTACCTCGAGCACGCGTACCGCACCTCGCTCGACGGCAAGTTGCCTCAGGTGTCACTCACCCCCGACGTGGGCCAGCATTCGGTGACGCTCTCGCCCGACGGCAAGTGGATTGTAGACACCTACTCCACCGCCGACACGCCGCCCATGAGCGTGCTGCGCAACGACAAGGGCGCAGTGGTGCTGCAGCTCGAGCAGGCCGACATCAGCAAGCTGGTGGCCACCGGCTGGAAGCCGCCCATCCTGTTCAACGTGAAGGCCGCCGACGGCGCCACCGACATCTACGGCCAGCTCTATCGTCCATCGACTTTCGACTCCACCAGGAAATATCCGATTATCAACAACGCCTACCCGGGACCGCAGGGCGGCTCGGTGGGCAGCCGCGGCTTCAGTGCGGCGCACGGCGACAAGCAGGCGCTCGCCGAGCTGGGGTTCATTGTGGTGAGCCTTGACGGGCGCGGCAGCGGTCCCGGCCGCAGCAAGAGCTTCCACGACTTCTACTACGGCTCCATGGGGCACGACAACACGCTCCCCGACCAGGTGGCCGGCATGCAGAACCTCGCCAAGCGATACAGCTGGATCGACATCGACAAGGCCGCCATGTGGGGCCACTCGGGCGGCGGGTTCATCACCGCCGACGCCATGTTCCGCTATCCCGACTTCTTCAAGGTCGGCATCAGCGAAAGCGGCAACCACGACCAGCGCAACTACGAAGACGACTGGGGCGAGCGTTACCAGGGCCTGCTGGTGCGGGGTGCGGGGGAACTCCCCGACAGTTACGCCGCCGAGGCCAATCAGCTGCAGGCCAAGAACCTCAAGGGCAAGCTGCTGCTGGCGCACGGCACCGCCGACGACAATGTGCCGCCCGACAACACGTTCCTGGTGGTCGACGCGCTCATCAAGGCCGGCAAGGACTTTGACCTGCTGCTGATTCCCAACGCGGCGCACGGGTATGGTGCGGCCAGCAACTACATGATGCGGCGGCGGTGGGATTACTTTGTCCGCTACCTCATGGGTGGCGAGCCGCCGAAGGAGTATGTGATCAAGTAGGACGGCGGACGGCGGACGGCGGACGGCAGAGGGGCACCTTCGCTTTGGGGGTGCCCTTCTATCGTCTATCGTCCATCGTCTATCGTCTAGCACTCATCTCTGGCCAAGTCGTTCTAATGCTGGGTGCAATGGAATGGTGATGGTTCACAAGGCCCGATCGCGTACCTTGCAGCCAAGTACCCACCCCCGACCTGCAGAGCGATGAAGTCCACGGGAACTACCGCCACCGGTTGGCGCTTCGGCCAGAGCCTGCCTATCCTTAGGCTTATGGAACTGCTCGCCCGTATCTCCACCGATCCCGAGGTTCGCTTCGGCAAGCCGTGCGTGCGTGGCACCCGCATCACCGTCGGCGAAGTGCTGGGCTACCTGGCGACCGGGAAGCCCGAGGCCGAACTGCTGGTCGACTTTCCGCAGCTCACGCACGACGACGTGCTGGCGTGCTTTGGCTTCGCCGCCGAACGTGAGCGCCGCCTGCAGGCCATTCCCGCGGCGTAGTGCCCGTCCGGCTGCTGCTCGACGAGAACCTCTCCGAGCAGTTGCTGCCCGGCCTCTCAGCATGCTTCCCGGACTCGGCGCACGTGCGTGCACTTGGCATGGGCGGAGCGGCTGACAGCGCCGTTTGGGAGTTCGCCCGGCGGGGCGGCTTTCTGCTGGTCACCAAGGACGAAGACTTCGTGACCCTCAGCGTACTGCGCGGTGCACCGCCCAAGGTGGTCTGGCTCAACATCGGCAACTCGAACAACTCAGACACTCTCGCGCTCCTGCTTCAGCATGCGGAGGCTATCGAGCAGTTTGCCGACCACCCTGACGCCGGGTTTCTCGCCCTGGCATTTGAGCTCAGGTCTCGCTAGCGAACCTGGCCAAACAATATGCGTGCAAGGACTTTGACCTGGTGTTCATCCAGAACACGGCGCACGGGTATGGGGCGGCGGGCAACTATTTGATGCGGCGGAGGTGGGATTACTTTGTCACCAACCTGATGGGGGCGGTGCCGCCGAGAGAATATGTGATCAAGTAGACGACAGTCGACAGACGACAGTCGACAGAGGGGCACCTCCGCTTTGGGGGTGCCCTTCTTCTGCGATGTTCTGTGTTCATCTGTGGCCAAGTCGTTTCAATGCTGGCCCTGCCGCCCCACCGCCCTCTTCATCTCCTCCGCCCCGCCCACCACCGGCAACCTGATGAACGTTCCGGCCAGGTCGATGGTCAGCCCCGTTCCCGCATTCGGCCACAGCGTGAAGTCGCGGTCGCTGCTCATGATCATCAGCGCCAGCCGCTTGCCCGCCGAAACTTCCCGGTCGCCAGGCTGCAGGTCGAACGTGAGGTCGTAGAACTTGCCGGGTACCAGCGGCTCGCCCTTGAGCTTGCTGTTATAGTTGCCGCCGTGCGTCAGCGACTTGTAGTTCTGCGGGTCGGCCCAGCCGCGGGTGATCACGCCCACTTCGCCCAGTGACCCTATGGCCGCGCTGTCGAACGGCAGCGTGACGAGCCACACACTCAGGTTGGCCGCGGGCTTGCTCGATGCCAGCCGTATGGTCACCACCGGCGTGCCCGACAGCTGCAGCACCTCGGTCAGCACCGGCGTGGCGTACAGCAGGCGATGCCCCGACGACGGTGCCGAGGCGAGCGCGGCACCGCTGAACGCCACGTCGTCCTTCAGTTCCTCCAGCCCCTGCCCCTTCCCGGCGTCGAGCGACAGAAAGCCAACCTTGTTGCCGCCGGCCTGCGGGTACAGGCTGACGGCGGCGGCCTCGGGGTTGGGATACTCGGCGTACGGCGTCGGCATCGAGCCGCGAGGCGCACCCTCGCGCACGACCATCAGGTGCGCATCGTGTTCCACGCCATTGTCCACGCCGTACAGGTAGTGCGAGAACCAGCGGTTGCGCATCTCCATGGGCGGCGCCCCACCATGCCCGCCCTGGTGCAGGTAGAGCTGCACGGGGCTGCCCTGCTTCCTGAGGGCCTCGTACATGCGGATGGAATGCTCGGGCACCACGTTCCAGTCGTTCTCGCCGTGTGCCAGCAGCGTGGCGGCGTGCACGCCCTTGATCTTGGTCAGCAGGTCGCGCCCGGCCCAGAAATCGTTGTAGTCGCCGTGGGCGCGGTCGCGCCCGGCCGCGAACATGCCGTTGCGCACGGTCTTGTTGCAGTACGGGTGCAGCGCCGAGTCGCCGCTGAAGATGAAATCGTACAGGAAGTCGATGTCTTCGCCCAGCCATTGGCCGGGATGCCGCACCAGGCCGTTGCTGCGGTAGTAATGGTAGTACGACGTGTTGGGCGAGATGGGAATGATGGCCTCGAGCCCCTTCACGCCGGTGGTCGCCGCAGCCAGCGGAATGGTGCCGTTGTACGAGGTGCCGGTCATTCCCACCTTGCCGGTGGACCACGTGGCCTTCACTTCCTCGTTGCCGGTGCGCGTGGTGTAGCCCTTGGCGCGGCCGTTCAGCCAGTCAATCACTGCCTTTGGCGCGAGTTCCTCGGGTGCGCCGCCCACCGTGGGGCAGCCCTGCGACAGCCCGGTGCCCGGCGCCTCACTGTGCACCACGGCAAAGCCGCGTGGCACCCAGGTGCTGACCTCGTCATTGGAGATCACCCGGTGCACGGGCCTGAACGGCGGCGCCGGTTGCGACGTGCGCGGCGGCGGTTCCTCGCCCACTTCCTGCTTCACGTCCCACAGGAACTTCCGTGATCCCGACGTTCCGGCAAAGTACGGCGACGACACGTACACCACGGCCACCTTCAGCCCCTCGGTATCGGTCTGCCGCGGCCGCGTGACGTCCACGTGCATGCGGTCGCTCCGGCCGTCACCGTCGCTGTCGAACGACGTCTCCACCCAGAGTTCCTGCCTTATCCACAACTCGGCGTTCTTGAAGCCGGGCACTTCCTGGGCCTGTCCGTTGACGAAGACGGGGACGGTTTTCGCCCTCGACTGGGCAAGCGAGGCGCCGGCGGCAAGTGCGAGGGCCGCGCCGAGTTGGGTGAGGTGGGTGGACATACGCCGCATCGTCATTCGCTCAGGTGGTGGTCGGTTGCTTGAAGCTGATTTGGCATGCTGACACCTATTTCTACTGCAGAACTCCCGATTTCGCTGATCTTACGGATCGGTGGCGGTACGCCAGTTGATCCGTAAGATCCACGAAATCGGGAGTTCAGCCGTCTGCTTCTCGTGCTCTGTCGTACTCACTCGCGCCCTGTAGTACTCTCTCGCGCTCTGTCGTTCTCTGTCGTTCCCTACATCAGGAACGGATCGCGGGACTTCCCGTCGTCGAACTCGTCGTCGTCGATGTTCAGCAGCGGGTCAACCGTGCCGAATAATGTCCGGCGACCCGCCTCGCGACGCTCGGCGAACGGGAAGCCCTGGCGACGGAGGTCGGCCTCCTCGAGCGCGCCCGCTTCCAGGAGCACTTCCACCTCGATGGCGTCGGCGCGTGCGTCCCACTCCTTGTTGAGTGCGCGCACCTCCGGCGGCTGGGCCTCCACCAGGTCGTACTCCTCGACGTCAACCTCATTCGCCGTGGCGATGGCCGCCATGGCTCGGTCGATGCGCTGCAGCTCGGGGTCACGCGCATACCGCGACTCAGCGATGCACTCGGTGGCGAAGGCGATGCAGAAGAACCCGATGTCCGGCTCGACGGCGCCAAGGTCGCGGAGCAGCAATGCGCTGGTGAGCCATCGCATGACGCGCAGCGGATCCCTGGCAGACTCCCGATAAATCGTGCGGCGTACCAGGTCGCTGACGCCGGCATCGGCCGACTCGGCCAGCGCCAGCCACGCGTCGGCGCAGTCGTTGTCATGGTCGGATGAAGGATGCTTCTTCGCCACTCGGTGCGCGCTCCAGGGTTGGGGAGTGGCGTAAAATACGCTCTTTTCCGCGCGGATGGGAGCTTGCTGCGGGGTGCGAGACGATACTTCTGTGTCGGTGACAGGGACGTCAACTGCGGAACCCCCGATTACACGGATAATCCCCGATAACAGGGATTGAACCGGGTACCGAGTACGATCCCTCTTATCCCTGTTATCGGGAGTTTCGCAGTTTGTTGTTGTCTATTCTGTGTCATTCTGTGTTCATCTGTGGCGAGTAGTCGACAGTCGATAGTTGGCTGGCTGTGGCACTCTGCGGCATCTTCGTGGTATCAGTCAGAATATCCATTCCACGCCAGTCGCCGAGCGCCCCCATGACATCCGGTTCACACTCCCCGCCCATCCCGCCTATTCCGGCCACGCCACCGCGCGTGGACTCCGCCATTGGGCACACCCCCATGGTCCGTCTCACGCGCGTTGTGGAACCGGGCATGGCCGAATTGTGGGTGAAGCTCGAGGGGACGAATCCCGGAGGGTCCATCAAGGACCGCACCGCGCTGGGGATGATCGTCGACGCCGAACTGCGCGGCGTGCTGCACCCAGGCGACACCATCGTGGAGCCGACCTCGGGGAATACCGGCATCGGGCTCGCCCAGGTGGCCGCCGCGCGCGGCTACAAGCTCATTCTCTGCCTGCCGTCGTCCATGAGCGAGGAGCGCATGCGCACGCTGCGGGCTTACGGTGCCCAGCTGGTGCTCACCGATCCCGAGCTGCGCATGCTGGCCGCCATCGAGGAGGCCAAGCGCATTTCGGCCGAGACTGGCGCCTGGATGCCCAACCAGTTCGAGAATCCGGCCAACCCGCGCGTGCACTACGAGACCACCGGGCCGGAGCTGTACGAGCAAATGGATGGCCGGGTGGATGCTTTCGTCTACGGCTCGGGCACCGGCGGAACCATCAGCGGCGTGGGACGGTTCCTGAAGGAACGGAACGAGCGCACCCTCGTGATTGCCGTGGAACCCGCACGGTCACCGGCGATTTCCGGGGGCGAACGCGGACAGCACCAGTTTCAGGGGATGGGTCCCGGTTTCGTTCCCGCCAATCTCGACCGCTCAGTGCTCGACCGCGTCATCAAGGTGCTCGAGGAGGACGCCTTTCCGCTGGCGCGCCGCCTCGCCCGCGAGGAAGGGCTCTTTGTGGGGATGTCGAGCGGCGGCATCGCCTTGGCAGCGCTCGAGGTGGCGCGAGACCTCGGGCCGGGCAAGCGCGTGGCGATGATTGCCCCCGATTCCGGCGCACGCTACCTGAGCACGGTGCTGTTTGCGGAACCTGGGTAGTCGGCAGCTTCTACTGCGGAACTCCCGATAGCGGTTTCTACTGCGGAACTCCCGATAACTGGGATAACAGGGATTGCTCCGGTGCTCCGATTGATCCATGTTATCGGTGTTATCGGGAGTTCCGCAGTTCTTTGTAGTTCATTCTGTGTTCTTCTGCGTTCTTCTGTGGCGAGTAGTTGATAGACGATAGACGATAGTTGGCTGGCGGAGACAAACGGCTGCATCTTCTCCACCATGAGAACTCCACTCGCACTGCTTCTCGCTGCCGCGCCCCTCCTGGCCCAGCAGCCCGGTCGCCAGACCGACGCCGACGCCTACACGCGCTACGAACTGCTGGCGCCGGGGTCGGCAAAGTTCCGCATCATCTACGAGATCACCGCCACCACACCCGGCGCCACGGCCTACTACAACCCCATCCGCATGGGGAGCACGGCCAGCGACGAATCGGTGATCGACCGCGCCACGGGCAAGCCGCTGGCGTTCACCGAGGTGGACGCCGCCGAGGCGCGCGGCGGCGGCGTGCGCGTGGCCAACGACGCGCAGCGGTACATCAAGGTGACGCTCACCCGCCCCGTGCCTGCCGACGGCGGCGAGCAGCGAGTGCTGATACTCAAGACGTACATGGACACCGCGTCGTACTTCCTGCGCGGCGACACCATTGTCTTCAAGCGCGGACTCGGCATCAATCGCAACGCCGTTGTCCTGCCGGCGGGCTACGAACTGGTGTCGTCCACCTTCCCTGCGCAGGTGCTGCAGGAAAAGAACGGCCGGGTGGGAATCAGCTTCTGGAACAACGCGCCGAGCGAGGCGGCGGTGACCATGAAGGCCGTGCCATTGAAGTCGCCGCTCTCGGCCGCTCCCGCGCGGCCGGCGGCGCTGGCCAGTCGCCTGGACGAGCGCTCGCACCAGAACCGAGAGATCGTCTACTTCCTGCAGCAGCCCGAGACGCACGCCTTCGACTTGTATCACGACTACACCGAGAGCCGCCCGGGAACGAGCACGTACGTGAACGTGGTGCGCCCCGGGAGCACCGTCACCAACCCCAGCTCGCTCAATCTCGATACCGGCGAGAAGCTCGCCTTCGAGGTGCTCAAGGGAGCGGCCATCACGCGCGCCGGGCTCGACGTGGACAACCTGATGGCAGAAACGGAGGTGGTGGTCACCCGCTTCGCGCCGGTGAAGCCGGGAACATCCACACGGCTGCGGATGTTCGAGACATACACCGACCCTGCCAGGTACGGGGTGGTGGGTGGTGAGTTGCAGTGGGACCGGTCGTTCGGGCGGCCTTTCAACTCCGTGGTGCTGCCCGCCGGGTGGGTGCTCACCAATTCATCCATCCCGGCGACGGTTTCGACCCGGGCCGATGGCCGCGTGCAGCTCGACTTCATCAATGGGCGCAACGACGAAGTTGCGGTGCTGGTTACTGCGCGGCGGCGATAGGCCTGGTCTCTCACGGAGACCGGAGGAGCACGTGCCCCTCCGGTTTTCGTGAGAGAAGACAAGAAACCAGCCAAAAGAGGCCGAAAACCAACCAAGACCGCTAACCGGAGGTTAGATTGAAGGGCAGGGTCCATCCACACGAGAGCCACTGATGATCAAGGAATTCGGATTCGAGGCCGAAGGGCGCAAGTACACCTGCACGGTTGAGGAGCGCCGCGGCACGAAGGGCGAGTTCTGGTGGTGGTTCGATGTGTCGGGAGATCCGCAGAGCTACGCCCCGTTCCAGACCGCCAAGGACGACACACGCACCTCGGTGCAGGAGCGGATCCTCCAGTTCTACACGAACCGTCTCTTCAGGCTGTCGCAGCCGTCGCAGCACGGCTCGCAGTGGAAGCGGCGCGAGGTGGTGCCGGCGGCGGAGCCCGAGGCGACGGCGTAGCTTCGCCGGACGCACTGCGCACTAACTGCGGGCCACAGAAGAACACAGGAACACGAGAAATGACTTGGGGGGTTTGGGGGACAGAAATGTCTGCCGAACCCCCCTGATTCTCTTGCGGTTTCTGTGATGTTCTGTGTTCATCTGTGGCCAGTATTTGCAGTTGAAGCTCCGCACTGAAGCCAGGAAAGACCTCGTGAATCGGCCCAAGTGCAATTTATCGAATCATTAGTTTATTTGCAGAATTACTATTGTTTCATTAGTATCTGTAAGTGGACACCATAGATCGCCGCCTCATTATCCGTTTGCAGTATGCCGGCCGGGAGACGTGGAGCAAGCTCGGGAAGACCCTGGGGCTCACGGGGCCGGCGGTGGCGGACAGGGTACGGCGGCTCCAGCAACGTGGCATCTTGAAAGGGTTCGCGGCCCTTGTGAACCCCGACGCCGTGGGGATGATGGTCACGGCGTTCGTGGGGGTGTCGCTGGAGCGGCCGGCGTTGCGCGAGGCGTTCCTCAAGCGAGTGAGTGCCATCCCCGAGGTGCAGGAATGCCACCACGTGACCGGGGACGACGACTTCCTGCTGAAGCTCCGCTGCCGGAATCCGCTCGACTTGGACCGGGTGGTGAGCGAGGAACTGAAGGGCACGCCCGGGGTGGTTCGGGCGCGGACCACCATCGTGTTGCGCACCACCAAGGAAACGACGGTGGTGCCGTTGCCTTCAGAACCAGACACCAAGTGACTATCCGATTCGGCGCCGACCGGCTGGCCGCTGAGCCATCGCTCCTCGGTGGCGGCACGCGCGTGGGGCTCGTCACCAACGACGCCGCGCGCCTGGCTGGCGACGTGGGCGTGCGAACCCGCCTGGCGCTGCTTGATGCGGGGGTACCGATAGTCCGGCTCTTTTCGCCGGAACACGGGCTGTCGGCGTCGGCCGACGATGGCACGGCGGTGGCCGATGGCACCGACCACCTGACCGGGCTGCCCGTCGTTTCGCTGTACGGAGAGCGCACGCACCCCGACGCCGAGTCGCTGCGCCACCTCGATGCGGTGCTGTTCGACATTCCCGATATTGGCGCGCGATTCTACACCTACACCTGGACGCTTTTTCACGTCATGGCGGCATGTGCCGAAGGTGGAGTTCGAGTGGTCGTGCTGGACCGTCCAAACCCGCTGGGTGGTGACCTCGCACGCGCCGAGGGACCGGTGCTCGAGCCGGACTGCCGGTCGTTCGTTGGCGAGGATGCGATTCCCGTGCGGCACCAGCTCACTCTGGGCGAGCTGGCACGGCTCTGGCGCCGGGAACGGTTCACCGACCTCGACCTTCGCGTGGTGTCCTGCGACGGATGGACGCGTGCGATGCGCTGGCCCGACACCGGGCTGCCGTGGGTGCCGACGTCGCCGGCCATGCCCTCGTTCGAGAGCGCGCAGCTGTACCCGGGCACCTGCCTGTTCGAGGCGACCAACCTCAGCGTGGGACGCGGCACCGACGCCCCGTTCCAGCAGGTGGGAGCGCCGTGGCTGGATGCCCACGCCGTGCTCGCCGACCTGGCGCGGCGCATCCCCAAGGGGGTGGAGTTCAGCGAGACGTCGTTCACCCCCGGGGCTGTGCCGTACATCGCCGAACCGTGCCACGGCGTCCGGGTGCGCGTCGCCGATGCCGGCGCCCTGCGGCCGGTGGCCCTCGGCCTGCTGTTGATGGCGGCGATCGCCAGCACGCATCGGCTGCGCTTTCAGTGGGCCAGGTATCCCACGGCGGCCAACCCCGGGGGTGAGGGACACTTTGAGCGGCTGATCGGGCGGCGCGACATCCGCCGGCAGTTCGACGCATCGCCGCGGGACATCGACGCCGACATGGTGCGCGACTGGACGAGCGCCGGGGACTGGGCGGAACGGGTGGGACCGAGTCTCGCTACCTTCCCTTCGACATGAATCCACTGCAACTCGTCCTCACGGCGGCCTTCGTGCTTTCGGGGGCGGCGGGACTCATCTACGAGTCCATCTGGAGCCGCTACCTGGGACTGTTCGTCGGGCACAGCGCGTACGCCCAGACCATCGTCCTGGTCATCTTCCTGGGCGGGATGTCGGCCGGCGCCGCCTGGACCGCCCGGCATTCCGAACGGATGAAGCAGCCGCTCCTGTGGTATGCGCGCATCGAGGCTGCCACGGGGATCATCGGATTCGCCTTTCACGGCGTGTTCGGCGTGGTGACGGCGTTCTGCTACGACACGCTCTTTCCCGCCCTGCCGGGTGGTGTTGCGCTCACCGTGGCCAAGTGGGGCATTGCCGCGCTGCTCATCCTCCCGCAGTCGGTGCTGCTGGGCACGACATTTCCGCTGATGAGCGCCGGCTACCTGCGGGCATCGTCACCCGACGGGAGCACCGGCAGCGGGCGGGTGCTCGCCAACCTGTATTTCGCCAACTCGCTGGGCGCCGCGGTGGGCGTGCTGGTGGCCGGCTTCGTGCTCATCAAGGCCTTCGGGTTGCCGGGCACTCTGCAGGCCGCGGGCATCCTGAATGTCCTGGTGGCCACCATGGTCGTGGCCATCGTGCAGCTCACGCGGGACGAAGACCCCCTTGGCGCGACCGCAACGACAACGGCGACACTGCCGGCGCGCGCGGCCGTGTCGCTGGAATCGAGCAGGCGCGCGGCGGCGCTCGCTCGCGTGCTGCTGGCCGTCGCGTTCGGCACGGCGGTGTCGTCGTTCATCTACGAGATCAGTTGGGTGCGCATGCTGTCGCTGGTGCTGGGGAGCGCCACGCACTCGTTCGAGCTCATGCTGTCGGCGTTCATCCTCGGCATCGCGCTGGGCGCATTCTGGGTGCGCAAGCGCGCCGACACCTTCCACGACCCGGTGCGCGCGCTGGCCATCACGCAGTGGGTCATGGGCGCGCTCGCCATTGCCACGATGTCGGTGTACGTGTGGAGCTTCGACTGGATGGCGTGGCTGCTGCAGGCGCTGGCCCGCAGTGACGAAGGTTACCGGCTGTTCTCGGTGGCGCGATACGGCATCTGCCTGGCCGTGATGCTCCCGGCGACGTTCTGCGCGGGCATCACCCTCCCGCTCATCACGCGCATCCTGCTGGCCAAGGGCGCCGGCGAGCGGGTCATCGGCATCGTGTACAGCATCAACACCTTCGGTTCCATCGTGGGCGCGGCACTCGCCGCCCTGGTGTTGATGCCGCTTATCGGCCTCAAGGCGATGCTCGTGAGCGGCGGCGTGATCGACATGGCACTCGGCGTCTGGCTGATGTGGCTGGCGGGGACGACCGTGGCCGAGACGCACCACCTCGCCAGGGTGCTGGCCGCCGCCGCGCTGCTCGCCACGCTCGGCGCCACGCTGAACGCCCCGTTCACGCGCGAGATGCTGACCAGCGGCGTCTTTCGCTATGGGCGCGTGGAACGGGGCGAGCGCAGCGTGATCTTCTACAAGGACGGCCGCACGGCGACGGTGAGCGTGCGCAAGACGCCGGGGAAGCGGGAGTATTCCCTGTCCACCAACGGCAAGCCCGACGCCTCGCTGTCGCCCATCTGGTTCGACTCCATGGCGAGGGGCGAGCGCCCGGTGGATGGCGATGAGAGCACGCAGATCCTGCTGCCGATGATCACGCTGGCCCATGTGCCCCGGGCGCGCGAGGGGGCGGTGATCGGCCAGGGTTCGGGCATGTCATCGCACTTCCTGCTCGGGAGCCCCTTCCTGCAGCGGCTCACCACCATCGACATCGAGCCGCAGATGGTACGCGGCTCCCGTGAATTCTACCCCATCAACAGGCGCGTCTTCGACGACCCGCGCTCGCACTTCGTGTACGACGATGCGCGATCGGTGTTCGCGTCGGCGCGCCGGCAGTACGACTTCATCCTGTCGGAGCCGTCGAACCCGTGGGTGAGCGGCGTGAGCGGACTGTTCACCGAAGAGTTCTACCACCGCGTGCGCCAGTACCTGGCGCCGCATGGCGTCTTTGGGCAGTGGCTGCACCTGTACGAGATCGACGACGGATTGCTGCTCACGGTGGTGCGTGCCGTGCACCGCAACTTCCCGGCGTACCGCATCTACCTCACCAATGACGTCGACATGCTGATTGTCGCGTCCAATGATTCCCTGCTGCCGGTGCCCGACTGGTCGGTGCTGCAGTATCCGCTGGTCGCGGCCGACCTGCGCCGTTTCCGCCCCATCACGCCGGAGGCCCTGGAGGGCGCGCTGGTGGGGACGCGCTCGTCATTCCTGCCGGCGGTGCGCAGCGAGGGCGCAGTGAACTCGGACTATCGCCCGGTGCTCGACCTCGGTGCGGAGCGGACGCGCTTCCGGAAGATCGCGGCGACCGGCTTCATGGAAGTCACCGAAGACCGCTTCGACCTGCTGGCAGCCATCGACGAGCGGCGCATCGGTTTCGGGATCGAGACCCGCGAGGGGCTGCGCCTGCCGCGTACCAAGCTGCGCGCCCGGGGGGCGCGGCTGCGCGCGCACGAACCGCTGCCGGCGAGCGATGCGACCGACGCCGACCGCGAGTATCGGGAGGCACTCGTCCTCCAGCAGACGCTGCGCGACATGCTCGCCGCCCCGCACGCGCCGACGGACTGGTTTGCGCTGTTCCGCAATGCGCTCGACGTGGAGCGCAACATCCACGCGGGCGTGAGCGGCGTGGTGGACACGGCATACTATCGCGAAATCGACCGGTACATGGATCGCTGGCACGCGCCGGAGGCCGCCCGCTCGGCGTGGCGGTTCCTGCGCGCGGCGGGCACATATGACTGGCCGGGCGTGGCCGCCGAGGTGACGCCGCAGATCGAGGCGCGAAACACGGGACATACGTGGCTGCCGGTGGACCTGCTGCGCGACGCCGGCGTGCTGGCACTGCTGCGCACGGGCGAACGTGAGAGGGCGCAGAAGCTCTTCATCGAGCTGGCCCGGGTCTCGGCCCGAGGCTTCACGGACCTGAGGACCGTAACGCTGCAGCAGCTGATGGTGGGGAATCTCTCACGGAAACCGGAGGGGCACGGAGGGCGCTGAGAACAACAAAGGTTGTTGTCGTTCTTCGTGCCCTCCGTGCCTCTCCGGTTTCCGTGAGAGACAACACCAAACCTACGGCTTGGTCGGCATCGGCTTGGGTGGGTGGTTCTTGAAGTCGCCCGCCTTGACGGCCGAGAACTTGGCGGGGTTCACGTACTTCCTGATTGTCGAGTTCACCTGGTCGACGGTGAGGCCGGCAACGCGATCTTCGAGCGACCGATCGAAGGCCATGGTGCGGTTCTGGAATGTCTGCTGCGACAGGCGATTCACCAGTTCGGCATCGCGCGACCGTGATTGCAGGCGCCCCTGCAGCCACGCCTGCTTGGCCTTGTCCAGCTCATCAGGGGTGACGCCCTCCTTCACCCAGCGGCCGATTTCCTCGCCGAAGGCGCTTTCGAGGCGGACGACGTTCTCGGGATTGTAGATGGCATAGACCTGGATCATGGCGGCGCTGTCCAGCGCCTGCGCGCTGAAACCCGACCCAACGCCGTAACTGAGGCCGTCCTTCTGGCGGATGCGCACGGCAAGTCGCGAGTTGAGGAAGCCGCCGCCGAGGATGTAGTTGCCGATGACGAGGCTGGCGTACTCCGGCTGGTCGTCGCGCACCGGGATGTTGACCCCGGCGGCGTAGAATGAGTTGGCCTTGTCCGGCGTCTCGATCTGCTCCGTGGTGGAGGCCACGTCGAACGCCTTGCGCTTGAGACGGGCGAATGGCTTGGGGCTCTTCCACGTACCGACGATCTCCTGCAGCACCTTGGTCACCGAGTCACGGTCGAAGTCACCGGACATGGCGAGGTCGCCGAATGAGGCGCCGACCAGGTCGGTATAGACCTTCTTCACGTCACCGACGGTGACGGCCTTGAAGTCGGCAATCTGCTCGTCCACCGTGCCGGTGTACAGCGGATGCCCCTTGGGCCACGGGTTCAGGATGCGCTGCGCTGCGATGGAGGCGAGGAACGACGGCTCCGACTTGTTCTGCTCGAGCCCGGCCACGTTTTCGGTACGAAGGAGCTCGAACTCCCTGGGGTCGAACGACGGCTCGTGCAGCACCTCACCCACCAGGCGCAGTGTCGGCAGCAGGTTGGAGCGCGTGGTCTCGATGTTGACGGAGATGTTGTTGCCCGAACTACCGATGAAGACGCGCGCCTTGAGCTTGTCGAACCCATCGGCGATCTGCTGCCGCGTCTTCGTCATGGTCCCCTTGTCGAGCAGGGAGCCCATCATCTGCGCCGCCGTGGTGCGGTTGGTCAGGGACTTCTCGTCACCGAAGCGCAGGTTGATCACGGCGTTCACCGTGTTGCCGCGGGTCTGCTTGGTGAGGAGCGCCAGCTTGAATCCGTTGGGCAGCGCACTGCGCACGGTGCGCTTCTCGACGTTGGTCGTCGACGGGTCGAAGACCTCGCCCTCGGCGAGGGTGGCGTTCCCCTTGTAGTCCCTGGTAACGGCGACGATCTCGGAGTCGCTGACCAGGGCCACGTCGGCCCGGTCGGGCTTGGGCGTCGGGATGAAGTAGCCAACGGTGCGGTTGTCGCGCTTGAGATACGCCTTCGCCACGCGCTGCACGTCGGCGGAGGTTACGGTCTTCAGGCGGTCGCGATGGAGGAATTGCATGCGCCAGTCGCCCATGGACGCCCACTCGGACACGCCAAGGCCCACGCGCTCGGAGTTGTTGAGCGTGAGGTCAATCTGCGTAAGCAGTTGCATCCGGGCGCGGTCGACTTCTTCCTTGGTCACGGGCGTCGAGACGACGCCGTCGAGCGTTGCCATGAGCGCACGCGATGCGCTATCGAGCGACTGCATCTGGCGCACGTTGGCGTAGGCGAGCAGGACGCCCGGTTCCCTGAGCTGGAAGGCGAACGCCGAGGCGTCGGCGGCGAGCTTCTTCTCGACGAGCGCCTTGTAGATGCGTCCCGAGGGCTGGTCGCCGAGGATCTGCGACAGGATGTCCACCGCGGCATAGTCCTTGTCGGTGCCCGCCGGAATGTGGTAGGCCGCCATGACCACCTGCACGTCACCCACACGCCGCAGCGTCACCGACCGTTCGCCGTCCTGCGTGGGCTCGGCGGTGTAGGTGGGATAGATCATGTTGCCGCGATCGAGCGCGCGCACCGGCTTGGGAATGGCGCCGTACTTCTGGCTGATGAGCGCAAGGGTGCGATTGACGTCGAACTTGCCGGCGACGGTGAGCACCGCGTTGTCGGGCTGGTAGTAGCGCTGGTAATACGCCTTCAGGCGCTCGATCGGCACGTTCTCGATGTCGGCGCGCGCGCCGATAGTGCTCTTGCCGTAGTTGTGCCACAGGTATGCCGTGGACATGACGCGCTCCATGAGCACCCTGAACGGGCTGTTCTCCCCCGACTCGTACTCGTTGCGCACCACGGAAAACTCGCTCTCGAGGTCCTTCCTGGCGATGTACGAGTTCACCATGCGATCGGCCTCGAGATCGAGCGCCCACACGAGGTTGGTGTCGGTGGCCGGCACCGTCTCGAAGTAGTTGGTGCGATCGTACCACGTGCTGCCGTTGGGGCGTGCGCCGTGCTCGGTGAGCTCCTGCGGGATGTTGGCGTGCTTCGGCGTGCCCTTGAACACCATGTGCTCGAGGAGGTGCGACATGCCGGTCTCGCCGTAACCTTCGTGCCGCGACCCGACGAGGTACGTGATGTTCACCGTCGTCGTCTGCTTGGAGGCGTCGGGGAAGATGAGGACCTTGAGGCCGTTGTCGAGCGTGTACTCGGTGATGCCCTCGACGGTCGCGCCCTTCTTCATCCCGGCCGGAAGCTGGGCACGTGCGATGGAGGGAAGCGCCAGCAGGAGGGCCGATAGCAGGAGCCACCGCGCGCGGCGGTGTGTGGATGGTACGGTCATCTGCGACTCCGTCATTCAGGTGAAAGCGTGTGCCGCGGTCGCGCAGGGGGGGAAGGCGCGCGGAGGATTCGACAATTGTGCGGTTTGGGCAGGTGGCGCGATAGGCGGTTTGGTGCGCCCTGCGCGGCACACGTGCCGGGGACCCTAACGGTCTCTTACGGAGACCGGAGGGGCACGGAGGTCACCGAGAACGGCCAAACATCAAGGGGGTGTGGCGGAGCGTACTGTCCGCCACACCCCTTTAGAGTTGTTGCCATACTTCGTGCCCTTCGCGCTTCTCCGGTCTCCGTGCGAGACGACGGTCTCCGTGCGAGACGATCCGATGTTACGGATGCACCACCGGAGTGGGCTGGATCTTCTTCGACATGCCGTCGTTCTTCACGTACAGGTCGAGCCACGCCGTCCAGCGGGCCCACTGGTCGAGCAGCGTCTCCCGGGTGACCGGGCCGTGATCCTCGTACGGATACATGTAGAGCGACGCCGTCTTTCCGTTGGCGCGCAGGGCCTGCATCATGCGAATGGAGCTGATGGGATCGGTGCCGACGTTCTGGTCCTCGAGTGAGTGATACATGAGGAGCGCCCCCTGCAGCTTGTCGGCGTTGAGCATCGGCGACATCTGGAGATACGTGCCCTGGCCGCTCCACAGGTCGCGCCGCTCGCTCTGGAAGCCGGTGGGCGTCAGCGTGCGGTTGTACATGCCGTCGCCGGCGATGCCGGCCTTGAAGAACGGCGTCTGCACCATGGCGTTCACCGTGCTGAACGCGCCGTAGCTGTGCCCGCCGATCCCGAGCTTGGTGCGATCGATGAACCCCTGCCGGTCGAGTTCGTCGATGACGGCGTAGAGGTTCATGCGCAGGTCGGAGATGTAGTTGTCGTTCATGCGATTGGCCTCGCCAATGATCGGCGGATTGAAGTTGGCCACTGCATACCCCTGCGTCGCCAGGAACTCGATGGTGCGCGGCCCCGACGCGGGGAACCGGTTCACGTTCTCGTTGCGGATGCTGCGATCGTAGCCCGCCTGGTCGGTGTACTCGTACGGATAGAGCCAGAACATGCCCGGCAGGCGCGTGCCCGCCTGGTAGTTGGCCGGCAGCGTGACCTGCACCACGAACTTGATGCCGTCGGGGCGCGTGACCTCCACGCGCTTCCGGGTGAGGGCCGTGAACTCGGGTGCCGGGTCGACGTTCTTCGTCAGCTGCGTCAGGGTGCCGGCCTTGAGGTCCTTCAGGAACGTATTGGGCACTGTCGTGGGCGACTCACGCGTCACCACCGCCAGCGTGCCATCGTCGTCGAGCAGCGTGCCCATGGACTCGGCGACGTCCGTGGCCGCATCGAACACCCGCGTCTTCTTGCCGGTGGCAATCTCGACCTTGTCGAGGAAGTCGCGCGGCGGGTTCTTGAGGTAGTCACGCGAGTACTGCGTGCCCTTGAGGAAGACCTCGCCGGCGGCACTCACCACCGCGACCTCGCCGCCATTGGCGCCGCGCCGGGTGAGCAGGGAGCCGGGATTCGTGTAGAAGGACAGCGTGTCGGCGCCGCCTCGGCCGCCGCCGCCGCCAAAGCCCGCCGCGCGACCGCCGCCGGCGAATGCCGGCGTCCAGCCGCGCTGACGCACGATCGACATGCGCTTGGTGGGCTCGCTGAGCTTCACCGCGAAGATCTCGCCGGTGCCGGCATTGTTGGTGGCGACGAACAGCGTCTGCGCATCGTCCGAAAAAACCGCGCTGGCGATGGCACCCGTGTGCTGGTACAGCACCTTGATGTCCTTCTCGCCGAACGGCGGCAGCCACTGCACCACCTTCTCGGGTCGATTGCTGCCTGCACCAGCGGCGCCGGGGCGGCCGCCGGCCGGCGCCGCCGCGCGCGCGGCGCCCGCGGCCGTGTCACCGCGTGCGGCGGAGTCGGTGGCGATGTAATAGAAGCCCGCGCCCTGCGGCATCCAGGCCAGCCCCTTCTTGCCGGCCACGGCGCCACCGCGGCCCCCCGCCCCCCCGGGGCCACCCGACGTATCGTTGGCAAAACGCAGCGGGCGCTTGGTGATCTCGGCGACCATCTTGCCGGCGGTATCCCACACGGCATCGCGCGAACCGAAGGACGAGTACTGCACGACGTACGAGAAGGGCTTCTGCACCGTGGAAACGCGGAAGTACTGGCCGTCTGGCGACGCGTCGACCGAGGAGAACAACACGGGCACGCCGATGTTCCTGACGGTCTTCCTGGCCACGTCGATGACGGCGAGCTGGCCCCTGACGTAATACTCGAAGAGGGCGAATTCGTACGGCTCGCTCATCAGCGACGCATAGTTGCGCTCCGACGCCTTGGTGCCCTCGGTCCACAGGCGCACCTGCGGGCCCGTGGCAATCTCGGGTTTCTTCGGCACCTGATCGCGCATCGTGGGGACAAGCACCGCGACGATGCTCTTGCTGTCGGCGGTCCAGTCGACCGTGGTGACCAGCGTGGCCAGCAGCGGCGTCTTGGTGACCTGCACCGACTTGCCGGTGGCGACGTCGGCCACGAACACATGTGACGCGGCCTCGAAGTTGGCGATGTAGGCAATCTTCTTGCTGTCGGGTGACCACGCGGGCGCGCTGACGGTGGCGCCCTTGGGGGTCTCGAGCGTCACGGCCTTCCCCGTGCCGGCCTCGACGAGCTGCAGCCCGGTGGCGCCGCGCGAGGTGAAGATGCGCGCGCGATTGGCCTTGGGATCCACCTGCAGCCCGGCGAAGTACAGGTGCGCCTTGCCGTACGTCTGCACGCTGGGCAGCCCTTCGCTCTCTTCCTTGATGAAGTACTTGTGATCGGGACTCGCCACCGACAGCGACACCACGAGGTGACGCGGCGCGGTCACCAGCCTGGCCACGTCGGCCGGCGGCTCGATGTAGCCTTCCTTGGCGAGGGTTTCGCGAAGGGCGGTCAGCTTGGCGTCGCCGCTATTGGCGCCTTGCTGGGCGGCCAGTGGCATGACGACGAACACGAGGGAGGCCGCAAGGCGGCCGGCACGGGAAAGAGCGGAGAAGGTAGGCACGGGACGCTGGAGGTTGAGGTGTGACCTGATCCGGCGCGGTCGGAGGCCACGCACCGGGAAACCTGCCGTCAAATTCTACGCTCATGCGTGCCTGTTCGCTGGGTATTCAGCGTCCGCGTCCCGACCCACGCCGTGCGCCGCTCTTGCGCCGTGCGCCGGTTGGACTTCGATTGCCCTGCATGATGCGTCCATTCGTCCTGTTGCTGGTTGCCGCCACCGCGCTATCTGCCCAGGCTCCCGCTTCCGGCGTCGACACGGCGCTGGTGGGGCGAATCCTCCGCGCCGAGGACCGGCGCGACACCACCGACCGCGCACTGGCCGATGGCGTGGCCAGTGCCGATGCGCGCGTGGTATTGCTCGCCCGCCGGGCGCTGGCCCGTATGCGCGACGCCCGGTTCGTGGGCCGTGACTCCCTTGGCATGTTGCCGGCTCCCCCGGTGTACGCCGATCCTGCCTGGCGGCTGCGCTATCGCGCGCTCGACGCCAGGAAGGTCGATTGCCCCGCGCTCGCCCTCGCACTCGCCGACAGTTCCTGGCACGTACGGTTGCGCGCAGCCGACCTTGCCAACGCATCGTGCCATGAAGACGCGGTGCTCGTGACGACCCTGCGTGGTTGGCTGGCCTCGGCGGCTGGGACAAGGCGCACCGCGACCGGTGCGGCGTGGCAGCCGGCCGCGCACGCGCTGCTGGCACTGGCGCGCGTCTCGCCCAGCGACGCCAGGAGCCAGCTGGCCGGCGCCATGCGAAACCGTTCGCCGTGGGTGCGCACCTACGCCGCGCGCGCCGCCGGCGTGCTGGCGGACACGCAGGCACTGCGAATCCTGGCCCGCGACCGCAACGACAATGTGAAGGAAGCGGCCATCGACGCGCTGTCGAAGGTGGCGGGGCACCAGGGCGACGACCTGTTCTCGCTGGCACTCGAGGCACAAGGGTACCAGGCCGTGCGCGCCGGCGCACGCGCCCTGAAGGGAGCCACACCGGGCAGGAGCATTCGCCGCGCCGTTATGGCCGTCGCGTACCGCCTGCGCAGGGATTCCAGCGAGACATCGCGCGACGCGCGCATGGAAGTGATGGCGCGCATCGCCGAGTTCGCCGAAGCGTCCGACGCCTTCCAGGTGGCGGCGCTGGCGGTGGACTTTGACTGTGAAGTAGCCAGGTCGGCGGCGACAATCGCGTCGAAGC
>DATCGU010000034.1:0-7617 GCA_036508735.1 Gemmatimonadaceae bacterium
ACTAGAATTACGGATTGCGGCCAGGTAGCTCAGTTGGTAGAGCAACGGACTGAAAATCCGTGTGTCGCCGGTTCGATTCCGGCCCTGGCCACTGAGAGGCAGAGCGCGAGAACACGGAGCGCGAGAGCGCGAGAACACTAGAGCGCGAGAGCGCCCGGGCCGACATCGCCAGGGTGCGCTCGCGTTCTTGCGTTCTTGCGTTCTTGCGTTCTTGCACTCTGCCTCACTCGTATCTGAGCGCCTCAATGGGATCGAGCGCCGAGGCGCGCCGGGCGGGCCAGACCCCGAATACGAGGCCAATGGCGCTGGCGAAGGAGAACGCCAGGACGATCGATTGTGCGTCCACGGCGGTCTTCCATCCCATCGAGTTGCTCAGTTGAATGGCGCCGAGCATGCCGGCAGCGACACCCAGTGCGCCGCCGAGGACGCAGAGGATCACCGCCTCGGCGAGGAACTGGAACAGGATGTCCTTGCTGGTTGCACCCAGCGCCTTTCGCACGCCGATCTCGCGTGTGCGCTCGGTGACCGAGACGAGCATTATGTTCATGATGCCGATGCCACCCACGAGGAGGCTCACGGCGGCGACGCCGGCGAGCAGCAATGTGAACGTGCGCGTGGTCTCACCCATCGTCTCCAGGATATCGGCCCGGTTGCGGATGCTGAAGTCATCAGGTTGCTCGGAACGCAGCCGGTGCGAGCGACGGAGCGCACCCGTGATTTCCGCCATCGCTTCCGTGATGGAATCCTCGGAGCTGACCAGCGTCCAGATATCGTTGATGCGGTCGGTCCCGAACACGCCCGACCGCCCCGTCTGGAACGGAATGAGCACCTGCTGGTCGCCGTCACCACCCGCTTCCGCGCCCTTCGGGGCGAGCACGCCGATGACCGTGAAGCCGCGACCGCCAATGCGGATCTGTTCGCCAATCAGCGCCTCGCCATCGTCCACGGCGAACTGGCGAAGCAACTCCGACCCGAAGACGGCCACCCGGCGGCGGGCATTGTCGTCGGCGGCGGAGAACATGCGACCGTTGGCAAGCTTGAAACCGCGGACCTCGAGGAAGTTTGGCGGGGTGCCGGTAATCTGGGTGTTCGTGTTCTTGTTTTTCCACACGACCTGCAGGTTGCGGTCCTGCTGCCAGTTCACGGCCACGACGTTGGGCGACCGCTCGCGGATCATGTCGACGTCCTTCGTGGTCAGCTTCACGGTCGACTCGGTGTGGACGCCACCGTGTTGCACGCGCTGCGGGTTGATCTGGAGCACCGTGGTGCCCAGGCGTGCAATGCGTTCCTTGATGGCATTCTGCGCGCCGTTGCCCAGCGCGACCATGGTGATGACGGCCGCGATGCCAATGACGATGCCGAGCATCGTGAGCAGCGAACGCATCAGGTTGGCGCGCAGCGCGTCAAGGGAGATGGTGAGCGTTTCGATGAGAGGCAGTTTCATCGGGAAACTCTAGGTGGAGAACGACGGATGACTGCAGACTAACACAGAGAACGACAGAAAAGGACAGAACGTTAGATCGCGAGATGGTGGGGGCAGGGGAGCCCCGGATTTGCCTGAAATTGTCGCCCGAATCTGCCTTATTGTATGCCCTGCCGGGAATACCATATTTGCCGATGCATCGACAGCGCGGTCGTCTGTCGATGAAACCATCCTGGGGGACGCCCATGGATGGGCGCAACGCGAAGTTCGACCACGCGCTGCAGGCTGCGAGGTCGCTGGGCGCAGCCAGAGTTCCTGCGTGACGGGAGCGCCCGAGTCGGGACCGCCCGACAAAGGGAAGAAGCTCGGCAGGCCATGCAGTGCATGGTTGGTGAGTCGAAACAAACAAGACCGGGCTTCGCCAGCACACAGAGCCCTCGTTCGAGCAGCGGTGCTGCAGAGACGAGGGCTCTGTCTCACCCTCAGGTCGGGTTACCTGTCGAGGTGAAACTGGACAGGGAACTCCACCAACTGCCGTACGGGGCGGCCGCCAACGCGCGCGGGGGCAAAGCGCATGCGCGGCAGGATGACCCGCACGGCGAGGGCAAAGGCCGGGTGTGTGCTCTCGACGACCTGCACCGTCTCGAGTTCAACACGACCGAGCGTATCGACCACGAAACGGAAACGCGCCATCCCCTGGACACCGGCGTTCCTGAGCACCTGAGGGAACTGCGGCAGCGGCGAGCGTGTGTCGAACGCGGCCGGAACCTCGACCTGATCGACGAGCAGCACGCCGGGTCCGGGCAGCGCGCCGGGATCGGGAGCACCGGCACTGGAGGGAGTGCCGATGCGGAACTCGAAGGGCTGGTCTGTCGCGATGAGCGCGCGCAGCGGGCCAACTGGAGGAAGGACGTCCGGGACCACGATGGGTACGCTGATGATACTGGGGCCGACCGACACAGGCGGCGCCGTGGGCGGGGTCGACGCCGGCGCGACCTTTGGTGGTTTCCTGTCGGGCGCGGGGAACTCGATCAACGCACTGCGGAAGTCTGGTTGCCGCTGCCTGGTGCCGCGCGAGGTGACAATGACGGCACCGGCGATGAGGATGCCGTGCAACGCGAGGCTGGCGGCAACCCCGGCGGGCGAGCGCCTACGGACAGGGCGAGATTCGATCAACTGAGAAAGCATGATGCCCTCCGCGAGAGGATCTGCAGAGAGCATACCGCGGCATCGTTGCGATCGATTGTGGGCAGGATTAGCGAACGATGACGAACTGGTGAATAGTCGATGGACGCCAGACGATAGACGATGGACGATAGACGATGGACGGCGGATGCCGCCGTGCGGGGTTGCCTTGGGCCGCCCGGATTGGCACGTTCCGGCAACGAGGATTCCTACCATGACGACCGCGACCATTGCCCACGACCCGGCGCTCGACGCGCTGTGGATGCCATTCACCGCCAACAAGGCGTTCAAGGCGCGGCCGCGCCTGCTGGTGAGCGCCAAGGACATGCACTACCAGTCGGACGACGGACGCCAGATCCTGGATGGCACCGCCGGCATGTGGTGCGTGAACGCCGGACACTGCCGGGCGCCGATTGTCGAGGCGATTTCACGCGCGGCGGCGACGCTCGATTATGCACCCGGCTTTCAGATGGGACATCCCGCGAGCTTCCAGCTTGCCAACAAACTGAAGGGCATCCTGCCCGCCGGCATCGACCACGTGTTCTTCTCGAACTCGGGCTCGGAGGCGGTGGACAGCGCGCTGAAGATTGCGCTCGCGTACCACCAGGCCCGCGGGGAGCCGCAGCGCAGCCGCTTCGTCGGCCGCCTCCGGGGCTATCATGGCGTCGGTTTCGGCGGCATTTCGGTGGGCGGCATCGAGACGAACAAGAAGGCGTTCGCCGCCCAGTTGCTGCCGCAGGTGGATCACCTGCCGCACACGCACGACCTGGCGCAGAATGCCTTCACGAAGGGGCAACCGTCGTGGGGCGCCCACCTGGCCGACGCGCTCGAGGGGATCATCGCCGAGCGCGGTGGCGGGACGATTGCCGCCGTGATCGTGGAGCCCATGGCCGGGTCGACCGGCGTGCTGATTCCGCCCAAGGGGTACCTGGAGAAGCTGCGCGCCATCTGCGACCAGCACGGCATCCTGCTGATTTTCGACGAGGTGATCACCGGCTTCGGACGACTCGGATCACCCTTTGCCGCGCAACACTTCGGCGTGACGCCCGACATGCTCACCGTGGCCAAGGGCATCACCAACGCGGCGGTGCCGATGGGGGCCACGTGCGTGAAGGGGAAGATCTACGACGCGGTGATGAACGCAACAGAAAAGGGGATTGAGTTCTTCCACGGCTACACCTACAGCGGGCATCCACTGGCGGCGGCGGCAGGCCTGGCGACGCTTGACCTCTATGCGAAGGAGGGCACGTTTGCGCGCGCCGCCTCGCTGGCCCCGGCGTGGGAAGCCGCGATGCATTCCCTGCGCGATGCGCCGCACGTGATCGACGTGCGCAACATGGGCCTGGTGGCAGGGATCGAACTGGACGCGCGCGCCGGTGCCCCGGGCATGCGTGCGTACGACGTGTTCGTGGACTGCTTCTTCAACCAGAACCTGCTGATCCGCACGACAGGCGACATCATTGCGCTGTCGCCGCCGCTGATCATCAGCGAGGCGCAGATCGGGGAGCTGACGGAGCGGCTGCGTCGTGGACTGGAGGCGGTAAAATAGTAGCAGAGAGATACTAAAAGAGCGCGAGAGCACGAGAGCACTAGAGCGCGAGAGCACTAGATCACTAGAGCGCGAGAGCGCAGGAGGCCCCCGTGCGGCGTATGCTCCTGGTGGTGGCGTTGGTGTCTTCCGCACTGCAGGCGCAGCGCCCGCGCGCGCGCGACCTCGGCATCTCGCCGCTCATTGGCGGCACGCCGGGCGCGCTGGACGCGATCACCGACGTGAAGGGTGTCGAGGTTGGGCACACGACGCTGATCCTGGGTGAGGCGGGGCCGCTCAAGGTGGGCACGGGGCCGGTGCGCACCGGCGTGACGATCGTGCATCCCCGCGGGCGAACCAGCGCCGATCCGGTGTTCGGCGCGTGGTTCACGCTGAACGGCAACGGCGAGATGACCGGCACCACCTGGCTGCAGGAAGGTGGCCTGCTGGAGGGCCCCATTGGCATCACCAATACCCACAGCGTCGGCGTAGTGCGCGATGCCATCCTGCAGTGGCGGGTGGGGAAGCCGGGCATGCAGCCGTGGGGCCTGCCGATGGTGGCCGAAACCTATGATGGCGGGCTGAACGACATCAACGGCTTCCACGTGAAGGCGGAGCACGCGATCTCCGCGCTGGATGGCGCGCGTGGCGGTGTGGTACCCGCGGAGGGTGCGGTGGGCGGCGGTACGGGGATGGTGTGCGAGGGGTTCAAGGGCGGCACCGGCACTGCGTCGCGCACGCTGACGGCGGCGCAGGGCGCTTACACCGTGGGCGTGCTGGTGCAGTGCAATTTCGGCTCGCAACGCGACCTGCGGGTGGCGGGCGTTCCGGTGGGAGCGGAGATCACCGACCTTGGCGCCTGCACCGCGAGTGACGCGCCGGCGACTGGCGAGGGGCCGCAACGTCCGCGGTGCGGCACGCCGCCGCGCAGTAACGACGCGACCGCGGAAGATGAGTCGGGATCGATCATCGTGATCGTGGCGACCGACGCTCCGCTGGTGCCGCATCAACTGAAGCGCATCGCCACGCGCGTGGCGCTGGGCATGGGACGCGCCGGCGGATACGGCGGCAACGGGTCGGGGGACATCTTCGTGGCGTTCTCGACGGCGAACGCCGGCGCGGCCGCCGCCAGGGACACGGCGCGCGTGACGATGATGTCGAACAACGCCATCTCGCCCCTGTTCACGGCGACGGTGCAGGCGACGGAGGAGGCGATCCTGAACGCGATGCTGGCCGCCGACACGATGACGGGGGCGAACTACCTGCGCGTCTACGGCCTGCCGGCGGAGCGCGTGGTGGCGGCGCTGAAGAAGTACGGGCGGCTGAAGTAAGGCCTCACGTTTCCGCTCAGGACTTCTGTCGCAGCCCAAGGCGGAGGATGCGCTCGAGGAGCTCGGGGTACGCGACACCGGCGTGGCGTGCGGACGAGGCGAACTCCTCCTTTTCGGCGATCTCGGGGTTGGGGTTGGCCTCGAGAAAGTACAGGTGGCCGAGTGCATCGAGGCGGAAGTCGAGCCGGGCGTAGCCGCCGAGCTCGAGGATGCGGTAGATGCGCTTGCTCACGTGCGCCGCTTCGGTGGCGAGTTCGGGCGTGAGGTCGGCGGGGCGAATGTCGATGCCGTGGCGCTCCTGGTACTCGATGTCGTGCTTGGCGCGCGCGGTGGCGATAAGCGGTTCATCGGCCCCGCGCTTCTCGGCGACGAGCTCGAACGCCGGGAAGGCGACCAGCCGTTCGTTGCCGATGACGCTGATGTAGATCTCGCGGCCGTCGATGAACTGCTCGGCGATGGCGTCGGTGCGGATGCGTTCGTGGACGAAGCGCACGCGCTCGGTGAGCTTCTCGTCGGAATCGACGATGGATGCCTTGGCGATGCCGACGGAGGCGTGCTCGATGAGCGACTTGACGATGAGCGGGTACTGCATGTGCGACGGACGCCGCACCTTGCGTCCCATGGGAAAGA
Source organism: Gemmatimonadaceae bacterium (assembly GCA_036508735.1). Taxonomy (GTDB): domain Bacteria; phylum Gemmatimonadota; class Gemmatimonadetes; order Gemmatimonadales; family Gemmatimonadaceae; genus PNKL01. The sequence continues at coordinate 6,098 of DATCGU010000034.1, forward strand.
CGGCGAATTCCGGCACGCGAATGCGGTGGTAGCTGCACAGCTTCTTGGACAACGCCTTGCCGCGCGAAAGGATCATGCCGCGTGGATTGCACCCCGTGTACGGGACGCGGAGCAGTTCGAGGTAGCTGACGACGTTATGGTCGAAGACCACCTCGCCGTGGAATTCCTCGAGCAGGTTGAAGACGACGTGCGGCTGGAACGACTCGACGGCGTCGCGGACGGGAGCCAGCTCGAACTGGACGCCGAGCGGGCGCACCTCGTGGCCGCACCCGCGGAGCTGGCTGACGACGTCGAACTCCGTCTTCCAGGTGTTGATGTCCTTGTCGGTCTGCCCCTCGAGCGAGTCGGGAGGCACCAGTTGCGGGTGCATGAGGGCGAGGACGCGGACCTTCTTCATACGACAATCCAGTCGCGGCGGCCGTGCTTGGAGAGGAACTCCATGGTGCGGGCGGTGAGCAGGACCATGAAATCGGTGAGCAACTGCCGTTCGCGGCCGGTCACGCGGAGCTTGAGCTCGCGGCAGCGGCCGATCATGTCGCTCAGGACCTGATCAAGCGTGAACTGGTACTCGCCGGTCCATCGCGAGACGACACGGCGGATCTCGCGGCGATGGCGGCGCAGGAAGGTGCCGGCGGCTTCGCGCTCGCGGCTGCGCGGGGCATTGGAGAAGAGGCGCACCAGGTCCTCGTCGTAGGTCTTGGGATGTTCCACCGAATAGACGGCGCGACGGTAGGTGTAGTGCTCAAACAACGTACGGGTGAGCATGCGCGCCGGATCGACGACGGTACGCGTGGTCACCAGCGGCTTTGCCCCGGCGAGTTCCTTCATCAGGCGGTCGACATACTGTAACTTCTGGAAGGCGGGCCAGCCAGCGTAGCGCCGCCGCCAATCGGAACGCGGCGCCAGCCAGACGGCGAAGGTCTCGGCGAAGTCCTCGTCGGGGTGGCTTTGCGCGTACCAGCGACGCAGGTGCTGGACGAATTTCTTGCTGGCCGGATTCGGCCGGTACGACTCGGGATACTTGATGGACGACCGGCCGAAGAGTCGCTGCCACTCGCGCCGCCGGTGCAGATGAAAGGCGTGCTGCATGGCATGGCCGCACTCGTGCCGCAGGATCTGCATGCATTCGCCATAGGTGCCGCCCTCAACCTCGAGCAGTTGGGAGCGCTCGAGCTTCATCAGGTGCGGATGCGTGAGGTAGAACGGCACGGCAATGCCCGGCACATTGCCGGGAGAGAACCACTCATCGCTGATCCAAACATGGGGGTGCACGCGCAGGTCACGGGCGTCGAGCTCGGCGTACAGGGCGTTGACGCAATCCTCCAGCCAAGTGCCCTCGATGCTGACGCCGAGGTCCTTGATGCGAAGCTGCAGGAGCTCCTTGGTGGGCCAGGAAGCCCAGGGGAAGTGGCGGGACCGGGACGATGGCATGCGGGGCAGAGGGTACGGAGGTTCTCTGCCAACGGCAAGGGTTGAGTGCGGGATGCGGGGGTTTGGTGCGGGGGGATGAGTGGAGTGCG
>DATCGU010000035.1:0-2685 GCA_036508735.1 Gemmatimonadaceae bacterium
AGAAGGGCTTCGTGTTCATGGATACGCCGGGCTACGACCCGGTATCGGCCACGGGGCAGATCGCGGGTGGCGCCAACGTGGTGTGCTTCACCACCGGCCGCGGCTCGGCCTTCGGCTGCAAGCCTTCGCCTTCGATCAAGCTCGCCACCAACACGCCGATGTATCTCAAGCTGGAGGAGGACATGGATATCAATTGCGGCCAGATCCTCGATGGCACGGCGAGCATGGACGAGATGGGGGAACAGATCTTCCAGCTCATCCTGCGCACCGCCTCGGGCGAGAAGACCAAGAGCGAGGAACTGGGCCTGGGCGATCATGAGTTCGTGCCCTGGCAGATCGGCATCACCGGCTGAGGCCCAGTCACTTTCGACTTTCGTGATCCGATTTTCATCAGGGACGTTGCAATGACGACAGATGTCGACGTGCTCATCATCGGCGCCGGCGCCTCGGGCGCGGCTCTTGCCTGGAGTCTGGCCGAGACGCGGATGCGCATCTTGTGCCTGGAGCAGGGCGACTGGGTGAATCCGGCCGATTATCCGAGCACCCGGCGCGACTGGGAAGTGCGCATGGATCGCGAGTTCTCCCCAAATCCGAACGTACGTCGCAGACCGGAGGACTACCCCATCAACGACGACGACTCACCGATCTCGGTGGTCAACTTCAATGGCGTGGGCGGCAGCACGATCCTGTATGCGGCGCACTTTCCGCGCCCTCATCCATCGGACTTCCGCGTCAGGTCTCTGGACGGCGTCGCCGACGACTGGCCGATAAATTACGCGAGTCTCGAACCGTTCTACGCGCTGAACGACCGCCAGATGGGGGTTGCCGGCCTGGCCGGCGACCCGGCCTACCCGCCGCACGAGCCGCCTCTGCCGCCTGTGCCGCTCGGCCTCGCCGGCGAGACCATGGCACGCGGGTTCAATGCGCTCGGCTGGCACTGGTGGCCCTCGGACACCGCGATCGCCACCCAAGAGTACGAAGGCCGCGCAGCGTGCGTGAACCTGGGGCCGTGCAAGGCCGGGTGCGCGCAGGGCGCCAAGGGGAGCGCCGACATCACCTACTGGCCGCTCGCGCGGCGCGCCGGCGTGCAGCTGCGCACGCGCTGCCGGGTGCGCGAGATCCTGGTCGACGACAACGACATGGCCACCGGCGTCGTTTACTACGACGAGCGCGGTGTCGAGCATCTGCAGCGCGCGGAGGTGGTCGTCCTGGCCTGCAACGGGGTAGGTACCCCGCGGCTGCTGCTTAATTCCAGGTCTGCACGCTTCCCGGACGGCCTGGCGAATCGCTCCGGGCTGGTCGGCAAGAACCTGATGATCCATCCCTGGGGCATGGTGCGGGGCGCATTCGATGCACCCCTCGATTCGCACCGCGGCCCGCTCTCCTGCTGCATCCTGAGCCAGCAATTCTACGAGACCGACCGAAGCCGCGGTTTCGTGCGCGGCTACAACATGCAGATCACCCGCGGCCTTGGCCCGGTCGCGACCGCACGCATGGGCGTCGCTCGTGGCGACATCCCGTGGGGTGCGGGCCACCACGAGGCGTTCGCCCGCCGATTCGGCCGCTCGATCGGCGTAGGGATCTGCTGCGAAGACCTTCCCGAGGAATGCAACATGGTCACGCTGGACCCGACGCTGACCGACTCAAACGGCATTCCGGCGCCGAAGATCACCTACCGGCTGAGCGAGAACACTGAGCGGATGCTGCGCCACGGGCTTGAGCGCGGCACCGAGGTGATGAAGGCCGCCGGCGCCTGGGACGCATACGGCGAAGGCCCGGTACGGCAGACGGGCTGGCACCTGTTGGGCACGGCACGCATGGGCGAGGACCCCGAACGCTCGGTCGTCAACGGTTGGGGCCGCAGCCACGACGTGAAGAACCTGTTCATCGTCGACGGCAGCGTGTTCGTAACCTCGGGCGGCGTCAACCCGACGCCGACCATCCAGGCCGTCGCGCTGTACATCGCCGATGCGATGAAGCAGCGCCTTGCCAACCTGTTCGATTGAGGAGTGATCATGACCACCGATCGCGTCGACATCGCTGATTCCGGCCAGCCGCTCACATCCGGGCAGCGCGCAACCCTGGATATCGTGCTGAACATGATCGTGCCGCCAAGTGCCGACGGCCGCATGCCGGGTGCCGCCGAGGTCGGCGTGCCCGCCTACCTGTTCGCCGAGGCGCCGGACGCCTTGCCCGTGGTGTGCCAGGAATTGGAGGAACTCGACCGGCGCTCGCGTGAGCGGTTTGCGCGGGGGTTCGCCGAACTGGAGGAACACGAGCGAAAGTCCCTGATCGAGGAGATGCGTGCGCGGGAGCCGTCGTTCATGAGCCGCCTGTCGATGGAAACGCTCGCCTGCTACTACCAGCACGACCGCGTACTCGAGGGACTGGGCCTGGAAGCGCGCCCGCCGTACCCGAAGGGATACCAAGTCGTGCAAGGCGATTTGTCGCTGCTCGAACCTGTGCGCGCGCGGGGAAAGATCTACCGCAACGCGCCGTGACGGAGCATGTTACGCAGCGTTACGACGTGGGATACAGCCGAGGCGAAAGGCAGGTGCCGGCCAGAAGGAGACCTTCGAAATTCTGATCCAAAGCGGCCGTTGAGTACGGCAGGTAACATCTAGGATTTCGGTGGGTATCTTCCGTTACTCAAGAAGGAAGGCCGTTATTTCTTAGATGGGTATG
>DATCGU010000036.1:0-3727 GCA_036508735.1 Gemmatimonadaceae bacterium
ACGGCGCTGCCGGGATACATGCTGTTCGGCATCGCCCAGGGCGGTGACGTGCCTGAACTCCGCCACGCCAGCGCGCGGGGCCTGGTCGAGATCGGCTTTCATGGCTACGCGATCGGCGGCCTCGCCGTCGGCGAACCGCAATCGGTGATGCTTGCGATGATCGACGAGGTTGCGCCGATCCTGCCGCGGGATCGTCCGAGGTATCTAATGGGTGTCGGTACGCCCGAAGACATGCTCGAGGCGGTCGCGCGCGGCATCGATATGTTCGATTGCGTGATGCCGACGCGCAACGGACGTCACGGGATGGCGTTCACGCGGTTCGGTCAGATCAATCTGCGCAACGCCCGCCACGCCGACGATCCGCGGCCGCTCGACGAGGAGAGCCCGTGGCCGTCGGCGCGCGGCTACTCGCGCGCCTACCTGCATCACCTCGTGAAGTCGGGCGAGACCCTGGGGGCGATGCTGCTGTCGGAAATCAATATCGCGTATTACCAGCGCCTGATGCACGACATCCGGGATGCCATCGCACAGGGAAGGTTTGAGAGTTTTCGTGAACGCACGCGCGCCGAATGGGCGAAAGGCGACATTGCGCAGCGCTAGGACGGGACTGCAAGCACGTAACCGGATGCGGATAGCGGCGAGGGCCGATCGCGGCGCTGCCAATGCCCTGAATTTGCGTCGGCCTTCGGGGTGCCGGCTCAACCGGTCGGACCCAAAGCCGACATCGTCCTTGCCGTAACGACGGTTGCGAACGCCCGCGGGTCCTGATCCTCCGCAGGCTTCTTCCGAAGGGAGCAACGGAAGGTTACCCGGATGTCGCTACGCTCCATCCGGGTAACGCTTACTCCACCCCGAGGCCCAGGCGGCTGCCGCCGCCTGGCCTCACCACGAATACTGAAGGCCCACGCGTCCCAGCACGCGTACGTCGCTCCAGGATTGCGCCGGCACGGACGTGCCGAACTCAGTCTGCGTGCGATCGGACAACGAGAGCAGCCGGCCGCGATCGAGACCGACGGCGACCCCAGCCGATAACGCCAGATTGCCCCACAGCCGTATCAGTCCCGCGAACCCGACGGAGCCGTCGAAGACAGCCCAGTGGGTCGAGATCGCGTAATTGGTGCCGTCAGGCAAGAATGGATTGACCAGCGAGGCGGCCATCGCCGTGCCGGTCGCGGCGCGGGTCAGTGCGCGTGCGACCGCAAACTGGTCTTCCACGATCTGGCCCGCATTCGTGCAGGTGTCGGTGCCGGGAATGAAGAAGAAGGAAGCGCCGTAGAGGCTGCAAACCCTCATGAATTCCACCGCCGCGTGGCTCGGCGAGGCGGTCATGAGGGTAAACGCAGCGACTGCGACGATCGCTCGTGCCCTGCGCGCAACGACGAGGTGTGTTGCTTTGATTAATGTCCACATGATTGTCTCCGATGAGTCGATGACACTGGCTTTGCTCAGTAGCGTGCGAAGTCGCCATTGACGCGCCAGTTCAGGCCGAGCTTCACGAGGTGGAGTTCGTGATCGACATTGCTGGGATTACGTCGGGTGCGCAGGTCGATCGCGGCCGCGCCGAAATAGATGTAGTCGTATTCGAGCCTGGCCGAGAGGTTGCCGAGCAGCGCCATTTCGAGACCCGCGCCGGCCGTTAAGCCGGTCCGCTGGTGGTCGACCTCGATCGGGAACGGGGTACCGAGTGCGCTCTTGTAGTCGACGTTCGCCCAGGCAACGCCGGCTTTGGCGTAGCCCAGGAAGTTACCGGCTGCATAACCCGCGCGGCCGGTGCCCGTTGCCAGCGCACGGTAGCTCGCGGAGAGGCCGGACAAAAAGAACGCCGGATCCGGAGCGGTGCTGCCTTTCACCGACGCCGAGGACGCGTCGAGCTCACCGCCGACGACGACGCTGCCGAACTGCCAATCGGCTCCCATTTGGGCGCCGGCGAGCCAGCCACTCGATTTGACAATGACGGGCAGGTACGTGATCTCGAAGTCCGGGTCTTCGAGGCGGCTGCGGCCCCACCCTTCACCACCGTGGACACCAATGTAGAAGCCGGTCCAGAGCGGGGCCGCCACGACTGGCGGGCGCGGCTGCGCAAGCATATCGGCGGCAACCGCCGAAGACGTGGATAGCGGAAAGAAAGTCAGAGTTGCGGCGATGGCGGCGGCATGAGCGAGCCAGAGGCGCGCCGAACGTTCGATTGAGATTGTCATGTCAGTGACCTTTCGAAAAAACGATGCAATGGTTGCGAGAAGGCAGGCGCCGGCGGCGTCACCATGCGTACATGAAGCCCGCGCGGCCGAGGCCGCGGATGTCGCTCCAGGATTGAGCCGGCACGGACGTGCCGAATTCAGTCTGCGTGCGGTCGGACAAGGAGAGCAGGCGACCGCGATCCAGGCCTGCGGCAAATCCGGCCGAAAACACCAAGTTGCCCGAGAGCCGCATCAGGCCCGAGAATCCGGCGGCGTTCTGCCCGTCGAAGGCGGCCCAATGGTTCGAGATGGCGTAGTTGGTGCCGGTCGGCAGCCACGGCGCGACCAGCGAGGCAGCCATCGCGGTGCCGGTGGCGCTCAGGGTGTTCAACCGCGCGATCGCAAACTGATTGTCCACGATCTGGCGCGCGCTCGTGCAGGTGTCGGTGCCGGGAATGAAGAAGAAGCCGGCTCCGTACAGCGAACAGATCCTGACGAATTCTACCGGAGCGGCGTGGCTCGGTGTTGCGATCATTGCGGCGAACGTCGCGATGACGGCTGATACGATCGAGCGTGCGGTACGGCGTGCAATGACGAGGTGCACTGATTTGATTGAAGTCCACATGGTTGTATCTCCAAAACTGCGGGTGATGTCTGTTTTCGGGTGTGGGGGCGAATTAGCGTGGGAGATTAGGGTCGCCGCCGAAGCGCACGTTGATGCCTGCCTTCACCACCTGGACGACGTGGTCGAGGCTGGAGGTCGTGTTCAGGCTCGCATACACAAGGTGATCGGTCGGGAAGTAGAATAAGTTGTATTCGAGCGTGGCGGAGACGTTTCGCAGGAAGGCCACTTCGATGCCGGCTCCCGCCACTGCGCCGAACGGGGTTCGGTGATAGGTGGTGGGTTGCACCATGAATTGGGTCGTGATGTCCAAGTCGGCCCACGCACCCCCGGCCTTGGCATAGGCCAGCCAGGAGCCCATGGCGTAGCCGACACGCCCCGTTCCGGTCACCAGCGCCCGAAAATCGATGGCGTTGTTGGTGGAGGAGGTGATGATCGACTGGTTACGGTTGGTGTTACCCCGCACGAAGGTCCAGGAGCCGTCGAGCTCCGCCCCAAAGACGAAATTGCCGTATTGCAAGTTCGCCCCGAGCTGGCCGCCGGCAAGCGGCCCATTATATGTCGCCTCGATCGGATCGAACGTCGGGCTGAAGACGGGGTCTGAGATGTGGGTGTTGCCCCACCCCCAGCCGCCGTGGCCGCCGAAGTAGAAGCCGGTCCAGGACGGAGCTACGACCGGGTCGGGTGGGGCTCTGACCGGCAGGTCGGCAGCAACGACCGGTGGAGTAAACGCCGCGCTTGTTGCTGCAAGAGCCGCTGCGAATGTAAGACAACGATGTACGGATAGCCTGCTAGTACCTCGGCACAGTGATTATGACTCTTTGGCCGTGACGGGATAGGCGCGGCCCATTTTGGCGCGGGCCTTGTCGGTTGTGAACATCCATTTGATGCGGGCACCAGCGGCGTTTCGTTGTTGTTCCCATGCAGC